>JAQXFO010000018.1 GCA_029005135.1 Lachnospiraceae bacterium
GACTGATTTATAGAATCTTAACCGCTTACGAAACAGAGAAAGGAGTCCCTCGAGGAGACTTCTTTTTTTGTGCCGTTTTCGTCACGCGTTCTTCATCACTTCCCACAAGACACACACCGGTAAAAGCAGAATACATATCACAGTCAACATAGAACACCTCCATAAAAAATCTAAAGCGTTAGATACCGGAACCGCCGCGCATTTTTCTTACGATTTCAGACTTCTCCTGATCACCACCAGAATCGCAATGACAACGAAGAGTCCCACCCATGGCAGCGTGATCACAAGCGCAGGGCTAAATAGCATAGCCGATATGACCCCCATGAAGACAATGGTAAGGAAGAAGGCCAGGTTATCGAGAACGCGCCATACCTTCACCTCCCGCCCGTCGGTGTCATGACCATGCTCAGCCGGCTTCCGGCCGCCGGCACGGCTGTCCCCGGAAGTTCTCATTACCTCCATGTCCATATAGCTGTCAAAGGCATCGTGGCTGCCGCTGCCATTCCAATCCATACCAAAATCTTCCATACCGCTGCCTCCTGTTTCCCCGGCGCTTTATTATATCTATTTTGTATTATTTGTTCATTATAATACATATTTCACATATTTCTTTGTTCGCTGTATTATCATATCAGAAACAAGGAAACAACTTCCTATCATACCAATACCAAATGAAAGGAGATCCTGTTATGAAGATCAAATCATTCCTGAAAGACTATTACGAATCCTTCTACGGCGTTCGCTTCTGATTCACGACAGACGAACAGACGGCTGACTGATTTATAGAATCTTAACCGCTTACGAAACAGAGAAAGGAGTCCCTCGAGGAGACTCCTTTTTTTGTGCCTCCGCCTTCCTTCGGGCATTGTCATTGTCTCTCAGAAGCTGTCCAAAAGAACGCCCCCAAAAGTGCCAATCACGCCAAATTCACGCTTCCGGCTCATTTTCGCCTTTTCTCTACGGCTGGCAGCGCTGACAGGGCTGATACCCCTGTGCGATCACTTCCTCCCGCGTCCCGGTAAAATACGCCTTATTCTTCTCCTTCATTTCCTTCACACTGTCGCAAGCGGGCCTGTGAAAACGGTGCGTGTTCGTATTCAGGACGTACGACAGCTCTGACTCGCTGCCACTGTCACCGGCCGGAACGGCAGTGCCGCCAGCCTCCGACGGTTCCGTCTGTGAGGCCGGGGTATTTTCCTTTTCCAGGGCGATCGTCAGTTCATGCCCGTCGGAGGTGATGGTGATATCACCGTTTGTGTCTGTTCGGAAAACAGCCGCCCCCGCCGCTTCCAGGCGCTTCACCACGCTGTTGTCCGGCAGGCCGTAGCTATTGCCGCTGCCCACGGAAATCACCGCGATTGACGGATCCACCGCCTGAAGGAAGGCCTCCGTCGTCCCGGTTTGGCTGCCGTGATGGGCAGTCTTGAGCACATCGGCCCGGAGATCCTCACCGCGAAGCAGCATCGCCTCCTCCGACGGCTGCTCCGCATCTCCGGTAAAGAGAAAGGACGTCTCCCCGAAGGTCACCTTCAGCACGATCGAGGTATCGTTGACGCTGCTGCCCTCGTTAACCCCCAGGATAGCGACGGAAGCCGCTCCCAGTGCATATTGATCGCCGACCGAAGGCACTGTGATGCCGCCGCCGTTTTGCTCCGCATAGGTTTTAAAATGCTGAAAGACCTCCCCCTCATAATCCGTCACGGGGCACAGCGTCAGATCCGCCGTCGTGTAACTGAGCGCACCGGCGAGGCCGCCGATATGATCTTCATGGGCATGACTGGCCACAAGCAGGGACAGCTTCGGGACCTGAAGATCCTTCAGCACCGTATAGATCAGGCTCGAAGCTTCCCGGCCGCCGCCATCGATCAGCATATAGTGGCCATCGCAGCAGACAAGCGCGGCATCCGCCTGCCCCACGTCAAGAAAACGCACCCACAGGGAGGAACCCTCCGGCAGCGCTTCCGCCGTCGAATCCGGTTCCGTGGTATCTGCCGGCTCAATGGTCGGGTTATCTGCCGGTTCCGATTCAGACGCCGTCTCCGATTCCGATTCAGACGCCGTCTCCGGTTCCGATGCCATCGCCGAAATCGCTGCTTCGGCCGAGATCGCCGGCTCCTTTTCCGCCGACGACACCTCACCGCGGCACCCGGACAGCATAAGACAGGCCGTGAAGACGACCGTCAGCAGGGCCGCCGCCGGCCGCCGGGCCTTCCCGGTTCGCTCTTTTCTGTTTTTTTGACAATATCTGATCGGCATATCTCTGACTGTAACTCTGCTTTTTATCTTGAATACTTTGTTGACCTGAAAACAAAAATCATTATAGTGCCTGTCAACACGGATTTCCAGCTTCCGCTCCCGGGGAAAACGACAAAGAAAACGGGAGCGCATCGTTCAGAATGCGCTCCCGCTCACCGTGTCAGACCCGGCTGCCTGATCTCCTGATGCGATTCCCGTACAAAAAGGGACTGCTGCGGCAGTCCCTTCCCGGCAAGATGCGTATCTTATTATATCTTTTTTATATCATAATAAACTTCTTATAGTTTTTTACTTTTCCCTTCATTCGCGTTATTATCATATCAGAAACAAGGAAACAACTTCCATTCATACCCATATCAAATGAAAGGAGAGCCTGTTATGAAGATCAGATCATTCCTGAAAGATTATTACGAAGCCTTCTATGGTGTTCGCTTCTAAGTCAGCAGCAAACAGCAGCAGCCTGACACGATTTTAAAAATCCATACCGTTTTCATACAAAGGAAGAAGCCTGCAGCGGCTTCTTTTTTTGCGGCCGCGGTGAATCCCTGTCAGAATATCAGCTGCGCAATGGGGCAGACGATCAGGAAGGAAATGATCGTGCGCTCGAGGTAGATCACGAACATCTCAAAGAGGTTGACCGGCAGTCTGGAAGCCAGGATGAGGCCGCCGACCTCCGACAGGTAGAGCACCTGCGTGACGGAGACGACCGCCACGATAAAGCGGGTCATGGCACTGACACCGGCGCCGGCGATGAGGATCGACGGTGTGAACATATCCACAAAGCCGACAATGACGGTAGACGCCGCCTCCGCCGCTTCCGGCACCCCGAGGAGGGACAGGAAGGGCTTGAAGGGCAGGCCGAGCCAGGTGAAGACCGGCGTTTTGTTGGCGATCAGAAGGGCGATCGTGCCGATGCACATGACGGTAGGCAGCACACCGAACCACATTTTGGCGGAATTCAGTACCCCGCTTTTCAGGAATTCGCCCACGCCTTTGTGTTCGGAGACACGCTTCATCGCCAGGGCCATGCCGTATGCACGGCTGTTCTTGTATCCCGCCGGGATCGTTTCCGCCATCTTCCGTCCTTCCTTCAGATAGGTATCCGGCTTACGGCTGAGCGGCCATATCCGCGGACAGATCAGGGCGCAGACAATACCCACCAGGACGATCACCAGATAGTAGATGCCGAACATTTCCACAAGTCCCACCTGGTCGAGCACGACAAGGCTGAAGGTGATGGAGACCGCCGAAAATGTCGTCGCGATGACGGAGGCCTCCCGGGCGGAATAAAAACCGCCCTCATACTGGTTGCAGGTTAACATAACACCAAGGGTGCCGTCACCGATCCAGGAAGTGATGCAGTCGACCGCCGCGCGGCCCGGCACCGTGAACACCGGGCGCATGATCTTCGTCAGCAGCGCTCCGATGTATTCCAGCAGACCGAAGTCCAGAAGGAGCGGCAGCAGCAGCCCCGCCATGACGAAGATAATGACCAGCGTACACAGAAGGTCATTGAGAATAAAACCGCCCTGATCACCGTCGGCTATCACCGCAAGCCACCCTGTCTCCGGTCCAAGATAGGCAATCCAGCAAAACAGGCAGCCCAGCACGCGCACCACGGTCCAGAAGGGCGTCGTCGAAAAGGTCTCCTTCAAAAGGCGGCTGTTCTCGATGAAGGCCGGCCCGAAAAGGGCGAAAACCGACATCACAGCCGAGACCGTCAGAATCAGCGTACACAGAAGAGGCAGGTAAGCACCGACCGCACCGGCAATGATATCGGCGATGATTTTGACGATCACCGTCCAGCTGCCGTCGTATTTCACCGGAATCATAAAGAGAAGGACACCGGCCAGGGAGGGAATGACAAAGAGACATTTGTTTTTCATCAGACTCAGCCTCGTTTCTTCATAGTCACAGCTTCTCTATCATACCAGAAGACCTCCCCGGAACACAATCCCGTAACAAAAGCACAGACTTTTTCCGTGTATTGCGTTATGATAGAACCATCAAAGCAACATCCCGCTGTACAGATCATAAAAGGAGGATACTGTTATGTCAGTGATTACGGTAACAAAAGAAAATTTTGAAGCTGTTGTGTTGAAAGCCGACCGTCCGGTACTGCTGGATTTCTGGGCTTCCTGGTGCGGCCCCTGCCGTATCGTCAGCCCTATCGTGGATGAGATCGCCGAAGAGCGCTCCGACATCATCGTCGGCAAGATCAACGTGGATGAGGAATCGGCTCTGGCCTCTGAATTCAGCATCATGAGTATCCCGACGCTGGTGGTCGTCAAGGACGGCCGTATCGTCAATCAGGCCGTCGGCGCCAGGCCGAAGGCGCAGATTGAGGCGCTGCTGAACAGCTGAGCCATCCGATGCTCAAGACCGCAGCATACCCGCCCGCCGCTGTGATCGACCTCAACGACGGGCGCTGTGCTGTCACGGCACCGTGTTTCTTAACAAAAGAAGGTGCTGCGAAGGAGATCCTTTCTCTTTCGCAGCACCTTTTTATGCCTTCGCGGCTTTTTCTTTTGTATTCTCTAAGGCTTGACAGCGGCCGGCTTTACAGATGCAGCACGCGGTCCGTGATTTCCTGCGTTCTGCCCTGATTCCAGAACTGCGTGCCGATATAGCCGCAGGTTCTTCTGGCGACGAACATCTTGTCCTGGTCGGTGTTGCCGCAGTTCGGGCAGCGCCAGATCAGCTTGCCGTTCTCATTTTCCTTGATCTCGATCTCACCGTCGTAGCCGCAGGCTTCGCAGTAATCGCTCTTGGTGTTGAGCTCGGCGTACATGATGTTGTCATAGATGTACTTCATAACGGACAGCACCGCCGGAATGTTGTTCTGCATGTTCGGCACTTCCACGTAGCTGATGGCGCCGCCCGGTGACAGCTTCTGGAAATCGGCCTCAAACTTCAGCTTGCTGAAGGCGTCGATCTGCTCCGTGACATGAACGTGATAGCTGTTGGTGATGTAGTTCTTGTCGGTCACACCCGGAATGATGCCGAAGCGCTTCTGCAGGCACTTGGCGAACTTGTAGGTGGTGGATTCCATCGGCGTGCCGTAGACGGAATAGCTGATATTCTCGGCTTCCTTCCACTCGCGGCACTTGTCGTTCAGACGCTGCATCACCGCCAGCGCAAAGGGCTTGGCCTCCGGATCGGTATGGGACTTGCCTGTCATACGGACGCACATCTCGTACAGACCGGCATAGCCAAGGGACAGAGTCGAATAGCCGCCGTACAGCAGCTTATCGATCTTCTCGCCTTTATTCAGACGGGCGATGGCGCCGTTCTGCCACAGGATCGGAGCTACATCGGAAATGGTGCCGCGCAGTCTTTCGTGACGGCAGCGCAAGGCCCGGTGGCACAGCTCAAGACGTTCGTCGAGGACCTGCCAGAAGCGATCCATATCGCCTTCGGCGGTGCAGGCCACGTCGACCAGGTTGATGGTCACGACGCCCTGATTGAAACGGCCGTAGAACTTGTGGGTGCCGTCTTCATTTCTCTGGGAATCCTCCACCGTCAGGAAGGAGCGGCAGCCCATGCAGGGGTAAACGTTGCCGTTCTTGTATTCCTTCATCTTCTTGGCGGAGATGTAATCCGGCACCATACGCTTGGCGCTGCACTTGGCGGCCAGTTCCGTCAGGTACCAGTACGGAGAATCTTCGGTGATATTGTCTTCATCCAGCACGTAGATCAGCTTCGGGAAGGCCGGTGTGATCCAGACTCCCTTCTCGTTCTTGACGCCCTGCATACGCTGGATCAGGACTTCCTTGATGATGGCCGCCAGATCCTCCCGGGTCTGGCCTTCCGGCACCTCGTCAAGATACATGAACATCGTAACGAAGGGGGCCTGACCGTTGCAGGTCATCAGGGTGATGAGCTGGTACTGGATCGTCTGAATGCCCTTGACGATCTCTTCGTGCAGGCGCATCTCCGTGATCTTGTTGATGATGGCGTCATCCAGCGGCTCGCCGCAGGCATTGCGCTCTTCGATGATGGAGGCGCGGATCTTGCGGCGGCTGACATCCACAAAGGGCGCCAGATGGGACAGCGTGAAGGACTGGCCGCCGTACTGGTTGGAGGCGACCTGGGCCACGATCTGGGTGGTCACGTTGCAGGCGGTGTGGAAGCTGTGCGGTCTCTCGATCATGGTCTCGGAGATGACGGTGCCGTTCTGCAGCATATCCTCCAGATTGATCAGGTCGCAGTTATGCTCGCGCTGGGCAAAATAATCGGAGTCGTGGAAATGAATGATGCCCTGTTCATGGGCCTGGACAATCTCCTCCGGCAGCAGGATGCGGCGTGTCAGATCTTTGCTGACCTCGCCGGCCATATAGTCGCGCTGGGTGGAATTGATGACCGGGTTCTTGTTGGAGTTCTCCTGTTTGACCTCCTCGTTGGCCTGATCGATCAGGGCCAGGATGCCGTCATCCGTGGTGTTGGACTTGCGGGCCAGGTTTCTCTTATAACGGTAACGGACGTACTTCTGGGCCACTTCAAAACCGCGCATCTCCATGATGCCCGTCTCGACCATATCCTGGATATCCTCGACGTTGACGGCATGGGTGGATTCCGCCACACGTTTGGAAATATTGTCGGCAATGGCCTTGATCTGGTATTCATTCATCTGATGAATGCGGTCAACCTCGTTGTTGGCCTTCTCAATGGCGCGGATGATCTTCTCCTCATTGAAGGAGACCTCCTCGCCGCTTCTCTTGATGATATTCGTCTTAACTTCCATGCTTTTACACTCCCCACTTATGCAAACGAGATATTACTAAATATTGTTTGTCCCGTCATGATGTTTCACTATATATTGTGCTTTTATACTATAGCGCAAACACCACATCTTGGGAAGAGGAAAAAAAGCGAAAAAGTGACAAGTTTTTTCCGGCATTTTCTGGCAGAATCAACCATGGCCCGCTGCCGCCGGCGTCAGGGGAAAAATGCGCCTTTCGTTGGCATTTGCGGGAGCACCGTTGTATAATACAACGCGGAGCACAGCTCCCAAGCAGTTCGGGTCCGATATCCTGCTTGTAAAATATAAAACCAAAGGAGAAAAAAATATGTTAAGGAAAGAACTCGAAGACTACAAGATCCTGCTGCGCAATGTGCCGTCTCTGACGGTGTCTGTTTTTATCGTCAGTGTGATCGGCATGAACCTGCTGGCCAACAAGGAGTTGTTTGCCGTGCGCTATCTGGCCCTTGACTGCGGCTTCTGCCTCAGCTGGATCTCATTTCTGTGCATGGACATGATCTGCAAGCGCTTCGGCGCCCGGGCCGCCGCCAAGATCTCGATCCTGGCTCTGGGTATGAACCTGGCGGTCTCCCTCGTGTTCAAGCTTCTCTCGCTCTCACCGGGCATGTGGGGTGAATATTACACCACCGGCCTCCCGGCCGTGAACGACGCCCTCAACGCCACCATCGGCGGCAGCTGGTACGTCGTCCTGGGCAGCAGCATCGCGATGCTGACCTCATCCCTGTGCAATGCCTTCCTGAATCAGGCGATCGGCAGAAGGCTGAAAACGGATGATTTCCGGGCCTTTGCCGTCCGCTCCTATATATCCACCGCTGCGGCCCAGTTCATCGACAACCTGGTCTTTGCGGTGATCGTTTCCCTGCATTTCTTCGGATGGACCTGGATCCAGGTCTTCGTCTGCTCCCTGACCGGTGCGGCGATGGAGCTCCTGTGCGAGGTGATCTTCAGCCCCATCGGGTATCGTGTCAGCCGTCAGTGGGCGGCCGAAAAGGTCGGTGAGCAGTATCTCACCTATGCCGGCGCCGAGCGCGCCTGAGCCTGACCGCCATCCGTCAGGCTCTGATGACAGGAGGTAGTGTCATGTCTGTCAATATCGATATCCGGCGTCAGGACCCGCACGCACCCATGCCCTCAGTCCCCGAGCTGGCCGCCCTGACCGGGCTGGCCTACGGCAGAATCGACCGGAATTACAAGCTGGTTCCCGGCGAGATCGATGAAGATACCACGCTTTTTGATCCCGGCTGCATCGGACGCGGCTTCGAGGTCGCCATGGAAGAGGATGTCTATCATCTGACGCTGCCCCTGCCCTCAACCCCCTGTGAAATTGACCGTTTTTATACCCTGGTGAAGATGTTGTCCCTGCGCCTGGGCGCCACCTGCTTCCGGCGGAACGGCCAGCTGGCCCTGCCGGAGGACTGTGACGGTTTCATCGACGACGATTATGCCGCCTCGGAGCAGGCCCTTCTGCAGTTGGATAATGCGATCCGCAGCGGAGAAAAGACGCATATCTATGTCTTTGCCGCGATGAACCCCATCGACCTGGCGCTGCCGGAGATCGACGCCATCGCCGGGACGCCGGAGGGCTTCGAAGACTTCCTCAACCGGACTCAGCAGAAATCGATCTGGTATGCCGAGCCGCGCTTCTTCCGCCGCGACGACAACACCGTCTTCGGCGTCTACACCATCGCCGAGCAGGTGCCCACCGTCGTGGGACTGGTACCGGAGCTGCCGTTTCCGGCCAATATCACCGTGGATTCCTGGTATGTGATGCTCCCGGAAAATAATGTCGTCCCCTACGATATCTTCATCAACTTCAGCGAGGAGGCGGATGTCTACGACAGCCGCCATATCATCGTCAAGCTCTCCGAATCCATGATCAATACCATCGCCGAAGAGGCCGCCGTCGATCCGATGACGCAGGCACCGGTACAGGGAGGCTACCGCGGCCATATTATCGATGATATCCGCGGTCACCGCGATAAGATCTGCCGCAAGCATCTGAACACGGAAACACTGGCCGCGGCCAGCCATATGGCGGTCTTCCTCCTCTGGATAATCCGCCATGACATGCTGAGCGACGAGCTTCTGGCAGAAAGACCCGATCTGCCGGCCCTCGCCGAAGACACCGCGGTGGACCTGCGCACCCTCATCCGGGACGACCCTCTCTTCGACGGCCGCCTCAAAGCCTCGCATTTCAATGCCGCCGGCCGTCTGTTCGCTCTGGCCTACTATGTCTTCGACACGGATGACGGCTACCCGGCCTGTGTCGATGCTTTTGCCGAGACTTGTCTGGGAAAGGACGCTGTCAATGACCCGCTCTATCAGGACGAGGCCTATCTCTTCCTGCCCTATGATGATGCTTATATCCGCGGCCTGTCGGAGGCCATCGACGAAGCCTATGAGGCCTATCTGTCACCACCGCTGATTTAAAAAGAATAAAAAAGATCCCGAACCGCTGCCGCGCTGCCTGTGGGCATGGAGGCTCAGTCCGGGATCTTTTTGTTTTTTCGCTATTCCGCCATCAGGCAGCGGTCGATGAGGTCCAGATCCGCTTCCGACGCGCCGAGCACACGACGGAAGAAGAGGCGGAAGAAACGGGCCGCATCCGTGTCCGTCATCACCGCCGCGTTGGCCTGCCTGTGATAATAGGCCTTTTCATCGACGACACACTGGCCGCGGCAGATGCCGTCGCGGGCCACGGCGGTATAGGCTTCGATGCCGCGGCACATCCCGTGATCGAGGAAATACGCCACCGCCAGAGGGTCGTTGACGATACAGCCGATCAGGCGCTCGGACTTCCAGTGAAAATCAAAATAGCTGCCGGTGATTTTGCGGATAAAGGCGCCTTCTCTTGGATTCAGCCGCTCCATCAGGGACAACAGAGACGGCGTCAGCACGATCCGCCGCGTCACATCCAGACCGATCATGGTGATATGGCCGCCGCTCTTTGCCAGATGGTCGTACACCAGGGCCGCCGCGTCGGGATCGCACCAGTAATTGAATTCCGCCACCGGTGAAATGTTCCCGTGACTTTTGAAGCTGCCGCCCATCGACACCAGCTCCTCGATGGCATCGAAGCTTTCGGGGCTTTCCATAATAAGCTGAGCCAGGTTCGTCATCGGGCCCAGGGCGATGACGGAGCAGCCGCCCTTTCCCAGTTCCTCCTTAAGAAAATCCAGCGCTGTCCGGATGTCTGGGGCGCCGGGCACCTCCGGCAGGTCGCTGCCGCCCAGGCCGTCGCAGCCGTGCACCGGCTTGGCATTGACAAAGGGCACCTTCAGGGGCCTGTCGGCACCGAGACAGACCGGGATATCCGGACACCCCATATGGTGCAGGACCTTTTTGACATTGCTGAAACAGGATTCCAACGGACAATTGCCGGCGGTCAGCGTAATACCGGCCAGCTCGATCTCCTCCGAGCGCAGAGCCAGCATGATGGCCATGCTGTCATCGATGCCCGGATCGCAGTCTATGATCACACGTCTCTTCATCCTTATGCCTCCTGTTCTTCTTTCGGCTCCAGCTTTTTGAAGACTTTACTGTAGAATAGCGCGCACAGGGCCCCCGGCCCGGCCAGACCGAAAAGCAGGATCGTCGGCACGGAACGATAGCCCAGGATATAGATCACCAGAAGCGGCGACAGGCTGCACAGTGTCATGGCGAAGGTCCGCGGGAATTCCGCGAAGACCAGCAGGAAGGCATTTCTCAGCGTGCCGCCAATGGTATTTTCAAAATGTGACAGCAGCGGGAAAACATACTGCAGCATCATGAAGACAAAGATGATAACGCCGATCAGAATCAGCTTCATCAGCATCGGGAAAGCCGTCCCCATCACATTGATCAGGCGAAGATCCACATAGAAGAGGACCGCAATGCCCAGCACGATCAGCCAGATGAGCGTGGCCTGTCTGAAATTCGCCTTGAAGGACTCCCAGAAGCTCCTGCGGACGAATTCCACCTCGCGGCGGACGACCTTGAGCAGCACGTTGTGCATCGCCGTCAGGGAAGCGCCGGCCGTCACCACCGGCAGGCAGAAGATCAGCGCCAGAAAATTCACATACATCAGCTCCGTCATGATGATCAGCACCTTGCGGACGATGTTGTCGCCTTTGAACAGATTCATAGATCGGCTTTCTCCTTTTATGTTCATATCCCCGTGCGGGCCGCCCCGGCAGGTAAGCTTATCATACGCCGCCGGGCCCGCTTCTGTCAAAAAAAGCCGCCGTCTATGTCTCGTTATCGTTCTGAAGCCGCGGCTCGCCCCGGCGGCAGGCGGCAAAAAAGCGCAAAAAAAATCCGGCCCCTCAGGACCGGATTTTCTACGTGTTGATCAGGCTCAGACAAACAGGAAGCTGCCTGTCTCGCCGCCCAGCACCTTCTTCATGCTGGCCACGGCCGAGTACGGGGTGTACTTGCCGGTGACGCCGCCTGTGGAGAAGCTGCTGATATTCAGTTCAAAATGAATGCCTTCGCCGTCAACGATGATCTTATGGGTGTTGGTGTTGACGGACGGATCGGCAATGATGCGGGACTGCGTTTTGTCGAAGCCGATGCCGGCCAGAGCGACGGCGGCATGGACGTTGACATTGCGCGGATAGGCTTCGCAGGCGCCGCGGGTGCTGCCCTCATAGAGCACGGTCACCGTCTCATCGGTGCGGCCGAGGCTCGCGGGGCTCTTGGTTGTCTCGATGGAAACGGAGGTGATCAGCTCGCGGCCGTCAGCAATGCCGTCGATGCCCAGAATCGCACCGTGGGGCAGGAAGACCCGGTGGCCGTAAGCGGCCATCAGCTCCTTGACGTGATCATAGAAGGCCTGATCGGCAAAAGCCGTGACCGAGAACAACATCAGGTCGCAATGCTTCAGAATACTGTCGATGTTGGCCTTCAGAACGGCGGAGGTGGCGGATTCGATAACCAGATCCGTCGTCTTAAGAAGCGCCTCGTCAGCCGATGACACCACCGGGCAGGGAGCTTCGCCGTCAAAGACAATATCCTGAATGAAGCTGACCTCGTGACCTTCCATCGTCAGCAGCTCGTTAAGCATCTTGCGGCCGATCTTGCCGCAGCCCAAAAAACCGACTCTCATATGATTTCTCCTTACAAATGACTGAAGCGGCTGTCTTGTCAGCGATAGCGCTGAATGATCTCCAGCGTTCTGACGATGGCGTCATGGGCCTTCTTCGGATCCTGAGAGAAGTTCAGACGGAAATGCTCCGTGAACTGCGGGCCGAATTCCGTACCCGGTGTGACGGTGACGTTGGCCTGTGTTCTCAGAATCTTGACGAAATCGCCGATGCTGACCTTAAGGCCTTCCACGTGCGGGAAGATGTAGCTGCCGCCTTCGGTCGGGCGGACGGTAATGCCCGGCACCGAGCGGAACAGCGCCAGCAGATCGTCGCGGATGGCCTGATGTGCCTTCACGCGCTCATCCAGCCAGCCTTCCGGCTCCTCGAACCAGTTCCTGAAGACATACTGGCAGTAACCGGCACAGCGCAGGGACACGATGGCCTGCAGCTTTTCCATACGGGTGATGAGCTTCGGAGAACCGAAGGCCACCCCCAGACGGAAGCCGGACAGCGACTCGGTCTTGGACGGCCCGATGATGGTCAGCAGATTGTCCGGATTGACGATATTCTGAGCTCTCAGATGGGTGTATTCACGGTTATCGAAGATCTGACGGGAATACAGTTCATCGACGATGACAGTGGCGCCGTATTTTTCCGCCAGGCGGGAGATCTCGAGGATCTCTTCGCGGGAGTAAATGGCACCGGTCGGGTTGTTCGGGTTGGAGAACTCGAAGAGGGTGACGCCGTCCCTGAAGGCCTGCTCCAGCTCGGCCAGATCAAGACCGGCCTTGCCTTCCTTCTCACCCTTCATGTAGTCCATGTGAATCGGGTACAGCTCGCCGTCAAAGAATTCCACCAGCTTTCTGTTGGCGAAATAGTCCGGTTCAACGATGGCGACCTTGTCGCCGCGGCCGATCACGGCACCCATGGCCAGGAACAGGGCACCCTGGGTACCCGGTGTCAGGATAATGCCGTCATCGGCAGAGACGGGAGCCCCTGTGAAAGCGGCCAGCTTGCGGGCCAGATCCTCGCGGAGCGCACCGGCGCCGCGGTATTCGGTATAAGCCTGATGGCCGCCGATGGCATAGCCTTCGCTGAACAGTTCCAGAGAGCCCGGTGTCGGCTCATGGGCATCCACGTCGCCATGGGAGAAGTCCACCGGCACACCGTCAATCTTGTCGCCGATGAGCGGCAGATCCACCTTCTTCTGGCGGCCTTCCTGGCCCGGGGCATTGTCACAGCCCAGTTTTGCAAATTTATCTTCAATAGCACTCATGTTTTTCAATCTCCTCTTAATCTCAGTTCACGGCATCACTCGGCGTCCAGCTCGGCCTTGACTTTTTCGGCAGCATACAGGAAAGCGGCGATATCGGTCTCGGACACATACCCCATCGTACCGACGCGGAAGGTGCTGCTCATCAGATGAGCCTGGCCGTTGTAGATCGTGATGCCGTATTCTTCCTTCAGACGTCTGACAAATTCCGGCGCCTTGTCGTAGGCGAAGGTGTTGACAGACTTGGAGGCATAGCGCTTATCCTTGGCAAAAAGCTCGATGCCGATCTTATGGAGGCCTTCCACCACCATGGCAGACAGTTTGGAATTGTGGGCGATGACATTGTCGATACCCTGCTCCACGATCATTTTCACGCTCTCATTCAGACCGATGATGGCGTAAATGGCCGGTGTCCAGGGCTGCTGGCCCTTGCGGCCCATGTCGCGGGCGGAGGTCAGATCAAGATAGAAGGTGGGCAGCGTGGAGGTCTCGGTGGCCTTCCAGGCCTTGTCGCTCAGGCAGATCACGGCGGTGCCCGGTGCGCCCATCAGCGCCTTCTGGGAGCTGGCGAAGGCCACGTCCACATGCCAGTCGTCCATGGCGAAATCAATGGCGCCGATACCGGAGACGGTATCCACCACCAGGAGGGCGTTGGTGTCCTTCAGAGCCTCACCGAAGGCCCGGATATCGGAGGTAACACCGGTGGCGCTTTCGTTGTGGACCACAAAGACGCCCTTGGTATTCTCGGTCACATAGGGCATGACATCTTCCGGTGTAGCCACCTCGCCGTCCGGCTTGGTGATGCGGCGGACATTCAGGCCGTAGGTCTCGGCCATGCGGGCCATACGCTCGGAGAAGACACCCAGCACGACGCAGATCACTTCGTCGCCGGCGCTGAAACAGTTCTGGATCGAGGCTTCCATGGCGGAGGTGCCGGAGCCTGTCAGGACCATCACGTCATTTTTTGTCTTGAAGACCTTCTTGAGATTCTCCGTCAGTTCCAGGGAAATGTCTTCGAATTCCTGGGAGCGATGGAAAATGATCTGGCGGTTCATGGCGGCCAGTTCCCTCTCCGGGATGGTCGTCGGTCCGGCCATCAGCATAATATTTTTGTTGTACATACTCTCTCTCTTTCCTTGATCAGATAGACTTGTAAAGCGATTTTCTTATCCGTCGGAGCCGCGCTCTCAGATGAGAAGCCTGCCGTCCTTCATGACGTATTCGCCGTCGATCTCGATATCCGGATTGCGGTAGACGCAGTCAATGTGGACACCGGCGGTGTTCTCGCCGCCCTGATCGGCGTTGTGGCCGAAGCCGAAGTGGCAGGTGCCGTAGGCGCCTTCGTCCTCGAGCATGGAGCCCTTGAGAACGCCCTTGTCGTTAAGGCCCATGCCGAACTCGGCCAGTACGCGGTTGGCGTCGTTGGTCTCGATCTTCAGCAGCTGACGGAAGGTCTCCGCCTGCTTGCCGCCGATGAATTCGGCGATCTTGCCGTCCTTGATGACCAGCTTGACTTCCTCGGTGATCACGCCGATCTCCGGCATCGGGATGCTGCCGTCCACCACCACGACACCCTGTGTCAGGTTCTCGATGGGAGAGACGTTGACCTCAATGTTGGGCGGGGAGCCCCAGGTGCCCGGTGTACGGCAGACGCCGGAAACCTCGTTGCCGACGCGCCCTTCGCAGTGAACCGTCACGTCGGTGCCGGCCTTGGTGGTGATATGGATCACGTTGGCAGCCGTCAGACGATCTTTCATGTTCTGCACCGTCTTGTAGATCTCCAGGAAATCGGCATCCAGAGCGCCGCCCTTCATCATGTCGCGGGTATAATCCGGCATGCTGATGAAGCGGACGCCGTGTTCATTGGCCGTTTCACGGGCCTTGGAATGAGACAGTGAGAATTTTGTCGGTGCGAAGACAACATCCACGCCCAGCATGGCTTTGGCGATGGCTTCCGTCGGATCTTCACCGTGAGTGCTTCTCGGCTCCATAATGGCGATCGTGTATTCGGCACCGATGCTCTTGACGGCATAGGCCAGAGCCTTGGCGATGTCTATATTGTCGGTGTCGCAGACGATCAGGGCACGTTCATCGCTCTTGAGCCCGGCATTAATCTGAGCCAGCCGAAGGGCGCCGTGGACCATTTCAAGATCTTTCATGTTGATTACCTCAATATCAAAAAGCTAAATCAGCGAATTACCCTTGTCAAAGGCGGATCACAGTTTGACGATCCGGCCGGTTTCAGCCGAGCGATAGATCGCGTCGGTCAGCTGCTGGACGCGGAAGCCATCCTCGAAATTCGGATGCGTGTCGCGGCCGGCGGCCACGGCACTGACGAAATCGTACAGGCTGGCGATATGATACCGGCTCCAGGCAATGGTCACACGGGGCGGCGGGAACACGGCTTCGCCGCCGTATTTCTGTGTGGTCTCGATGGCCTTGAAACCGCCGTAGCCGCCTGTGGGCTCCTTCGGATCTTCGTTATTGTAGTAATAAATGACATTTGCGTTGGTGTGGTCGAACTTGACCGCGCCCTTCGTGCCGTAGACTTCAAAGGTCAGGTCGACACCGGAGCCCGCTGCCACCTGAGACAGAAGAAGCGTGCCCATGGCGCCGTTTTTGCAGTTGAACTGAACGTTGATCAGATCTTCGATCTCCACATCCTTCATCTCTGCCGGATTGTCGCGAAGCGGACGTTTTTTGAAATAGGTCTTCTGCTGGGCGAAGACATCATCGACCTCGCCGATCAGATAGCGGATCATATCCAGCGCATGGGTGCCCATGGCGTAAAGAACGCCGCCGCCGGACATGGCCTTGGTGGACTGCCAGCTGATGGGACGGTTCGGATCCAGGAACTCGCAGCCGTAATATTTGAAGTTGAAATTGATGATGTCACCGATGCCTCCCTCGTCAATGATCTGCTTGGCGCGGATAATGGCGGGCACAAAACGGTATTCAAAGGTCACGCGGTTGACTTCGTGATACTGTGTTTCCTCGATGGTGCGCATGACTTCCTCGGCGGTGGCCAGATCGGTCGTCAGCGGCTTTTCGCAGTAGATCGGCTTATGCTTGGCGATGGCCTTGACCAGCGCTTCCTTATGCACAAAGTTGGGCGCGCAGATGTCGATAATATCGATATTGTCATCTTCCAGCATCTCTTCCGCACTGGTGTAATATTTTTCAAAATCCACCGGAGCCCCGACAGGTCTGACCACATCGGCTACGGCATACAGTTTGACTCTGACATCCGTATTGTAATAATAGCGGATATTATCATAGGCCATCGCGTGCATACGTCCCATATAGCCGAAGCCGACCATACCGACATTAAGAACTTTACTCATGACAGCATCCTTTCTCACATGACGCTTTTGACCGACGGTTTCCCGTCGGTCATCGGCATATCAAATTTTTCCTATATAATTATACAAATAAAGCGCAAAAATACAATTTTTATTTGCCCGAAACCCTCTGAAAACCGCGGTTTATTTACTTAAGGGCTTCTAAAATCGTCATGGCGTAGACGCGGGAGGCCTCATCCAGTTCGGAGATCTTGATGTATTCGTTCGGCATATGGGCCAGCAGACCGGTGCCCGGGCCGTAAAGAACGGTCGGAATATGGGCCACATTGGTCAGGAAGTCGGCATCGTCGTGCTGCGGTGTGCCGTAGAACGGGCAGTCGAGACCCAGATCAGCGTGGGCCTGGGCGATGGCCTTGACGATATCGGCATCCTCGTCGACGATGGACGGGTTGGAGTCGTATGTCAGCTCCAGCGTGGCGTCGAAGGACGGATCCTCGGCCTTCAGTTTTTTGAAGATCTCTTCGATCTGACTGCAGAACAGAGCGCTGTTCTCACCCGGCACCGTGAAGCGGGAAACACGCAGGGAGCAGGTATCCGGCACGACGGAGGAGCGGGCACCGCCGGTGATGACACCCGGGTTGATGGAGCCGCTGCCGGTCCACTTGTTGACACCCGGCACGATCTTATCGAGCTCGTCGATGACGCGGCACATCATCTTGATGGCATTCTTGCCTTCATAGGGGGTGGCACCGTGGGCACCGACGCCGTGGGTGGTGATCATGACTTCCAGCATACCTTCGCAGGCCAGGCAGACATGAAGGTCAGTGTCTTCGCCGTTAACGGCCATGTCGCCGGTGAAGCCGTCGCACAGAGCCTTGTAGGTGCCCTTGCGGCTGACATTCTGAACTTCCTCTTCCACCGGATACATCAGGCAGATCTCGCCGGCAAAGTCGGCGCCGGCCTGCAGGACGGCGTAAGCAGCTGTGATCTGGGCACCGATGGCACCTTTGCAGTCTGTGGAGCCGCGGCCCCAGATCTTATCCTCTTCGATAAGACCGGACAGCGGATCGCTGTCCCAGCCGGTACCCAGTTCCACGGTATCCAGATGGCTGTTGAAGATCAGGCGCTTGCCCGGACGTTTACCCTTGACATAGGCAAAGAAGTTGCCGTGGCGGTCGATTTCGCATTCAAAACCGAGTCTGGTGCAGTAATCCATCAGGAAGGCGGCCAGTTTAGCCTCGTTGCCGCTGACGCTCTCGATCTTAACCATATCGGAAACAAGCTGCAGCATCATGCCGCGGTTTTCGGCGACCTTCTGTAAAACCAGTTCTTTCATAATAATATGTACCTCCATAGTAATACCAGGCGTTCCCTCGGAAGGTCACTTCGTCAGGAACGTCTGGCAGATTACAAGTCTTATGCGGTTATCAGCCGGCGATCATCGCCATGACCTTCGGGATAACGGTGTTGATAAAGGTATTCAGAGCAAAGACCAGTGTCAGAGCCGTCACGATACCGAAGACGACATTCTGGACTGCGTTGTTTTTGTACTTGCCCATGAAATCCTTGCGGTTGCAGAGGATCCAGCTGAGGATGAAGACCAGCGGCAGAGCAACGCCGTTCAGAGCCTGGGCCAGAATGATAAGCTGTGTCGGTGAAGAACCGGAGATGCCGATAATCAGCAGCGGAACGGCGAAGACCAGAACCGTAATGAGCATGTTGTGCGGTGCCCTCGGGTCATCGCTCATATCAAAAGCCTTCGGCAGCAGCATGTTGTGCAGAGAGATCTGATAAATAACCGATGAGAAAGCGGCAGCAAACAGACCGACGGAGAAGAACACACCGGCGAAGCGGCCAAGGAGCGGTGTCAGCTGAGCAGCCATATCACCGGCGGACTTGACTTCGATGCCGGCCGGATTCAGCAGGGTGGCTGAGCAGATGATGATGGAGCCTGTGATCAGGAAGGTCACGACCATGTTGAAGCCAAGGCCGAAACGGCTTGTCTTGATCAGTGTGCCGACTTCGTTTTCGGCGACATTGCCGTATTTCTTGCGCAGGAATGAAGAATAACCGAGAACCAGGTTCGGGGTAACGGTGGTGGCCAGCAGTGACAGGGCCAGAACGGCGTTGCCGCCCGGGATCTGGAAGGAGAAGCCTTCGCTGAACATCTTGCCGACCGGCACATGGCAGGTCAGAGCGGTGATGACGAAAGCCAGAACCATCAGGATGATCAGGACCTGATTGATGTTCTCAATGATGTTGTATCTCTTCATCAGGATAACAGCCAGGGCCAGAACAGAGATGATCGCGGCCCAGAGCAGGTTGGATGTGCCCGGGAAGAAATACTGCAGCGCCATAGAGGCACCGGACAGGTTGCCGGCCTGGAAGGCGATGGAACCGACCAGAATAACGATGTAAAGGAAGATGGCCCAGCCTTTACCGATGTGAGTTCTGATACCGGTCATAACGTCCTGACGGCAGCCGAGGGCAATACGGGCACCCGGTTCCTGGAAGAAATAAGCGATAACGCAGGCCAGCAGGATCAGCCAGAGGCTGGCGAAGCCGTAATTGGCACCCTGCGTAGAGGCAGTTGTGACAGTACCCGGACCGATGATAGCGGCAGCCATGATGGCGCCCGGACCAAGGCTCTTGACGTAGTCAAGGAATGTGAGCTTTTTTTCCATGAAAATTCCTCCTTATAAATAAAAAAACAAAGGTGCCCTTGCGAGCTCCTTTGCACGATATCCATTCTATAAAATTTTCCTTAATTTTTCAATGTTTTTTTTCATTTGCAGAATTCGCATTTTATGATATTTTATAACCATTAAGTTATGTTCGGAATCTGCAATTCAAAATCTGCTGTCCGGAAAGAAGGGCCTGGAGGTATGTCATGACGATCCAAACACTTCGCTGTTTCCGTGAGATCGCCGAGCGCGGCAGTATGGCCCGTTCGGCCGCCGTGCTGGGTGTCTCCCAGCCCTACCTGAGCAAGACGATGAAAAGCCTGGAGAAGGAACTCGGCACGACCCTCTTCGTCCGGGAGGGACGACATCTGACGCTGAGCCGCAGCGGCAGCCTCTTCTATCCGTATGTGTGCACAATCCTGTCCGCGGCTGAGGATGCCGGCAGAGCACTGCGAAAAAGCCTTGAAGCCCACGCCCGCCTGACGGTGACGACCCTCAACATGGCCCGTCTGCTTCCCGATTTCCTGGCAGAATTCAGCATCCGTCACCCCGATATCGATTACACCCTCAAGAATTTCCGCTCCGTCGACACTGTCGCGCCGGAATCCGACTGCCTCATTCATGCCTCCCGGGAGGCCCTTCAGAAGTTTCCGGCGTCGGAGCCCCTCTTCGAGGAGGAATGTCTGATCGGCATGAGCGTTCGCCATCCGCTGGCAGCCAGGGATATCCTGACGGTCGAGGATCTGGCGGGTGAGCAGTTTCTGATGCTCCGCCGCGACAACACTCTGGGCGAACTGACACGGGATTATCTGAACAGCCTCGGCCTGGGCACCCGGGCCCCCGCCATCTGCGACAGCCAGGTCATGCTGGCGACCCTGGTCAGCGAAAACATGGGCCTGGCCATTTTCCCGGGCCGCACCTGGACCATCAACCAGCGCCGCTTCACCCTGAAGAGACTCAAAGGGCACCGGCTGTCCCGGACGATCTACCTGTCTATGCCGGACAAGACGCCGCGGGAGGAGACCCTGGTCTTCTGCCGTGAATTCAAAGACTTCTGCCGCCGACTCCCGGAGGAAACCTGATGGAAACCGATCATCTCTACTATTTTAAACGTGTGGCCGAGCTGGGCTCCCTGACCCAGGCCGCCCGTGAGCTGTCTTTAACGCCGTCGACGCTGAGCCGGCTTATTCAGCGTCTTGAAAATGATCTCGGCGTGCCGCTTTTCAATCATGCCGGCCACAGTCTGACCCTCAACGATAACGGGCATCTGCTGCTCCGGCGCGTCAATCAGATCCTGCCGCTGATCAACCAGACCCGGAGGGACCTCCTCGATACCGGCAGCGGAACGCAGAGCGTTTCCATCAACATGCTGAACGGCAACGGCATTTTTCCGGAGCTTCTGACCGCTTTCCAGGAAAAATACCCGTCGATCCGCATCGACATTTCCCGCTTTGATCACGGCGACATCGTCAACACCGACTGCGAGATCTTCATCCACGACTCCGACAAGACGGCCCGGACGCTGCCGTCCCGGCGTCTTTTTACCGAGGAGTGCTATATCGGTGTCTCGCGGCAGCATCATTTTGCGGAAATGGCCGAGGTGCCCTTCCGTTCTCTGGCCGCCGAGCCCTTCATCGTCCTCAACGAGGAGAATCCGCTGGGCCGCCTGACCCGCAACTTTTTCAAAAAGACGGCCATCAATCCCAGGATCATCATGACCTGCGACAACCAGGTGCTGGTCTCCTCCTTCGTGGCGCTGAACATGGGGATCGCCTTTTTCCCGTCCCTGACCTGGCAGACGGAAAACGCCCCCATCGTCATCAAGCCGGTCAGCGGCTATCCGATGGTGAGGACGCTCTATATCACCACGCCGACGCGCAAATGTTCACCCGCCGCGGAGACCTTCCGCAATTTTGCCTTATCTTATCTGAAGCATCTCAATCATCTGCCGACCCGTCACGCCAGATAGGCTTTCAGGTCTGAAAGAACCGCTTCCCCGGTTCGGCGGCCGATGTCATAAACCCGCTGCAGTTCGTCCGGGTCCTTCTCCGATGCCCCGATACGCAGACTTTCCGGCGGACGGATCACAAAGATCTGTCCGCTTTTTTCCTTTTTTTCGATATAGGCCATCGTCTCGTTGTAGACCCGGGGCCTGTCCTCAACCGCAGCCGCCAGCGCCGGATAGCGTCTCAACAGCCGGCGGTAAAGGGGCATCAGAGCCTTCTGCTTCTTGCGGTAGCCCTTCGGCTGCGTCAGAAGCACCACATTTTTCGTATAGCCCAGCGATTCGAAGAAGCGCAGGGGCACGGAATCGGCGATGCCGCCGTCCAGATAGAGTCCGCCGCCGATCCTGACCGGCCGCGACACGATCGGCAGGGACGCCGAAGCGCGGAACCACTGCAGATCCTCTCCCTCGCCCGTATCCAGACGCTGATAGACCGCCCGTCCGGTGGCCACATCGGTCGCCGCCGCATAGAAGGCCATCGGATCCGCCTGATAAGTCTTAGTATCGAAAATATCCAGCTCCTGCGGCAGGATGCGATAGCAGAAATCGGCATTATAGAGATCCCCTGTCAGCAAAAGCGAGCGGAGGGAGCAGTACCGCTTATCGCGGCAATAGGTCTTATTGTAGCGCAGCGCCCGGCCGATCTGATGAGACTTGAAATTGCAGCCGAAGGCCGCTCCCGCCGAGACGCCGATGGCACCGTCATAGGTGATGCCCGCCTCCAGCATGACATCGAGGACGCCCTCCGTGAACATCCCGCGCATGGCGCCGCCCTCCAGGATGAGGCCGGTTTTCACAGCCGGGACGGGGGAAGCCGCCGTATCGGCAAGGGGCATGGTTTTTGTGATATCCGTCATAGTGTGTCACTCTTTTTCGTATAAGTCTTACACTTTTTTGTGTCTTGCCTTACCTTACCACATCTGCTGCCAATTCGGAAAGAATGTCGTAGTCCGTCCTTGACAATGTCGATTGGTACAGTCGATAATGTTATTAATCGATTACTTTTTCAAACAGATATCAGTTCTGTTGTCTATTAGGAGGGAATACCTTTGAAAAAACGCTTTCTGATCGCTCTGCTGACCGGCTGCCTTGCGGCGGCTTTGCTGCCGGCGACGGCCATGGCGGAGACTGTCAATACCATACCTTATGAAGACTGGGACAGCGGCCTGAAACAGACCGTATCAAAGTCCTGCGCCGCCGCGACGGTGGTGAGCAGCAGCGACACGACCTGGGGCGATGACGGCTGCGACGGCTGGTATGTGGTCAACGGCAATGTGACCGTCGCCGAACGTATCGTCGTCAGCGGCAATGTCCATCTGATTCTGGCGGACGGCAGCGCCCTGACAGCCTCGAAAGGCATTCAGGTACAGGATACCGACGATGACTGCACGAACGGCAGTCCCAATGGGCTGACCATCTACGGTCAGGCCGGCGGCACAGGCAGTCTGACCGTCCCGATGTTAACGGGAGATGACGCCGCCATCGGCGGAACCAAGGGTGTCACGGGTGCCTGCGGCACCGTCACCATCAACGGCGGCATCGTTAACGTCAACGGCAAATTCGGTGCGGGTATCGGCGGATATGCCAACATCAACTCCAGCGTCGGCGGCGTCGGCTACATCGGCGGCGCCGGCGGCACCATCACCATCAACGGCGGTACCGTCACAGCCACCAGCGGCTGGAGCGCCGGCATCGGCGGCGGCCGCGGCGACCTGACCCGTCACGGCGGTATCATCACCATCAACGGCGGTTTCATCAAAGCCTCAAGCCGATACGCCGCGAGCATCGGCGGCGGCCAGCTTCTGACAAATCGGGATACCGTCTGTGAGAACGGCGCCGATGTCACCATCAGCGGCGGTATCATTGATGCCACCGGCTACTCCGGCCGCAGCATCGGCAACGGACAAAACGGCTATTCATGGCATGTTCCCGGCAAAACCGGCACCTTCACGACCACGCCAAACGGCAATGCGGTGATCTTTGCCGACAGCATTTCGGATAAGAGCGATAAGGAGAACTGGAGCGGTATCATTTTCGAGGGCAGCAAAGGCGAGCTCTACGGCAGTACCGTGACCCCCTGCGGTGATTTCACCGTCGGAAGCGGAAAAACACTGACGATCGGCAGTGAAAAGACGCTGGTCAACAGTCACACCATCCACGTCGAGGGAACCGTCGTCAACAGCGGCACCGTCACCAATACCGGAAAAATCTATGTGGACGGCTCCTTCAACGGCACGGCGGACAACCTCTATTATCCCCTTACCCTGGTCAAAGCCTCAATCGACAGCGACATTTTGTCCCTCTTCAAAGACAAAAACTATGTCAAGGTCGGCACAGAAGGCATCAAACTCACGTATGATACGCCTGAGGCAGGTCTTCGGTTTGATAGCTGGGAGGTTTCGCCCAAAGACGCTTTGAGCATCGGCGCTGACAGCATCTTCACCATGCCTCAGGTAAATCTTACCATAACCGCGCTGTATACCGGCAAGTTCTATACCGTAAGCTTTGATTCCGCCGGCGGCAGTGCCGTCCCCGACAGAACCGGCCTTCTGTGGCATGATACGGTACTGGGCGGTGAAACCGCCCCCACCAGAGATACCTGGGAATTCACCGGCTGGACATACGGCAAGACACCTGTCTCAGAGACAACGCTTTACAGTGATCTTGCCTCTGACGATGAGGAAATGAAGCTGACGCTTACCGCCATGTGGAAAGACGTCACCGCCCCCGTGATCACCGGTCTCGAGGACAACAAGGTCTACTGTTCCGAACCGACCGCGACCGTCACAGACAACAGCGGCCTTGACGGCCTCACCGTCAC
Source organism: Lachnospiraceae bacterium (assembly GCA_029005135.1). Taxonomy (GTDB): domain Bacteria; phylum Bacillota; class Clostridia; order Lachnospirales; family Lachnospiraceae; genus Chordicoccus. Next base: position 24,170 of record JAQXFO010000018.1, read on the forward strand.
CGCAGCGGACTCACCGGTCGTGCTCAGCAGCGCCGGGACATTCACCCTGTCGGCATCCGACAGCGCACAGGAAATCATCATCACGGATGCGGCGGGCAATCAGAAGAAACTGACTGTCACCGTCAACAGCGGTCACCGCGGTGGAACGCCGACCTGCACAGAAAAGGCCTCCTGCCAGTACTGCGGCGAAGCCTACGGCGATGTGGACATCACCCACCACGTTACGATTAATTATGAATCTGCCGTCGAAGCCACTGTGACCGCAGCCGGCAGCATCGAGCACTGGTATTGTGACGCTTGCGGCCGCTTATTCTCCGATGAGGACGGAAAAAATGTCATCACGGCAGAAGATATCGTCACACCGAAGCTCCCGCCGTCCATCATTGAGGGCACGGGACAAAGCGTATTTTCCGGTGAAAAAAAGGCCCTGTCCTTCACCTCCAACGCTGCGTATGCCGATTTCTATCACGTCGAACTGGACGGAAAAACCCTCTCCGCCGATAATTACACCGTCAAAGAGGGCAGTACGATCGTTACGCTGAAGGCGGATTGTGTCGCGGCCCTGGCCGTCGGAGAACACACCATCGGCATTGTCTCCGAGAGCGGCACGGCGGTGACCACGTTTGTCGTCAACAACCGCGCCGTGCCGTCCCCGCAGAATCCTCAAAATCCGAACAGTCCGGATACCGGAGACAACAGTTGTCTGCCTCTGTGGATAATGCTCCTCCTCGTCAGTGCCGGCCTTCCGACAGCCGTTTACAGAAGAAGGCGCTCCGCACGATAAAACACCCCGCCATCTATCCCCTCCTGTCAGGACCGGGCTTCTGACAGGAGTTTTTTTATGAGGAAAAGGTTATGTCTCACCAGAATACCGCTGCCGACGAGGCAGCCCGCTCTTTTTTCAGAAAAACACCCGTGGTGCTCCTGATGGCAGCCATCTGCTGCCTGCTCTGGGGCTCTGCCTATCCGGCCATCAAGATCTGCTACCGTCTCTTTTCCATCACTGCCGACGATACCGCCGGCCAGATCCTGATCGCCGGCATCCGCTTCTTCGCCGCCGGAATCCTGGCACTGACCATCGGCAGTCTGACCCGGCGTCAGCTGCTGCTTCCCCGGAAGAGTTCCTGGGGCAGCATCATCGTCCTCTGCCTGTTTCAGACAGTCATTCAGTATATTTTTTTCTATGTCGGCCTGGCTCACGCCGACGGCGCCAAATCCGCCATCATCAATGCCTGCAGCGCTTTCGTCGCCATCGGCCTCTCCACGCTGGTTTTCCGCCAGGAAAAGCTGACGCCGGTCAAGGTCTTCGGCTGCATCCTGGGTATCCTCGGCGTCATCGTCGTCAATATCAACTTCAGCGGTTTTACCTGGGACTTTTCGCTGACCGGCGAGGGCTTTATTCTGCTCTCTGCCGTCACCTACGGCTGCTCTTCTGTCTTCCTGAAACGCTTTTCGGCCAAGGATGATCCCGTCATGCTCAGCGGCGCCCAGTTTGTGATGGGCGGCCTGATCCTCATCGTCATCGGTCTTGCGGGCGGCGGCCGTGCCGTCCCGACTTCGGCAGGAGCCCTGGTTCTGCTGACCTACATGGCTTTCCTGTCCGCCGCGGCCTATTCGCTGTGGGGAGTGATCCTCAAATACAATCCGGTCTCAAGAATCGCTGTTTTCAGTTTTCTGACACCGGTCTTCGGCTTTATCCTCTCCTGTCTGTTTCTTGAGGACAGTGCCGCCTCTGCCGGACTTCGCAGCGTCATCGCGCTGATCCTCATCTGCATCGGCATCTACATTGTCAATCGCGCCCCGCAGGAGAACTGACGGCCTTATACCGCCGCATCCGTCTGCCGCGGCACGAGTCTGGCGATCAATGTCAACACGCCGTAGGAAATCACGATGTCAATCGGCAGCATGATGGCATTGGACAGGATGCGGCCCGGCAGCATGGCCCAGAGCCCTCTGCCGTTCAGGATCAGAAGCCAGAGGCTGTTGAGTCCGATATTGACAAAAAGCTTCACCAGGAACTGGGCCAGAGCGATCCTTGCCCAGCTGATCCGGCGGCGGTACAGGATCCCGCCGTAAATGGCGGCACCGACCATCGCCGACAGCGTAAAGCCGGGGAAAAAGGTGCCGGTCGGCACCAGCATGTATTTGACGATATCCATGACGCCGCCAAAGACGGCGCCGGCAGCCGGACCGAAGAGGAAGTCCACGATCAGGTTCGGCGTAAAGGAAAAGCCGATACGGATATAGTCACCGATCTTAATCGTGGCCACGTAGTTGAGAACAATGGCCAGTGCGCCCATCATGCCGCAGATGGCCACGGTTTTGACACTTTTGAATTCCCGCAGTGATTGTCTGAACATAAAAAAGCCCTCCTTTTTGCAGCATTTTTCCACGAAACCACATAAAGGGGGCTTTTACGCCTTCATTATGCAGCAGCGGGATGCGGAAACGACACCGCAAGGGGCCTGCCCTTTTCGTCCGTCTGTCAACTCCCTGTACAGACAGCACTTAACGCGTCGGATCCTACTCTGCTTTCTTTTTCGATTGTCAACGATACCGGGTTATTCGTCCCAGCCCTCATAGAAACGGAAATGGACACTGATCTGCCGGGCAATCTGATTCTCGGAAAGAGGGATCTCCTCCAACTCGCTGATCAGCGGCATGCACGGCTCATCCTCCTCCAGCTCCACGCGGATCCAGTCATCCTCGGCGTTGCGGGCGTTGCGGATCACTTCTTCTAATGTCTCGCCGGCCACGGCGATCCCGTCGAGATCCGGAAACATACCGGTATAGCTGCCGTCTGCCTGTTTTGTGAAGACGGCCGGGTAAGTAAATGTCATGCTGTCTCTCCTGTTTCTGAAATATCACTACAGGTCATCATAACACAAAATACCGTTTTTTCAACCGTCAGACCTCCCTGACCCGCAGGCAGCGAATCGCGTTGAGGACGCACAGCACCATGACGCCGACATCCGCGAAGATCGCCAGCCACATGCTGCCCAGGCCCACCGCTGTCAGCAAAAGGCAGGCCAGTTTAACGGCAATGGCAAAGACGATATTCTGGCGGACGATGCGCAGGCACTTGCGGGCAATGCGGATCGCCTTGGCAATCTTGGCCGGATCGTCGTCCATCAGAACCACATCCGCCGCCTCTATCGCCGCATCGGAGCCCAGGGCTCCCATCGCCATACCGACATCAGCCAGCGACAATACCGGTGCATCATTGATGCCGTCACCGACAAAGGCCAGTTTGTCACCGCCGGCGGATTCCCGGAGAAGTGTTTCCACCCGGGATACCTTGTCGCCGGGAAGAAGACCGGCATGAACCTCTGCGATGCCGACCTCCGCCGCCACCGCTTCCGCCACCCCGGCCACGTCGCCGGTCAGCATGACGATCCGGCGGACACCGGCTCTCTTCAGGTCATCGATCGCCTCGCGGACACCCTTTTTCAATTCATCGGCGATCACAAGACAGCCCTCATACCGGCCGTCAACCGCCACATGGACGAGGGTGCCCGCCGCCTGACGATCCGGGCAGTCAATACCTTCTTGTGTCATCAGCTTCCGGTTGCCGGCCAGAACACGACGGCCGTCAACACAGGCAATCACGCCGGCACCGCTGATCTCCGTCACGTCCGTGACACGGGACAGATCGGGTTCCTTCCCCCAGGCCCTGACGATGCTCCGGCTGATGGGATGACCGGAACGGCCTTCCGCCAGCGCCGCGATCTCCAGAAGCGCCTCACGGTCCATGCTGTTGTCACAGACATCGACCACTTCAAAATTCCCGCAGGTGAGGGTGCCTGTCTTGTCAAGCACCACGGTTCTGACCTTTGACAGGGTCTCCATATAATTGGAGCCCTTGATCAGAATACCGACCGAACCGGCACCGCCGATCCCGCCGAAGAAGCTCAGCGGTATGCTGACGACGATCGCGCACGGGCAGCTGACAACCAGGAATGTCAGGCCGCGGTAGATCCAGCTGCTCCACGCCGCCGGCTGTCCCAGCAGCAGCAGGATAAGCGGCGGCAGCACCGCCAGCGCCAGCGCGCTGATACAGACGACCGGCGTGTAAATACGGGCAAATTTGGTAATAAACTGTTCGGACTGCGATTTCCGCGAAGCGGCATTTTCCACCAGATCGAGGATCTTCGAGGCGGTGGATTCCCCGAATGCGCGGGTGGTGCGGATCCGGATCACGCCGGAGGTGTTGATGCTGCCGCTGAGAACCGCCGTGCCGGGTTCGGCGCGGCGCGGTACGCTTTCACCGGTCAGAGCCGTGGTATCGATATACGATTCCCCCTCTTCGACAATGCCGTCGATGGGAATCTTTTCCCCGGGGCTGACCGTGATGACCGTCCCAACCTCAACATCATCGGGATCGACCCTCTCCGAACGGCCGTCCGTCTCCACCACGGCATAATCCGGGCGGATATCCATCAGGGCAGCGATGTTGCGGCGGCTTCGGCCGACGGCATACATCTGAAAAAATTCACCGATCTGATAGAACCACATGACGGCCACACCTTCTTTATAATCGCCGACGCACATGGCACCGATCGTCGCCGCCGCCATCAGAAAATTCTCATCAAAGACCTGGCGGTTCGCGATACCGGCGGCCGCCGAAGTCAGAACATCATAGCCAACGATAAGATACGCCGCCAGATACAGCGCCAGGCGGACCAGGCTGCCCTTGTCCAGCGGCAGCAGATTCACCAGCAGCAGGATCGCCGCCGCGGCTATGATGCGTATCAGATTTCGCTTCTGCTTCCTGCTCATCATTCACCTCAGAAAAAAATCTCACAGTCTTTTTCTATCTTGCGGCAATTCTTCAGGACCTCCGCCATAACGGTATCGCAATCGGCGCCTTCCTCGAATTCCACCTTCATCTTCAGCGTCATGAAGGTCACGACGGCATCTCTGACACCGGGTGTCTTCTTCGCCGCTTCCTCCATCTTAGCCGCACAGTTGGCACAGTCCACTTCGATCTTATACGTTTTCTTCATAAACTTTTCCCTCTCCTGAATACGATCGTTTTTAGACTTGAATATATGAGCAAATATTCATCTATTACTTATTGTACCACGCCTTTTGCCTCTGTCAAGATGCGTTTGGGACATTGCCGGCAGGTCTGCGGCGGCGTGTTCTTGAAGCCGAAAAAGAAATACGTTACAATAATGAAAGTCTGCTGTTTGGCACAACAGCCTGGAAAAACAGTCGTTTGATGAAAATGAACGGATACGTTATGTTTGGATTGGGAACTATTATCAATACACTGGCCGTCCTGGCCGGCAGCCTCATCGGCCTGGGGCTGAAAAAAGGGATGAAACCGCGCTTTCAGGAAATTCTGATCAGCGCCTGCGGTCTCGGCTCTCTGTTTATCGGAGCCTCCGGCGCCATGGCCGGTATGCTGACCTTCACGGACGGCACCTTCGGCACCCAGGGCGGCATGCTCCTGGTGGCCTCTCTGGTCATCGGCGGTCTGCTCGGCGAAGCCCTGAACATTGAACAGAAAATGGACAGCCTCGGCGAAAAACTGAAGAAACTCTTCCGGGCCGACGGCGACAACCGTTTCGTGGAAGGCTTCGTCAGCACTTCTCTGGTGATCTGCGTCGGCGCCATGGCCATCGTCGGGGCCATGCAGGACGGTCTTTCCGGTGATTACAGCACCCTGGCCGTCAAAGCGATCCTTGACCTCGTCATCGTCATCGTCTTTGCCGCCGGCTACGGTCCCGGCGTCGCCTGCTCCGCCATCCCGCTCTTTCTCTATCAGGGCGCGATCACGGTCGCCGCGCATTTTGCCGGTGCCTTTGTTCCCCAGCCGATGATCGACGATCTGAGTTTTGTGGGCTCTGTCCTTATTTTCTGCGTCGGCGTCAATCTGGCCTTCGGCAAAAAGTTCAAGGTCGCGAACCTGCTGCCGGCCCTCCTTGTCCCCGTCGCCTGGTACTTTATCTTCTGACAGTCTATTCCTCGATATGCTCCAGACCGCAGCCGATGATCGTACGGACATGATCATCGGACAGTGTGTAGAAGATCGAACGGCCTTCCCGGCGGCTCCTGACCAGGTTGGCCTGCTTGAGGATCTTCAGCTGATGGGATATGGCCGACTGCGTCATGCTCAGCGTCTCCGCCAGATCACAGACACAGATCTCATTGTCAAAAAGCGCATACAGGATGCGGATGCGCGTCGAATCTCCGAACACTTTGAAAAGCTCCGCCAGATCGCAGAGCTCATCCTCGTCCGGCATCATCTCCAGTGCCTTGAGGATCCGGTCCCGGTGCAGTTCGTTATCATCGCAGTGTTCTACATCACAGATTGCCATATTTTTCCTCTTTTTCTCATACATCCGCAGTTGCCGGCGGCGGGCTTTCCGCCGCTTTTCTGCTATAATCATACCAGCGGGGCCTCAGGGCGCCCGATCACACAACTTACCGGAAAGGAACTGCCCATGGAAATCGAACGGAAATATCTGATCACGGCGCCGCCGGTCGATCTGGCCGCCTGCCCGCACCACATCATCGAGCAGGGATACCTCTGCACCGATCCGGTCGTCCGCATCCGCCGCGAGGACGACACCTTCTACCTCACCTATAAAGGCCGCGGCCTGATGGCCCGCGAGGAATACAACCTGCCGTTGTCAGCCGAAGCCTACGCCCATCTTCTGCCGAAGATCGACGGCTGCCTCATCGCCAAGACCCGGTATCTTATTCCCCTCGATAATGGCCTCACCGCAGAGCTGGATCATTTCAAAAGTCCTCTTTCGGGGCTTTATCTGGTCGAGGTGGAATTCCCGGATATCGCCGGTGCCGACGCCTTTGTGCCGCCGTCATGGTTCGGGCAGGAAGTGACGGAGGATCCCTTCTATCATAATTCCGCCATGAGCCGGCTGGATCCTTCTACATCCGCCGCGTCTTCTCGGCCGCCGCGCGGATAGCACTCATCACGGTGCCGCGGAAGGCCCCGTCTTCAAGGGCTTCGACGCCTTCGATCGTCGAACCGCCGGGGCTCGTCACCTGATCCTTGAGTTCTCCGGGATGACGGCCGCTCTCCAGCACCATTCTGGCCGAACCGAGCAGGGCCTGGGAGGCCAGACGATAGGCCAGTTTCCTCGGCACGCCCTCGGCGGTACCGGCATCGGCCAGCGCTTCAATAAACATATACACATAGGCGGGGGTGCAGCCCGAGACGATGCCGGCGGCATCGAAGATTTTCTCCGGCACCTCTTCCGCCAGTCCGAAAGCTGTCAGGATATTTTCCGTGACGGCTTTTTCTTCGTCCGTCACCCGTTCACCGGCCATCCAGACACTCATGCCCTCGCCGACCATCGCCGGCGTATTCGGCATCACGCGCACGATGGCCTTGTCCTCACCGAGTTTCTCCCTGAGATAGGCCATGGAACGGCCCGCCGCAATGGAAATGATCAGATGGGACGGTGTCAGAACATCGCGAATCTCATCGATGACCGCATCCATCATCTGAGGCTTGACAGCCAGAACGACCACATCGCCGTCTCCGGCCGCCGACGCATTATCCGGCGTCGTCATGATACCCCAGGTTTCTTCCGCCCGGCGCCGCGTCGCCTCCGACGGTGCCGAAGCTGTGATATCCCCGGCCACGGCCCGGCCGCTCTTCAGAAGACCGTCGATGATGGCGCCGGCCATATTGCCGCATCCGATAAATGATATTTTCATAGATAACCGCCTTTCCCGGACAGCGGCCCTCTTCCGGCCCCGCCCACTTCTTATCTGTCCTTCCGGACGGCACCGATGCCGTCAGTCGGGAAGCTGTATCCCATCGGCCGTCAAAATATCGGCCGACACATAATAACGCTCTCTCAGAGAGTAGGCGCTGGTATTAAAGAAATTATCCAGCATCTCCGCGGCCGCCAGGGCGACCCGCTCCGGTGATCTGACGACAGCGGCCGCCACGCGGCCTTCCTCCACCAGAGACGCGATGTCATCCGATTCGCCATTCAGACAGATCACCGTCACGTCTGTCCTCCCGGCGCCTTCCACCCCCTGCACCGCACCCACGGTCTGGGCATCGCCGGCACAGACGATCGTCCCGATCTCCGGATGGTCGGCCAGATAAGCCGCCGTCAGAGCCGCCGCCTCCGCCGCATCATCAGTCTTCTGTATCTCTTCGCCGGCGCAGTCGGCACCGGCTGTCCGCCTGACGGCATTCTTATAGAGGTCGGACAGATCTGAGGCCAGGCTGTCATTCTCGGCGCCGCGCAGGAGCAGATAGGGTCTGCCGCCGTCACGTTCCGTCAGCCAGTCCGCCAGATCCGGAATACGCTCCGCCTTGTTGGTAATGATCTGTCCGGCCGCCGCGCCGCTGACATCCAGTTCACGGCCCACCAGAACCGTCGGCACGCCGGCTTCCCTCGTCTCGCGGACGGAGGCCAGCGTCTCTGTCTTATCCATGTTGCTGCAGACAACGGCCCGGGCTGCGTAAGCAGCCGCTTCGGCGAAGGCTGCCGTCTGCTTCCCGATGTCATCATCGCAGACACGAACCGTCACATCATAACCGCGCCCGATCAGAGCCTGCGTCAGCACTTCGCGGCCCTCCGCAGAAAATCCGCTGTCCGTCGGTATGATGATATAGATCATCTGATGAATGCCGCCGGCCGCCCCGCCGGAAGCCGACCCGGACGGCACGGTACCGGACTCTGCCGGTGCCGTCTCCAGAATCCCGTCAGACGCCCCATTGACTTCTTCAGGCACAAGGCCGCCGCCGCTTTCCTGTGCCGCCACGATGTCCCGGCTCCTGATCACCGGGCCGCTGCCGCAGCCCGTCGTCAGAACAGCCAGACACAGAATAAGGACTGCCGCCGCCTGTCTCAGGCATAATCTCTTCATATAAGATCCTCAGATGCCCCCGTCTGTGCGCCGCTGCCGCGATGCGGAGGCGGCTTTATTATAGCATACTTTGAAATTCCGGTAAATTTTGCCCCTTCAGGGCTTGAAATATCGAACGTATGTTCTATAATAATCAGTACAACAGCCGCCGTCAAGTCTCCCATTTACCCAAAACAGACTGCTTTTTATTCTAAGGAGCCGAATTCTATGGAGAATACGATCATCAATGTACCGATCCAGGCGATCTCCGTCTGCAGTACGATCGGCGATATGACACCTCTTCGTTTTCGCTATGAGGATGACCGCCATCAGCTGCAGACTGTCTGCATTTCCCGCGTCATCGCGGTCAAGCCGACGGTCCTGGCCGGCATCAACTGTCTGGAGTACACCTGCGCCGCCGACTGCGGCGGCATCGAGAAGCTTTGTATTCTTAAGTATAATGTTCTGAATCACACCTGGATTCTGGTCCGGATGCTCAGCTGATATGAACCGGCCGATCTACTACCATGTCGATGTCAACGCCGCCTTCCTGAGCTGGGAAGCCGCCCGCCGTCTCCACGACCGTCAGGATACCCTGGATCTGCGGACGGTTCCCGCCGTTGTGGGAGGCAGCGAGAAGACCCGTCACGGAATCGTTCTGGCCAAGTCCACGCCGGCGAAAGCCTTCGGCATCAAGACGGGCGAAGCCCTTGTCTCGGCCAGGGAAAAATGTCCCGGCCTCATCATCGTCCCGCCCGATTACCCGCTTTATGTCTCCTGCTCGCGCCGCCTGATGCGTTATCTGCGCCGCTTTTCCGCCGCCATCGATCAATATTCCATCGACGAATCCTTCATGACGATGACCGGCTGCGAGCATACCCTCGGGCAGCCCGTCCTCTTCGCCGACGAGCTCCGCCAGATGATTGCCGACCACTTCGGCTTCACCGTTAACATCGGTGTTTCCTCCAATCGTCTGCTGGCTAAGATGGCCGGCGAGCTCAGGAAGCCCAACCGGACCCTGTCGCTGTTTCCCGAAGAGATTCCGGAAAAGCTCTGGCCGCTGCCTGTCGGTGACCTGTTCTTTGTCGGCCGGGCCACGACGCACCGTCTTCTGAAGCTCGGCATCACCACCGTCGGTGAATTAGCGGCGTCTGACCCCGATATGCTGGCCGCCCACCTGAAATCCGCCGGCCGTCTGATCCACGAGCTGGCCAACGGCCGCGATACCGACCTTTTTCTGACCAATATCGACGAGAACAAGGGATACGGCAACGCGGTCACCGTACCCGCCGATCTGACGGACAGCGATACCGCCGACGCTTACCTGCTCAGTCTGGCCGAGACCGTCGGGGCGCGTCTGAGAGCCGACGGCATGAAGGCCCGCTGTGTCGCGGTTTTCGTCTGTACCTGGGAATTTGAGCGGTTTTCCCACCAGAGGATGATGATCTCCCCCACCGATGTCACCTATGAGCTGTACCGTACCGCCGTCTCTCTCCTCCGGGAGGTCTGGCACGGCGACCCGATCCGGCAGATAGGCATCCGGACAAGCTGTCTCACCCACGAAGAAGCCTATCAGTTCAGCCTCTTCGATCCGATCCGGCACGACAAACTGATGAAGGTCGACCGCGCCGTGGATGATATCCGCCGGCGCATGGGGGAAAATGCCGTCATGCGGGCCTGCTTTCTGAAGGCGCCCGTCAAAAATATGGCCGGCGGTCTCGATGCCTCCCGGCGCACCGGCATCACCAAGGCCATCCCCGATATGTTTCCCGATGAGGTCGACGACGTTTGACTCCAGACCGTCAGGCCGCTATCATGATAAAAAACAACCCTCATACCGGGCAGGTTTTCGCCTCTTCCCGGGCAGCGGAGGTATGTATGATGACTCAACAGATTCTCTATATCCACGGCAAAGGCGGCAATGCCGAAGAAGCGGCACATTACCGGCCGCTCTTTCCAGGCTGCCGTGTGATCGGCTTTGATTATCGGGCGCAGACGCCATGGGAAGCCTCAGACGAATTTCCCTGTCTCTATGACCGGTACTGCCGCGATCACGCTGATGTCACTCTGATCGCCAACAGCATCGGGGCGTATTTTGCCATGTGTGCCCTGAGCGAAAAGCCCATAGCCCGGGCGTTGTTCATTTCACCCATCGTCGATATGGCACGCCTCATAACCGACATGATGTCCTGGGCTCAGGTCACCGAAGAGAGCCTTGAAAAACAGAAGACGATACCTACCGCCTTCGGCGAGACCTTATCCTGGGACTATCTCTGTTATGTCCGGGAGCATCCCCCGGCATGGTCTGTCCCCACCCGCATTTTGTACGGCGGGCGGGACACTCTGACTTCCCGGAAAACCATTGATGCCTTTTCAGCCCGCACCGGGGCTTCCCTCACCGTCATGGAAGACGGGGAGCACTGGTTCCACACGGCAGAGCAGCTGGCCTTTCTGGATCACTGGATCCGTGAAGGCTCCGATCCGTGACCGTCCCCGTGGGCGTCCTTTTCGGCAAGGTCTGCATCATCTGGAATTTCACCGATCTGAGCAGCGGCAAGGCCATGGAAACGGCTCTCATCATTGCGGCAGCAGTGGCGGGGATCTATATCCTCTACTATGTCATTACCTGCCGCATTGCCTGCCGTCACGTGATCTGCGGCGGCGGTGAAAACTCCCTTTGAACAATAAAACCTGCCGGCAGAGGTGCTCTGATAGCCTATCACTCTGTCGGCAGGTCTTCTTAATGAAACACTGTGATGCGCCATAACCGGAGGGGCTTGACCCTCTCCTTCTTTTGTTCTTTTTTATTGTCCTCTTCCTTTTTACAGGGTCCGGATGCGATCCAGGGCGGCGCGGGTATTCTCGTGCGTCCCGAAAGCTGTCAGGCGGAAATAGCCTTCACCGTGGGCGCCGAAGCCGCTGCCCGGCGTACCGACCACGTGGGCCTTTTCCAGAAGATAATCGAAGAAATCCCAGGACTTCATGTCATCCGGGGTCTTCAGCCAGATGTACGGGGCATTGACACCGCCGTAAGCGGTATAGCCCATAGCGGTCAGGCCCTCGCGGATCAGCCGGGCATTTTCCATGTAGTAACCGACCAGTTCGCGGATCTCGGCCTTGCCGGCTTCGCTGTAGCAGGCCTCACCGGCACGCTGGACGATGTAGGGCGCCCCGTTGTACTTGGTGCCGTGGCGGCGGGCCCACAGGCTGTTCAGAGACACATCTCCGCAGGTCAGAGCCTTCGGCACGACCGTAAAGCCAAGACGCAGACCGGTAAAACCGGCATTTTTGGAGAAACTGCGCAGCTCGATGGCGCAGGTCTCTGCCCCGTCGCATTCGTAGATGCTGTGCGGCAGGGTCTCATCGGCGATGTAGGCTTCATAGGCGGCATCGTAGATGATCAGGCTGCCGTTTTTATTGGCATAATCGACCCATGTCTGCAGACGTTCCCGGGTGATGGCCGCACCCGTCGGGTTGTTCGGGAAGCACAGATAGATGATATCCGGCACCTCGGACGGCAGTTCGGCCACAAAATCATTGTCCGCCGTGCACGGCAGATATATCACGCGGCTGTAATTGCCGGCAGCCGGATCAAACAGGCCGGTGCGGCCAGCCATGACATTGGAATCCACATAAACAGGATAAACCGGATCGCAGACAGCGATGCGGCAGTCGTCGGAGAAGATCTCCTGAATATTGCCGGAATCACATTTAGCCCCGTCGGAGACAAAGATCTCGTCGGCGGAAATATCGCAGCCCCGGGCCTTGTAATCGTTATCCGCAATGGCGCTTCTTAAAAATTCATAACCCAGATCCGGCGCATAGCCGCGGAAGGTCTCGGCAGAAGCCATCTCATCGACAGCCTTGTGCAGCGCAGTGATCACGCTCGGCGGCAGCGGCTGGGTGACGTCGCCGATGCCCAGGCGGATGACCGGCACATCGGGATTGGCCGTCTGGAAAGCGCTGACCTTGCGGCCGATGGTGGAGAACAGATAGCTGCCCTGCAGATTCAGATAATTCTCGTTAATCCTGTACATAAAAATCCCCTTCAAACACTTCTTCGGCCGGTCCGGTCATATAGACGGGATGACCCTCCCCGGCCCATGCGATAATCAGCTCTCCGCCGCGAAGACCGACGGTGACCGGGCTCTTCACCCGGCCGTTGATGATGCCGGCCACAGCCGAGGCGCAGGCACCTGTCCCGCAGGCCATCGTCTCACCGGAACCACGTTCCCAGACGCGCATCCGCATGTGATGCTCGTCGACAACCTGAATAAACTCTGTATTAATCCGGTCGGGAAAACGCCGGTGGTTCTCGAAGTGAGGCCCGATCGCTTCCAGATCAAGGGTCATAGGATCCTCTTCCATAAAAATGACGCAGTGAGGATTGCCCATCGAGACTGCCGTCATCCGGTACAGCTTGCCCTGTACGCTGATGGGGCTGTCGATAAGAACCGCCTCCGGCGCAAAATCGCAGGTCTCATCGGGCACGGCCGGTATGCGGGAGGCCTCCAGGATCGGTTCTCCCATATCTACGCGCACCGTTTTCACACGGCCGTCCTCGACATTCAGCTGCAGCTGTTTGATGCCGCTGCCGGTCTCCACCCGGATCGACGTCCTGTCCGTCAGATGATGATCGTACACATACTTGCCGACGCAGCGGATGCCGTTGCCGCACATCGCCCCCAGACTCCCATCCAGGTTATACATGATCATGCGGAAATCCGCCTTGTCCGAGGGGGCGATCAGAATAAGACCGTCCGAACCGATACCCTTATGACGATCACTGACCTTAACCGCGATCGCCGGGGCATTTTCCAGCGGTGTCTTCGTCACATCCACATAAACATAATCGTTGCCGCAGCCGTGCATTTTAGTGAAGTGCATCGCTAAACTCCTATTAATACAATATGGGAAAAAGTATACCACCGTTGGCTTTTCCTGTCGTATACTTTTTCGGATTCATTTTTCTCTTTTTTTCATATAACCGATGAGGCCCCGCAGGAGTTCCCTGTCATTTTCCGTCAGGAAATCCATGGTCTCCACCGCCGACGAGGCCCGGTCAAAGCACCGCGCCATCTCATTTTCCGCATAGGCCGCGGCACCGGATGTCTCCAGGATGCGGCGCACCTCCGCCAGAGTCTCCTCCGTGATCACGGCACGCCCGTAGATCGCCGACAGAGCCTGCCAGGCCTCCGGGCAAAACAGACGGACATAGGCATAGAGGATCGTCTGCTTATACTCCGAGATATCCGAGCCCACATCCTTGCCCAGCTTAGCCTGATCGGCGAAAACCCCGAGGATATCATCCTTGATCTGGAAGGCAGCACCGATATCATCCGCCGCCTCATCCACCGCGGCCATCCGCTCCGGACTCATGCCGCCCAGGAGCATACCCAGATGGAGAGGTCCCAGCACCGAATAGCGGGAGGTCTTGAGATGATAAATATCCCATACCGCCGTCATTAAAATGTCCGCCCGCCGGTCATCCGCAAGGGCCGGATCGCTGATCTCACAGGGCAGCACCACATCCAGCATCTCCCCGCGGACGGTATCCAGAATCACCTGCTGAAAATAAGACAGCACCTCCGCCAGGCGCGGATGACCGGCATAGCGGCGGGCGATCTCGGCCGACGAAGCGGCAATCAGATAATCCCCGGCACAGATGGCCGCGCCTTCCGCGATGCGAGCCGGTGTGTCCTTCTCGGCAGGCGGCGTGATGCCGCGCCCGGCCAGGGATTCCTCATAGCGCAGCGGAATCGTCTTCTTGCCCCGGCGCTGCCCGGCCCTGTCGATGATATCGTCATGGATCAGCACGCCGGTCTGGAAGATCTCGAAGGCCAGTGCTGCCCCGTCGCTGGGGGCGGTGTCCGCATGCCCGGCCAGGCGGTAACCCAGATTGACCAGAACGCCCCGAAGCATCTTGCCGCCGGCGTTGAGATCCGCCATCGCCTCCATAAAAGGCTTCAGAAATACCTGCGTTTCCGCTGTCAGTGTGTTGTTGTATGCGGTCAGGCCCTTCGACAGACGCGCTGCCGCCCCGCGGTAAAAGTCCTGAAAGGCGTCCTTGTTGTTATTTGCCATTATTGATCTGTACCTTTTCGTAATAATCCAGGGCTTCCTGCATATCCGCCTGTGAAAAATCCGGCCACAGAACATCCGTAAACCAGATCTCGGCATAGGTCGTCTGCCACGGAAAGAAATTCGAGAGGCGACGATTGCCGCCGGTGCGGATCACCAGATCCATATCCGGGATCCCCGCCGTATCCAGATAGCCGGCAAAAAGTTCTTCATCCAGCGACGCCACCGCCGCCCTGCCGTCACGCACATCGGCGGCAAAGGCTGCTGCAGCACGGAGGATCTCATCCCGGCCTCCGTAGCTGATGGCGACCTGCACCGTCAGACTCCGGCAGTGAGCCGTCATATCCTCGGTGCGGCGGACCGTTTCCCGGGCTTCGGGATCCAGCCGGCTCTTATCGCCGACGATGATCATGCGGATATCCCGGGAAATACAGGTGTCCACTTCATTGATGAAGAAATTTTCCATGAGTTTGAAAAGCCCCGAGACCTCCTCCTGGGAACGCTGCCAGTTTTCTGTCGAAAAGGCGTACACCGTCAGGTAGCGTATCCCCGCCTCCTGACACCATTTGCAGGCATTGATGAAGGTATCGACACCCTTTTCGTGGCCGTTGAGGACCGAAGCCAGCATATGCTTCCGCGCCCAGCGGCGGTTGCCGTCCATGATAATACCCAGATGTGTGACTTTATTATCCATAACAAAAACTCCAAAAAGGCTTCGCTTATTTCATTGACCCAAACAGGCCGCGGAAGACGGAACGGCCCACCTGAGAGCCGAAGGAACGGGCGCCGGAACGGATCGCCGACTCCGCGGCCTTCTCCAGTATCGAGCTGCCGCTTTTTTTCTTCTTTTCCGCTGCCGCCGCTTCCCTGGCGGCTTTGGCCGCTTCCTTCTCAGCCTTTCTGGCGGCCGCTTCCTCAGCGCGAACTTCCGCTGCCGTGCGGTTTCCGCCCAAAGACGCCGCGGCGGACGGCGCAGCACCGGCGCGGGAGACGCTCTCCCGTGTGCCGGCGGGCTCATCGGCATCCCGGCAGGCTGCGGCGGCCAGGGCCATGATCGTGCGGCTCTCATAATTCACCCGGAGGCCCTGCTGCCTCAGCGCATCGGCCCGGGCCGACGCGGCACCGGCGGCCGCAGACGCCGCCTGTGCCTTGGAACGGGAATTCAGATATTCGATATAGGCAGCCTCGTAGGCGGCATCCTCCACCTGCTTCTCCGGGGAGGCGTTCTGAACAGCCGCCGGGGAAGAACCGGCATCCGGCGATGCCGCTGCCCCCGGGAAGCCCGCTGCACTCTGACCTTCCGGCGCGGACCCGCCCTCTTCCTCAAAAGGAACCTCTGCCGGCTGAACGGCCGCCGCATTCTGTCTGGCGGCCCGGCATACCAGGAGCTCATAGGCCGATTCTCTGTCGATGACACGGTTATATTTCAGATCTGTCTGACTCTCCAGAATCATACGGCTTCTCACCTCATCCGGCGCGGCGCCCATCAGGCTCTGCGGCGGCAGAATAAAGGCCCGCTCCACCATCCGTGGTGCCCCCTTTTCATCCAGGAACTGCACCAGGGCTTCGCCGGTGCCGCAGGAGAGGATCGCCTCGGCCGTATCGAAAGCCGGGTTGCTGCGGAAGGTATCCGCGGCCGCCTTCAAAGCCTTGAGCTCGCTCTGGGAATAAGCCCGCAGCGCATGCTCGATGCGGTTGCCCAGCTGGGCCAGGACAGTATCGGGCACATCGGCCGGATTCTGTGTCACGAAGAAGATACCGACACCCTTGGAGCGGATCAGGCGGATGACCAGTTCCACCTTCTCCAGCAGCTGACGGGAGGCATTTTTAAAAAGAAGATGGGCCTCGTCGAAGAAGAAGACAAAGCGCGGCTTCTCCGGATCACCGATCTCCGGCAGAAGCTCATAAAGCTCGGACAGAAGCCACAGCAGGAAGGCGGCATAGAGCCGCGGCTGCAGGAAAAGCTTCTCGCAGTTCATATCGTGAATCATGCCGCGGCCGTCGGGGGCGCAGGTGATCCAGTCCCGAAGATCCAGAGCCGGTTCGCCGAAGAAAAGAGCGCCGCCCTGATCCTCCAGCTGCAGGAGGGATCGCTGAATGGCCCCGATGCTGGCGGAGGATATCTGACCGTAGGACAAACGATAAACGTCGGCGCGTTCACCGACATACTGAATCAGAGCCCGGAGATCCTTCAGATCCAGCAGCAGAAGGCCCTCATCGTCCGCGATGCGGAAGGCCAGGCTCAGGACGCCGGCCTGGGTCTCGTTGAGATCGAGGATCTGGCTCATCAGCAGCGGCCCCATTTCCGAAACAGACGCCCGGACAGGCGTGCCCTTCTCGCCGAACACATCCCAGTAGCAGGTCGGATAAGCTTTATACGTAAAGCCGGCCTCCGCCAGGCCGAAGCGTTCGATGCGGCTGCGCATATTTTCGGAATCCTCGCCGCACAGACTCATGCCGGACAGATCGCCCTTGATATCCGAGATAAACACCGGGACACCGGCATCGGAAAAGGCCTCCGCCAGCACCTTCAGTGTGATCGTTTTGCCGGTACCGGTAGCCCCGCAGATCAGTCCGTGCCGATTGGCCATGCGGGGAAGAAGATACTGCCTGTCATTGTTTTTGGCTATCCAGATCTTGCTGTCGCTATACATAGATCAACGCTTCCTTTCTGTTCTGTGCGGGAATCAATAAAAAAGCAGACTTACTCAGTTCCCATTATATAGAATCCGAATAAGCCTGCCTACAAGGCATTTTCCAAAGATCAGCCGAAAATTCCGTAGGCGATCAGACTCATGATCGTCGCCGCCAGTGCTATGCCGCACAAAATGGCAGCCGTGGCCTTCTTCAGATCGATCTGGAGCAGCGCCGCGATCAGCGCCCCGGTCCAGCCGCCGGTACCCGGCAGGGGAATTCCGACAAAGAGCAAAAGGCCCATAAACTCCGCCTTCCGGATATTGTCTGACTTGTTCATCGCCTTGGTCTCCAGATGCGTGACCAGACCGCCGAAGAGACGGGTCGGCCTCAGCCAGTTGAAGATCTGGCGGATGAAAAGCAGAATGAACGGTATCGGTAGGATATTGCCGATAACCGAGAAAAGGATGGCCTCGCCCAGCGGCAGCTGCAGAAGCCGGGCCAGCGGAATGCCGCCCCTCAGCTCGATCAGCGGCAGCATGGAGGTGATGAGCACCGCCGCCTGCGGGGGCAGAAAATCAAGATGGACTGCAAACCATTCGGCAAAATTCATGACAGAATCTCCTTCAGTGCGCGGAACAGCCGGTTCATCTCATCATCCGTCCCGATGGTGATGCGCAGGTAATTGCTGATGCGCGGTTTGTCGAACCAGCGGACATAAATGTGACGCTTTCTCAGCTCGTCGAAGAGCTCCTTCGCCGAACGCTCCGGATGCGTCACAAACATGAAGTTGGCCAGCGACGCATCAAAACGGAAGCCCAGCTCGCGGAAGCGATCCTCGGCGCGGCGGCGGGTCTTGATTATCTTCTGACAGCAGCTGAGGAAATACCGGTCATCCGCCACAGCCGCGCAGCCGATCTCGATGGTCGGACGGTTCATGGTGTAGGAATTGAAGCTGTACTTGACATCGTTGAGACAGCGGATCAGCTTCTCATTGCCCATGGCGTAGCCGATACGCATGCCTGCCAGGCTCCGGGACTTGGAGAAGGTCTGGACCACCAGCAGGTTCTCAAAACGGTCGATCAGAGACAGGGCACTCTCGGCGCCGAAGTCCACATAGGCCTCATCCACGACCACCAGGCTGTCCGGGTTGTGCTCGACGATATCCTCGACGACCTCGATCGGCAGCGCCGCCCCCGTCGGGGCATTCGGATTCGGGAAAATGATGCCGCCGTTCGGGATCCGATAGTCCGCCGGATTGATGTGGAAGTCCTCATCCAGCGGAATGCAGCGATAGGGAATACGGAACAGGCCGGCCCAGACATCGTAGAAGCTGTAGGTGATGTCCGGGAAAAGAATCGGCTTGTCGGAATTGAAGAAGGTCAGGAAAATCATGGCCAGCACATCATCCGAACCGACGCCGGCAAAAACCTGGGAATCCTTCAGACGATAATGCATCGCCAGGGCGTGAACCAACGCCCCCGCGGTCGGATCCGGGTAGCGGCGCAGGCGGCCGCAATCCATATCCTTCAGGGCCTTCTCCACCATCGGTGACGGCGGGTAGGGATTCTCGTTGGTGTTCAGTTTGAGCATCTGCGGGTCGTTCGGCTGTTCGCCGGGGGTATAGGGCTCGCAGGTTCTGACATTATCAAGCCAGCTCATGGGCATATCCTTTCACAAAGCCATACGGCAAAAAATGGCTGCCGGTGACGGCAGCCAATATGGTTTCTGTTGCAAAACGGTCTTGATTACCGTCTCTGAGTATAAAACAGAGACGGATTCTGTGTCAAATCATCGCTTCCCGGTGCGGAACATCCCCTTCGAGACGAAACGGGCGATCTTATAGATCGGGTTTTCCATCACGCGGGCCGTCTCCGCCAACTTCTCCCGGATCGGGATTTTCTGGGGACAGAGCTTTTCACAGCGGCCGCACTGACGGCAGAGGGAAGCATAGCTTTTTTTCGCCCGGAGCGTTGTGGTCATCAGATACTCCCGTTCACTGGAGAACCAGCCATCCACGGCCCGGTTATTGTAGTGACGGAAGCAGCCCGGAATATCCACGCCAAAGGGGCAGGGCATGCAGTAGCCGCAGCCGGTGCAGGGCACCTTGATCTTGGCATCCACGATGGCGCGCACCTCTTCGATCACCGCGCGGTCACGGTCATCGTACATCCCGATGCGGGCCGTCCCGGCGATGCGCATGTTTTCCTCCAGCATCGGCATCTCGCCCATACCCGACAGAACGCAGGCAATCTCCTTCTGGTCATAGAGCCAGTTGAGGCCCCATTCCGCCGGCGAGGCCGCTTCGCGTATCCCCGCCTCGCTCCGCCAGGTGGGCACGCGCTGGGACAGCAGCTTTTTCGCCTTCTCCGGCAGACCGACCGTCAGCCGGCCGCCGCGCAGAGGCTCCATGATGATCACGGGAATGCCCAGTTCATAAGCCCTCTGAACGCCGCGGCGTCCCGCCTGGGAGTTCTCATCCATATAGTTGTACTGGCACTGGCAGAATTCCCAGGGATAGGCCTCCAGAAGTTCAATGAAAGCATCGGCATTGCCGTGGAAGGAAAAACCGATATGGCGGATCTGACCGGAAGCTTTCTTCTCCTCCAGCCACTTGTCCACACCCATGGCCTTCAGCTTATTCCAGATATCCACATCCGGCAGCATATGCATGAGCATATTGTCGATATAATCCGTCTGAAGACGTTTCAGCGACGTCTGAAAGAGCTTCTCCAGCGTATCCAGGTTCTTGATCAGATAGTGAGGCAGCTTTGTCGCGATCCGGACCGACTCCCGCTTGTGATGTCTGGCCAGGATCTCGCCCAGCGCCTCCTCGGAACCGGTGTAAATGTACGCCGTATCAAAATACGTGATCCCGCCCTCGATGGCTCGCAGAACCAGCTTCTCGGTCTCTTCCATATCGATGTGGCCGCCCTTTTTCGGGAACCGCATACAGCCATAGCCGAGAAGGGACATCCCCAGTGCGCGTTGTTCCATAGCCGGCCTCCTTTACAGTGTCTCACGGAGGAACGCAAAGGGCTCCTCATCATGGATGAAATGCATCAGCGACATGGCGCAGGTCATGGCGGCCTTCTCCTCTCTCAGGATACGGCGCGCTTCCTCCCTGTCCGCCAGGATCACCTCGATCTCCTCCCCGGATTCCAGGTACTTGTCGGTGATCTCGCCTTCGCCGAAGCCGTAGACAAAGGCCACGCACTCGTCTGTCATGCCGACGGTCATATAGTAGGGTTTCTCAAAGCCGACGGGCACTTCGATCGGCGTCATCGTCAGGCCGGTCTCCTCCTTCGCCTCGCGGACAGCGCTGTCGCGATAACTTTCGCCCTTCTCGCACAGCCCGGCCGGCAGCTCGTAAATATAATCATCGATGGCGAAGCGATACTGCCGGACCAGCACGATGCGGTCCTTCTTCTCGCCGTACAGCATATAGATCATCACGCCGTCGGGATGGTCATCCCGCGTCCTGATCTTGAGTTCATCGGCGTTCTTCGCCCGGGACGAAACAAAATAGCGTCCCGGCTTGCCCGTCTTCTTGATTGTCTCCAGCTCGTATAAATTAACGAAGCGATTCTCTGTTTTCTGTGTGATGCCGGTAATCTGACCCATGGTACGGTGCTCCTTTCGCCGCGATACCGCGGCTTGTTATCACCGTTTTACCAGAGAACTGATTCTCTTGTAAAGGAAAAATGTCAAAACCGACGTGGCCAGGCCCTTGATCAGATTGAAGGGAGCCACACACAGAGCCACAAAGCCGAAGACACTGTCGACACTGCCGTTGACAGCCGTACCGGCAGCCACGATCGCTTCCATCCCGCCGAAGGCCGCGGCATACATCGGCAGCAGCACGAAGGCATTGAGAAGCATACCGGCCAGTGTCATCGTCAGGGTACCGGCGATCATGCCGAGGACGGCGCCCTTGCGGGTTCTCTTGAAGTGGTAAATGATGCCGGCCGGCAGGACGAGGGCGCAGCCGACGGCAAAATTCGCCACCTCGCCGACAAAGGCGGTGGAGGTGCCCTTAATGATAAGCTTAACGAGAATCTTGACCAGCTCGATGACCATGCCGGACACCGGACCGAGGGCAAAGGTACCGATCAGAACCGGAACCTCACTGAAATCCAGCTCATAGAAAGGCGGAGCGATAAAGGGCAGCGGGAACTCAAAATACATCAGTACCGCCGCCACGGCGCTGAGCATACCGATCAGAGCGACCTTTCTGACATTGAGGCTTTTGCCGGCCTTGTTATCTGTTTTGACTGCTGTTGTTTCTGACATGATGAAATCCTCCTCATATAAAATGAAATGAAACAGGGATTCCACGAAAAAACCCCCGAATCTGACGATTCGGGGGCAGCATGATCATAAAGAAAATTATGATAACCTGATGCTCTTCTTTCATCCAGACTATACTGTCGGTATCGGAATTCACTGTCGTGTCACCGATTCGGCCCGAAGGCTCGCGGACTATACCGCCGGTACGGAATTACACCCGTCCCCGAAGAACCCTGTTAAGTTGCATCAGCCTGACCGGCTGACATTTTCATTATACGCCTCCGCCATCATCTGTCAAGCCACCGCGCCGGGAGGGGTAATTCTGATAAATTTGTGAACTTTGCTGATATCCGCCTTTCTCCCTTGTCAAAGTTCCTTTCGTGTGACATAATATTACAGAAATATTAATTGAACGCATCACTTTATTTCATTTTTTGTTTCATAATCGAAAACGACACGGCGCACGCCTATCCGCCGTGCCGGGCAGTGATATCAGAAAGGCCAATCACATTGAAAAAAAGAATTCTCTGTCTCTTTCTGGGACTGTCGCTGGCGCTGACCGGCGCCCTTCCGGTCCTGGCCGATCAGGAAAGCGATCTTCAGGAACAGAAAGATAAAAACAGTGCCATACTCAACCAGACCATGGATTCCCTGAATCAGACGCAGGACGCGCAGGATACACTGACTCAGGAAATCAGCACCCTGGATAACGATCTTGTCAATCTCATGTCGAACATCTCTCTGCTGGAGGCCGACATCGCCGATTCCGAACAGAAGCTGGCCGAAACCACCGTACAGCTCGGCGAAGCCCAGGAACAGTGCGATACCCAGTACGGTGACATGAAGACCCGTATCCAGTACATTTACGAAAATGATTCCAGCATGACCTGGCTCTCCTTCATCGCCGGCGCGAATTCCCTCGAGGACTTCCTCAACCGTGTCTTCTACACGCAGGAGCTCAACGAATATGATCGCCGCCAGCTGGAAAGCTTCAAAGGCACCGTCGCCGAAATCACCGAGCTCAAAACGAACCTGGAATACCGCACCGAAGAGCTGGCCGAGGAAGAGATCTCTCTCAACAACCAGAAAGATCAGCTGAATACGGCTCTGGCCGAGAAGAAGCAGCAGTCCGATAACTACGAAGCCGAGATCGCTGCCCTTCAGGAAAAGGCCAACGCCCTGACAGCCGAGATCGCCGAGCAGAATGCCCAGCTTCTGAAGATCCAGGAAGAAAAGCGCCGCGCTGCCGAAGAAGCCGCCCGCAAGGCTGCCGAGGAGGAAGCCCGCCGTCAGCAGGAAGCCGCCAATAATAACAATAACAATAACAACAGTAATCCCGGCAATACCGGCAATACCGGCAGCACCAATACCGGCAATCCGGGCAGCAGCGGAGGTCCCTCCACACCGGCTCCGTCCGGCGACGCCGCCGCCAGAGCGCTGGCCCTGGCCAATCAGTACGCCTCCGGCAGTCCTTATTACAGCCGCGTTCTCAGTGCCAACACCGAAGCCGCTGCCAACCAGTATGCCGGCATCGGCCAGACGCTCGCCAACTTTGCCTGCCAGTTCGTCGGCAATCCCTATGTGGTCGCCGGTGAAAGCCTGACCCACGGTGCCGACTGCGCCGGCTTCGTCAAAGCCGTCTACGCCAACTTCGGTGTCCACTTCGACCGCAACCTTGAGCTGTACAACCTGATGGGCACGGCCGTCTCCTTCAACGATATGATGCCGGGCGATGTCATTCTCTACTCCGCCGGCGGTGCCATCGGCCATGCCGCTATCTACATCGGCAACAACACGATCGTCAATGCCTCTTCCCCGGAAGTCGGCATCTGTGTCAGATCACCTGCCAACTACCGCAATATCGTCTCAATCAGAAGATTCTTCTGTTATTAAAAAGAAAAAAGAAGCCGCAAGGCTTCTTTTTTTGTGCTCAAAGGGGTCGTGCGGCTCAGGCGGGGGTATTGGAAGTGCATAGGGTATAGAATAGATGAATACGCGGTGATGGACTGCGGTTAACACGTCGCTCTGCTCTTGCTTCGCGTCGGTTTCGCTCGTGCCGCCCGCAGCTCAGGCGGGGGTATTGGAAGCGCATAAGTATAGAATAGATTAATACGCGGTGATGGACTGTGGTTAACACGTCGCTCTGCTCTTGCTTCGCGTCGGTTTCATTCGCGCAGGCTTACGTCACGATAGTAGCGTTTGTGACGACGCCTGCGCGGAAACTCGCGAAGCAAGGCGGCGCTCCTACCGTTAACCGCATGTCCATACCGCGTATTTCTGTTCAAGGCACTATGGTATTCCAAAAGCCCCACCGCCGAGGAGCCGTGGAGCGGCAGGAGGCCCGGAAGAGGCGCCCGCGCGGAAACTCGCGAAGCAAGGCGGCGCTCCTACCGTTAACCGCATGTCCCTACCGCGTATTTCTATTCAAGGCACTAAGGTATTTCAAAAGCCCCACCGCCGAGGAGCCGTGGGACGGCAGGAGGCCCGGAAGAGGCGCCTGTGCGGGGACTCGCGAAGTCAGGCGGCGCGCCTACTGTTGGCCGCATGACCCTGCCGCGTATTTCTGTTCAAGGCACTATGGTATTCCAAAAGCCTCACCGCCGAGGAGCCGTAGGGCGGCAGGAGGCCCGGAAGAGACGCCTGCGCGGAAACTCGCGAAGCAAGGCGGCGCTCCTACCGTTAACCGCATGTCCCTGCCGCGTATTCTTGTTCAGGGCACGATGGTATTCAAAAAGCCTCCGCCGATGAGCCGCAAGGTGGCAGGAAGCCCGGAAGGGGGAGCCTGTGAGGGGGCAAGCGAAGCAAGGCGTCGTGCCTGCCGACAACCGCATGTC
>JAQXFO010000019.1 GCA_029005135.1 Lachnospiraceae bacterium
CTGAGATGGCAAATAAATGGAATGTGTCAGAGCGTAGTGTCAGAAATTATTGCGCTCAGGGACGTGTGAATGGCGCATTTCTTACCGGAAAGACCTGGAATATTCCCGAAAATGCAGAAAAACCGGAGCGCGCCAACAAGAGAAAAGAGGAACCGATTACTCTGCTGGCGATTCTGAAAGAGCAGAAAGCAAGCAAATACGCCGGCGGCATTTATCATAAGACGCAGATCGATTTGACATACAACTCAAACCACATTGAAGGCAGTCGCCTGACTCACGATCAGACCAGATATATTTTTGAAACCAACACGATTGGTGTGGAAAATGAAGTTCTCAATGTTGACGATGTGATTGAAACAGCAAATCATTTTCGCTGTATTGACATGATTATTGAGAATGCAAAAGCGGCCTTAACGGAGAAATTCATAAAGGAACTTCATCTGATCCTGAAGAATGGTACAAGTGATTCCAGAAAGGATTGGTTCGCTGTCGGTGACTACAAAAGAATTCCCAACGAGGTTGGCGGTAAGGATACGGCCCTTCCGGAAGAAGTTGCCGCTAAGATGAAGGCGTTGCTGACAGAATACCATGCCGGGGAAGAAAAGACCTTTGAAGATATTCTGGACTTCCATGTGAAGTTTGAACGCATCCATCCGTTCCAGGATGGCAATGGTCGTGTGGGCAGATTGATTATGTTCAAGGAATGCCTGAAATATAATATTGTTCCGTTTATTATTGAGGAGGAGCTGAAGCTGTTCTATTACCGGGGATTGAAAGAGTGGGATAATGAAAAAGGCTATCTGACAGACACGTGTTTGACCGCACAGGATAACTATAAAGCCTGTCTGGATTATTTTAGAATTCCGTATTAGAGCGCAAGCCCTCTTTTCTTTATCCAATTTCACCAAATCCAATCCGTCCTCCCGTTTTCTCTTTTTACGTTTTATCTAAAAAGCGACACTAACATTTGTAAGGTCTATCTATTGAAGAGATAGGCCTTTTTTTGTTATCCTTACGTTAGATACATACAGCGTACGAAAGGACCGTACGATAATGGCGAGTAAAAAAACATTATACAATATGATTGGCGTCATTACCGCGATGAATACGCCGTTTGACGAGAATAACGAGGTGGATTACGAGGGGTTCGAGAAGCATGTCCGTTATGCCATCGAGGCCGGCGTGGCGGGCCTCATAACCCCTTGCGTGGCAGGTGAGTTCAACATGCTGACGCCGGACGAGAGGATCGGCCTTCTCCGGACGGCGGTGCGTGTGGCTGACGGGCGTGTGCCTGTTCTCAGCGGTGCGACGGCCGATACGTTGGACGAGACGCTGGCCTTTGTCCGCGAACTGACCGATGCGGGGGCTGATGGCGTCATGGTCAATGTGCCCTATGACAATGATGACCAGTATCGCGATTATATACGCGCTATTGATGCGGAGCATCCCCGGATGCTCATGGTTCAGGAGTATGACCTGAACGGCCCGGGGGTCCGTCCGGAGCTGATCGCGGAGATGTTCGAGGAGGTTCCCTCCTTCCGCTGTCTGAAACTGGAACTGGCACTGTCGGGGCCGAAGTACACCACGATGCTGGAACTGACCGGCGGCCGCCTGCACATCTCCGGCGGCTGGGGTATCACCCAGTATATCGAAGCCCTGGACCGCGGTGTTCACGGCATGGTGCCCACGGGGCTTCATGAGGGCTTCTGCACCCTGGATCGTCTCTACCGCGAAGGCTATCGCGACAAGGCCCGGGCCATCTTTGCCCGGCTTCAGCCTATCGCCGTCTTCGCCAATCAGACCGGTATTCTGTCCCAGTATTTCTACAAGCGGCTTCTCTGGAGGCAGGGGTATTATAAGACGCCGAATATCCGGACACAGGGTATCGCCTACGACCGCTATTATCAGCGGATCGCCGATGAGATGATCGATGATTACGAAGTGCTGGTCCGGGATATCAAGGCCGGTATGTATGACTGAACAGCAGGAATCAGGAAGGAAAAGGAAGGTAACTGTTTATGAAAGAATTAAAAGGCACCGTCATTCCGATGATCACCCCGTTTACCGACAATGACACCGTCGATGTCGAAGATGTCCGCCGGGAGGTGGATTATCTCATTGACGCCGGTATGGATGCGCTGTATCCCTGCGGCACAACGGGCGAGATGATGTATCTGACGGCCGAAGAGCGGAAGCTTGTTGCCGCAGTGACCGTCGAACAGGCCGCCGGCCGTGTGCCGGTCTTCGTCCATGTGGGCGCCTGGAGTCAGGCCAGCACCATTGAGCTGGCGCAGCACGCCGTTGCCATCGGTGCTGACGGTATCGGTGTTGTGACGCCGGTTTTCTTCAAGCTGAGCGACAAGGCCCTGTTTGAATTCTACAAAGCCGTGTCCGACAGCGTCCCCGCGGATTTCCCGATCTATCTCTACGGGATTCCGCAGTGTGCCGTGAACGACATTTCCCCGGAACTGGCGGATAAGCTGGCGAAGGCCTGTCCGAATATTATCGGCATCAAGTACAGCCTGGGAGATTTTACGAAGCTTCAGAAGTTCACACAGGTCAACGGCGGCCGCTTCAGTGTGCTGGCCGGTCCCGACCATATGATGGCGGCCTTTATGGCCATCGGCGGCAAGGGCGTCGTCTCCGGCAATGCCATGTGCGTGCCGGAACATTACGTGGCCCTGGCGAAGGCCATTGAAGAGAAGGACAGCGAGCTGGTGAAGACGCTGCAGGTGAGGACCAACATTTTCAATGAGATCCTCTGCCGCAATAACAATATCGCCGTTTACAAGGCGGTCATGAAGGACAAGGGCATCATCAAATCTCTGGCCATGCGCCGGCCGATGGAGGCCCTGACGCCGGAGGAAGCCGAGGCGATGATGGCCGAACTCAAAGGCCTCGACTACGATAAGGTGCTTGTGTGATGCACCGGTATCCGATGACACATTGAATTTCAATGACCATGGTGGTCATTAGAAAATATCTCAAAAGGGGGTATTCACATGAAAAAGAAGTTGTTAGCTCTGTTTTTAACTGGTGTTATGGCTCTGTCCATGACGGCCTGCGGTTCCGCGGCATCCTCTGCCGAGGCCCCGGCTTCCGAACCGGCGTCTTCTGAGGAAAGCAAAGCCGAAGAATCCGAAGCTGCGCCGGCTGAAGAGACGTCGGATGTCGATTTCCCGACAAAACAGATCACGCTGATCTGCCCGTTCAGTGCCGGCGGCGCTTCTGACACGATCAGCCGTCTGTATGCTGCCGCTCTTGAAAAAGAGACCGGTGTCTCCGTCATCGTTGACAACAGAACCGGTGCCGGCGGCGCTGTCGGTTTCGAAGCGACGGCCAACGCCGAGGCGGATGGCTATACCATTGGTTATCTTTCCGCCGAGATCACAACCATCAAGGCCATGGGCAACTCCACTGCTGAGCCGAGCCAGTTCATCGCTCTGGGCAGCGTTATGAAGATCGACCCGGTTATCTGTGTCAAGGCCGACAGCAAGTATGAGACTCTGGAAGACTACATCGCCGATGCCAAGGCTAACCCGGGCGTCATCACCTGCGGTACCGCCGCTGCCGGCAACTTCTATCATCTGGGTATGCTGCAGCTGATGGAAGCGGCTGACTGCCAGATCAACATGGTTCCGTTCGCCGATGGTACCGCCAATGCCGTTGCTGCCCTTCTCGGCGGAACGCTTGACTCTGTCGTGGCCGGCACCTCTGAGATTCTGGCCAACGTCGAATCCGGCGACTTCCGTATCCTGGGCTCCCTGTCCGAAGAACGCTCCAGCTTCTTCCCGGATGTCCCGACCTGCAAGGAACAGGGTTATGATGCCGTCTCCGCTACATGGGGCTATTTCGCTGTCCCGGCCGGCACACCGGACGAGATCGTCGAGATCCTGCGTGAGGCCTCTGCTGCCGCCATCGATACCGATGACATGAAGTCCACACTGGCAGAACGCGGCTTCGAGTATTATTACAATGATGGTGATTCTTATCAGAAGACCGTAGAAGAGCTCTTTGTTACCAACAGCGCTCTGATCGAAGACTTCGGCCTGAACGTCAACTAAGGCGGCAGCGCCGTTATCATCCGCTGACAATTGCATCACGTCTTTATCAGGAGGGCCGGAGAGAGTGTTCTTCGGCCCTCTCGGTATCCATGAAGGTTATGGTTTTCGCGAGAGGTACGCATTGATGAAAAAACTGACAAAAGGTGATGCCATTCCCGGCATTTTCTCCGTCATCATAGGCGTTTTCGGTTTGGTTCTTATTCTGACCAATCAAAAAATGACGATCCTGGGGAACTCGCTGACCGGTGTCCTCGGGCCCGGCTTCTTTCCCTTCCTGGCTTCACTTTGCCTGGTGCTCCTTGGCATCGCGCTGATTAGCCGCGGCATCCGTCAGAACGGCGGCATTGACTATCTCAATCTGACCCCGGAAACAAAGAAGAATTTCCTGACGATCGGCCTTATCACCGGCAGCTGCCTGCTGCTCCTGATTATCTGGAAACTGACGAAAAACTATTTTATTATTTCTCTTTTTATCTATTCCATCGTTCTCAACCTTCTGCTGAAGCGCAGTAAAGTGTTTACGATCATTTTCGCCGTGGTCCTGACCGGTTTTATCTATGCTCTGTTCGTCATGGCTTTCGGCATTAACTTCAGACCATAAAGGAGGAGAGGAAAATGTCAATCGATGTATGGATGAGTGCTTTCTCCAATCTGCTGACTCCTTCCGTTTTCTTATATCTGATTGCCGGTGTTCTCATCGGTACGCTGATCGGGGCCCTTCCCGGTCTGTCCGCCACCATGGGTATCGCCCTGGTGACGCCGATTACCTTCTGGCTTGACAAGGCTGACGGCTTTGCCATGCTGATGGGCCTGTGGAACGCCGCGATCTTTGCCGGCGGCATCACTGCCATCCTGATCAATACGCCGGGCACACCGGCCTCCCTGACTCAGTCCTGGGACGGTTATCCCCTCTACAAGCAGGGCAAGGGCGGTCTGGCCCTCGGCATCAACGTCATCTATTCCTTCCTCGGCGGTATGGTCTCCATCATCCTGCTGATCCTTCTGGCTTCCCCGATCGCCAGCATCACCATCAAGTTCGGCCCCGCCGAATACTGCATGGTTGCTCTCTTCGGCATGAGCATGATGATTGCCGTCTCCGGCGGCGATGTCCTCAAGGGTCTTGTGCTGGGGGCACTGGGTATCCTGCTCTCCACCGTCGGCATCGATCCCGTCACGGGCCTTCAGCGCTTCTGCTTCGGCAGAACCGACCTGACGGCCGGTATCGACTTTATCCCGGTCATGATCGGTCTCTTCGGTCTGGCTGAGGTGCTTTTCCAGATCTATGAATACAACGCTCAGCAGGAGGAGAAGGACCGCGAAGCCCGTCAGGTCAACCTGAAGCTCGGCAAGGTTCTGCCGCCGGCTAAGGAGATGAGCCGCTGGACACCGCGCTGCCTGATCTCCGCCGTCGTCGCTACCATCGTCGGTGCGATTCCTGCAGCCGGCGGCGATATCGCTTCCATCATCTGCTGGGGCAATTCAAAGCGCATGAGCAAGGAAGGCGACGAATACGGCAAGGGCTCCATGGAAGGTCTGGCTGTCTCGTCCTCAGCCAATAACGGCGTTATCGGCGGTGCCATGTGTACCATGCTGACCCTGGGTATTCCGGGCGACGCCACCACCGCCGTCCTTCTGGGTTCACTGATGATGTACGGCATGACGCCGGGCTACAAGATGTTCACGGAAAATGCTGAATTCACCGCCCAGATCATGATCCTGATGATCCTGGCCAACATCGCCTTCCTCATCATCGGTCTGGCGACGGCCAAGGTCTGCGCCCGCTTCCTGAACATGAGACAGCCCACCGTCTGGGTTGCCGTCAGCGTTCTGTGCATCGTGGGTTCCTTCTGTATCAACAAGCGCTTCACGGATGTGGTTATCATGTTTGCCATGGGGATCCTGGGTATGTTCCTCAAGATCTACAAGTTCCCCATCGGCCCGCTGGTCCTCGGCCTGCTTCTGGGTGCTACCATCGAGAAAAATGTCCGTCTGGCCATGGTCATCTCCGGCGGCAAGTGGAGCTATTTTGTGACCCGGCCGATTTCCTGTGTCCTTCTGATTCTGGTTATCGCCACCTTCCTTTTCCCGATCATCAAGAGCCTTGTGAAGAAGAAAAAAGCGCAGGCTTAAGAGACAGGCTACCATTGACGCTGCTATGACAACTGTGAGTGACGGAGACAAATTATGAGATACGCAGACAAGCTGAGAGACAAGATAAACAAAGGTGAACTGAATTTCGGTACCCACTGCTCCACAACGGAACCCTGGTACTATGAGATGTGCGGCCTTCTGGGCTATGACTATATCTGGATTGAAAATGAACACATGGGCATGACGATGCCCATGGTGCAGCACGCCATCGTGGCTACCAATGCCGGCGGCTGCGCGGCCATCGTCCGTGTCCAGGATCATTCTATGTGCAACATCAAGCCGGTGCTGGAGGTCGGCCCCGACGGCATGATCTTCCCGATGGTCAACACGGCTGACGAGGCCCGGGCCCTGGTGGAGCTGTGCAAATACCCGCCGCGGGGGAAGAGAGGATTCGGCCCTCTGCGGGCCATGGATTACAGCAATATGCCTCTTGATGAATATCTGAGGACCGCCGATGACAGCATCCTGCTCTTCATGCAGTGCGAGACGGCGGAGTCGGTGCATAATCTGGAGGAGATTCTGGCTGTCGACGGTGTGGATGCTATTCTGGTGGGTCCGATGGACCTGTCCGGTTCCATCGGAAAGATGGGGCAGTTCGAGGATCCTGAGGTCAAAGACCTGTTCCAGCAGATCATTGACAAGTGTAAGGCGGCGGGCAAGCCCTTCGGCATGTCCATCGGCCTGAATTATGACCTGGTGCATTTCTTCATCGATCAGGGGGCCAGCTTTGCCACCATGGGCACACCGCAGGATTATTTCTTCACGATGAGCAAAGAAGTTGTCAAAACGGTCCGGGAGATCGAGAAAAACCGGTGACGAACGGCAGCTTTTCCGACAGCAGGAGGCTTCAGTTATGATGTCAAAGTTAAAAATCAAGCTTCAGAACAGGGAACCGGTGGCCGGAACTCATGTCTTTCTGAAGGACCCGTGCATCTCCGAGATGTTCGGGGCACTGGATTATGACTGTGTCTGGATCGATACCGAACATACGGCGATGGATCTGGAGACGGTGGAGAATCATCTTCGGGCTGTCAAGGCCGGAGGCGGCGAGAGTATCGTCCGCGTCCAGTGGAATGACCCGATATTTGTGAAACGTATTCTGGAAATGGGCCCCACCGGCATTCTTTTCCCGACCATCAATACGCCGGAGGAACTGGATCTGGCCGTGCGCTCGACCCTGTATCCGCCGGAGGGCATCCGCGGCTTCGGCCCCATGCGGGCAATCCGCTACGGCATCGACGATTCCTGGGACTATACGCGCCGCAGCAATAAGGAACTGGTACGTTTTTCCCAGATCGAGTCCTATATCGCCGTCGAAAATATGGCGGAAATGGTCAAAAATCCCTATGTCGACTGCTTCATCTTCGGCCCGAACGACCTGTCGGCCTCCATCGGCCGGCTGGGCGAGCCCTACTGTCAGGAGGTCAGTGACCTGATCGATGAAGCCATCCGGATTATCAGCGCGGCCGGCAAGTCCATCGGTGTGGCCACCGGTGACTGGAGCGAGGAAGTGGTCGGCTACTGGCACAACAAGGGCATCAACTGTATCTTTGCCGGTCTGGATTACCTGCACCTCTTAAAGGGCGCGCAGGAGGGACTGGCTACACTTCACAAGGTTCAGGGCCGCTGAGGCGGCCCGTATCCCATAAGGAGGGTCTTATGCAGTACGGGAATTATCAGAGTCAGGCCCGCTATGATCTGACGGCGCCGGGCTTTCAGACGGCCTTCGCCTTTCTGACGCGGGAGGATCTCGACACTCTGGCGCCGGGCTCCATAGCCCTGGAAAACGGCGTCAAAGCCAATATTTTGAATTACGCCACCTCGTATCATTCGGAAAATGTCTTCGAGACACACGAGGCTTACTTCGATGTACAGTATCTGGTATCCGGCGAGGAGCGGATCCTTGTGGCTAAGAGGGAGACCCTGACCGTCAGGGTGCCTTACGATCCCGATAAGGATGTGGTTTTCTATGAGGATCCGGAAGAGTGCAGCTCACTGGTGATGAAGGCCGGCGACTATGCGGTCTTTTCACCGGAGGACGGCCACAAGGTAACGGACTGCCTGAAGGATCCTGTTGACGTGGTGAAGATTGTGCTGAAGGTCCCGGTGGCAGGGGCTGTCCGATAACAGGGTAAACACATATGCTGCAAGGAATGATCATTGTCTGCGAACAGGTCGTTATCATATGCCTCCTGATCTTTCTGGGATTTCTCGGGGGGCGGATGCGTATCCTGGATAAACACATCACCGACGGCATGGCCAATATCGTGGTGTGGTTTGTGTCGCCGGCAATGGTCATTATTGCGTTTCAGCGGGAATACGAAGCGGCCATGATGCGCAGCTTCTTCGTGACCATGCTGATCCTCGGGGCGGCCTTTGTGGTCTTTATCGCCCTGGCTTTTCTCCTTTTCCGGAAAAAAGATCCCTTCCGAAGACCCATTCTCTGCTGCGGCGTCATTTTCTTCAACTACGGCATGATTGCGCTGCCGCTGGAGAAGGCGCTGTTCGGCAATGTGGGCGTCTTCTACGGGGCCGGTGCCATCGCGATCTTCAACCTGGTGTTCTGGAGCATCGGCGCCGTGATCATCGATGGGCGTTTTTCGGGAAAAGCCTTTCTCAAGGGCTTTCTGAATCCGGGCTTTATCGGCACCGTGATCGGTATCCTTCTCTTTATCAATGAGATCTCCCTGCCCGCGATCCTGTATCAGACCTTTGATTATATTTCTAACCTGAATGTGCCCCTGTGCATGCTGGTTATCGGCTGCAGCCTGTCGGGATCGCCGATGCGGGAGATCCTGCTGGACAAGGACAGCTGGGTCACCGCGATCGTGTCTCTGATCATCCTTCCGGTCCTGACGGTAGGAATTCTGTGGCTTCTTAACATCCGGGGGATTCCCGGCGTCTGCTGCGTGACGGCGGTGGCCTCCCCCGCAGCGGCTTCAATCAGTATGATGGCAGCCGTCTATCATAAGGATGTGTCTCTGGCTTCGAGGATGACGTCGCTTCAGACGCTTCTGTCGATGCTGACGCTGCCGGTGACGGTTTCTCTCGGCTATGCGCTGCTGATGTAGGGTTGACAGGTTTGATTATGGACTATTGGCCCGAAAACGAGTACAATACGAAAAGAATCCAAAAATTTTTGGGGGATATATGGACACTGACAGGAGAATAACGACCGACTCTTCAGAAAAGACAACAGCGGTGGACAAGGCGCTGGCGATCCTGGAGGCTTTCTGCTATCGGGAATCGGAACTCAGCCTGGCTTCCCTGAGCAAGCTTCTGAATATTCCGAAGACCACACTGGTATCACCTCTCCGGACCCTGGAGAAATGGGGTTACCTGTATCGGATCCCGGTTTCGGGCAATTATCAGCTGGGCTATAAGGCTATGCAGTTGAATTACCACTATCGGAATGCCCTTCCGATTCTTCAGTATGCCAAGCCGATCCTTCGGGATCTGCAGGAAAAGACCGGTGAGATCATTTACATGGTCACCCATGTCAACGGTCAGATCTTCTATCTGGACTGTGCCTTCCCCAGTCGTATCGATATCGCCTATTCCACCAGCGGCAAGACCCTGCTGATGCACAATACCGGCAGCGGCAAGGGGATGCTGGCCAATCTGCCCCAGGCTGAGGTGGATGCTATTCTGGACAAGTACGGCCTGCCCTATGCGACGCCCAACACCATTACGGACAGGGGTGAGCTGATGAAGGAACTGGCGAAGATACGGGAAAAGGGCTACTCCTACGATAATGGTGAGGAATCCCACAACGCCTACTGTATATCCATGCCGATCCTCGATAACACGGGAATCGCCGTGGGTGCGGTCAGTGTGTCCGGCTCGGTGGTTTCCATGGGCGGTGACAAACGTCTGAAATACCTGCCCAGTCTGAGCCATGCCTGTCAGCTTCTGTCTCAGTACAACGCACTGTTTCCGGTGATTCATCTGCCCTACGGCAGCAGCCTGTCATAAAAATGTGAACACTCATGCTATCTCTGTCGCCCGGCCGGCAGAGATATTTTTATCAGGAGGAAATTATGAACTGGGGAATTATGGGTACGGGCACTATCGCGCATCGCTTTGCCGAGGCGCTCAATTACGATAAGAATGCCGTTCTGTATGCCTGCGCCTCGCGTACCGAAGAGAAGGCGGAGGCTTTCCGGAAGGCTTTTGGTGTCCGGAAAGCCTACGGCTCCTACGAGGCCATGGCCGCGGACCCCGACGTGGACATCATTTACGTCGCTACCCCGATGTCGGCCCACTATGACAATGTACGCCTCTGCTTTGAGCACAACAAGGCGGTACTGTGCGAGAAGGCCGTGACGGAGACCGCTGCTGAGTTTGCCGGGTTGGCAGCCATGGCGCGCAGCCGGAAGCTTTTCTTCATGGAAGCTATGTGGATGAAATGCCATGAAGGCTTCCGGCAGGCTCTGTCCTGGGTGCGGGAGGGCCGCATCGGAAAGCTGCAGTCGGTGAGGGCGGATTTTTCTAAATTTCTGACCTATGACCCTGAAAGCCGCCTTTTCAAGAAGGAACTCGGCGGCGGGGCACTTCTCGATCTGACGGTCTATACGACGGCCTTCTGTACGGCCTTTCTCGGCAATGAGCCGTCACAGATATTCTCCTGCCAGGCACCGACACCGGCGGGGACAGACTATTACAACAGCACTCTGATGACCTACCCGGACGGAACCTTTGCCGCTATGAATGCGGGCTTCGGCTATTACACGCCCGTCTCCGGCATGATTCTGGGTGACCGCGGCCGTATCGAGTTCGACGAGTTTTTTATCCGGCACAACAACGTGACTCTGTACAATGACCGCGGCGAGGCGGTGGAGCGCTTTGAAAAGCCCTTCGGCTGCAACGGCTACGAAGGTGAGGCGGCAGAGGCGGAGCGCTGCCTTAGGGAGGGCCTGACGGAAAGCCCGCTGGTGCCTCTTGACGATTCTCTGGCGGTGCTTAAGATACTGGATGCCATCAGGGCGTGCTGGCAGCAGTCATAGATTGTCATCAAAAAGAGGGGGGACATGACATATGAGAGAGATGCCGGATTATCTGGATGAGATCCGCGAGGCGGCGAAGGAAGGCGCCCGGGAGGGTGTCAGGGAAAGTTTCCGGGAAGGCGCCGGGGACGGCCGAATAAGAAGGCACGGCGGCGGTATCGGCGCCGGTATCCTGGGGAGTCTTCTGGGCAAGCTCCTGGCGGTGGTGCTGGCGGCGGCCCTCATCGCAGCGGCGATCCATTATCTCAATCCGTTTCCGAAATTAAAGGAGCAGCTGGCCTTCGACAACAAGGCGGAAGAGCACGATCTGGTGCTGGAGGATGACGGCTTTCTGGGCTATACCGCCGCGGACTTTGCCGAGGCGGTCCTCGGGGATCAGTCGAAGCTCTGCAAGCTTGAGGTTCTGGAGCAGAAGGTGACGGATGTCACGACTCTGACGGACACCGGCTTGGCCAATATCAAGATCTTCACGAAGTCCCAGCTGATCACCTATCACGGCACGGCGATCTATACGGTGGACCTGTCAGGCCTCAATAAAAGCGATTTTACCCTCGATGAGGAAGAGAAGACACTGACGCTTACGATTCCCCACGCCGCCCTGGAACCGATCAACATCCAGAGCAGTGATATCGAATTCGGCGATGTTGAGAAGGGACTTCTGGCCATGGGAGAGATCAAACTGCCGCCCGAGAAGATAGCAGAGGTGCAGACCGAGGCCCAGGAGAAGATGACCGCCAAACTCCTGGAGGACAATGTCGCGGCGGCGGCGGACCGTTTCGCCAAACTGGTGGTCTGGGAGCTTTTCCAGCCGGTGATCAACGGTGTGGATAAGGGGTATTCACTGGTGGTGGCGTTTGAGGACTGACAGGCACGGATTATGAGAGAAGAGGACACGATGCTGACAACCCACCACCTGACCTGTCTTTTTGATGCCGACCACGGCATCCGTGACATCACCCTGTCCATCGGCGCCGGCGAGCGCGTGGGCCTTATCGGCGCCAACGGCGCCGGCAAGACCACTCTGCTTCGGTGCTTGGTGGGCCTTCTGCCGGCAGAGGGGACACTGACTGTCGCCGGTCTGCCGATGACCCCGGCGCATCTTCCCGCGATCCGCCGTGCTGTCGGCTATGTGCTGCAGGATCCCGATGATCAGCTCTTTATGCCCACGGTACTGGAGGATATGATCTTCGGCCCCGTCAATGCCGGCGTGCCCCGGGAGGAGGCCATCCGCCGGGCGGACGCCTGCCTGGCCGAACTGGGACTGACATCCCTGCGCGACCGGCAGAATCACCGCCTCTCGGGCGGCGAGAAGAAGATGGCGTCTATCGCCGTGATCCTGACCATGGCGCCGGCGCTCCTCTTTTTTGATGAGCCCTCGGCTTATCTGGATCCGGGAAACAGAAGACGGCTCATCAGTCTTCTGATGAGCCGTCATGAGACACAGGTGATCGCCAGCCATGATCTGGATATGATCGCTGAGACCTGCGATCGCGTTGTTGTGATGGATAAAGGCCGTCTTGTCTGTGACGGCCGTGTGTCGGAGGTACTGACCGATAAGGCACTTCTGGAGGCCCACGGTCTGGAGCTGCCCTTCTGTCTGCAGCCGGTGCCCGGCAGGCTCAAACCTCAGCCGGCATCCGACGGCGTCCGGAAGCCTTAACGGGAAGTGACCGGCATCGCGCTTCGTCTGAGCCGCCGGTACAGGAAGACGCAGATGACGACGGAGAGCAGGGAGCCCGTCGGCGCCGCAAGCCCCATGGGCAGCAGGGTGGCCGGGAAGAACACCGAGGCCAGGTACGTGCCCGGTATGCGGATGAGGGCCACCGAGAGCATGTTGTGAATGAAGGAATAGATTGATTTTTCATAGGCGCTGAAGAAGCCGCTGAAGCAGAAATGCACGCCTGCGATGGCGCAGTCGACGCTGTAGGAGCGCAGGTACTGGCCGCCGTAGGTGATGACCGGCGCGTCCTTGGTGAAGAGCGCCACAATCCCCTCAGGCACGATCTGGCAGATCACGAAAATGATGCTGCCGAAGATGAGGCAGGTGCCGATGCCGAGGCGCAGCGCCTCCCTGGCCCGGTCGTGACGGCCGGCACCGCGGTTCTGGGCCGCTGCCACCGAGACGGTGGACAGCATGGCGGAGGGTACCAGAAAGAGGAAGCAGATGATCTTCTCCACGATGCCGACGGCGGCGGAGATAGCGACGCCGCGGCTGTTGGCGATGGCCGTGATGACAAGGAAGGAGATCTGGATCAGGCCGTCCTGCAGCGCGATCGGCACACCGACGCCGAGGATGCGGCGGCTGTCGGGAGCCGTCGGCCGGAAATCCTGCCGCACAAGAGGCACGCCGATGCCGCGTCGGATCAGGGCGATAAGCGCCAGGACCACACTGAGACTCTGGGCGATGACGGTGGCCAGCGCCGCTCCGGCTGCGCCCAAAGACAGCGGACCCATCAGCAGATAATCGAGGAAAATGTTGATGACCCCGGCGATGGCGACAAAGTACAGGGGCGTGCGGGAGTCGCCCAGCCCCCGGAAAATACTGCTGATCACATTATAAGCCGTGATAAACGGTATGCCGATGAAGCAGACCGTGATATAGTCCCTCGCGGCGGCAAAGGCTTCCGCGGGCGTCGACAGGAGGCTCAGGATGCCGCTGCGGCAGCCGATGAGCAGACCGGCGCTCAGGACGGAGAATACCATGAAAATGATGACGGAATTGCCGATGATGCGGGCAATTCCTTTTTTGTCACCGGCGCCGACGTGATGGCTGATCCCCACGGTGGTGCCCATGGCCAGCCCCACGATGATGACTGTCAGCATGTGCATCAGCTGACTGCCGATGGAAACGGCGGAAATGACGGAGGCGCTGTTGAAGCGCCCGGCAAAATACAGATCGGCCAGACCGTAGAAGGTCTGGAGGAAACTGGAGATCAGATACGGTATCGAGAATTGGAAGAGCAGCCTTTTCAGGCTGCCCTCGGTCAGATTTTTTGTCATGGCTTACTGTTTCTTGAAAGCGGAGCGTTTTCTCAGGCGGCTGTCGAGGATTTTCTTGCGGATACGCAGATTCTTCGGTGTGACCTCAAGAAGCTCATCCGTATCGATATAGTCAAGCGCCTGTTCCAGAGACAGCACTCTGGGCGGAGTCAGGGTCAGGGCTTCGTCGGCATTGGAGGAACGGGTATTGGTCAGATGCTTTGTCTTGCAGACATTCAGCTCGATGTCCTCCGGCTTGGCGGATTCGCCGATGACCATGCCGCCGTAGACACGGACACCCGGGCCGATGAAGAGGGCGCCGCGTTCCTGGGCGGAGAAGAGGCCGTAGGTGACGGACTCACCGTCCTCGAAGGCGATGAGGGAGCCGTTGCGGCGGTAGTTGAGATCGCCCTTATAGGGAATGTAGCCGTCAAAGACGCTGTTGATGACGCCGGTACCCTTGGTGGCGGTCAGGAACGGACCGTGGAAGCCGATCAGACCCCGGGACGGGACTTGGAATTCCAGACGGGTGGTGCCGTCAGAGAGGGTGGTCATGCCCTGCAGCTCGCCCTTTCTCTCGGAGATCATGCTGATGGCGGTACCGGTGAATTCCTCGGGGACATCCACGTAGGCGATCTCCACGGGCTCCAGCGTGCGGCCTTTTTCATCCTTTTTGTAAATGACCTCGGCCTTGCTGACGGCAAATTCATAGCCTTCGCGGCGCATGGTCTCGATGAGGACCGACAGATGGAGCTCGCCGCGGCCGCTGACCCGGAAGGTGTCGGTATTTTCCGTATCGGCGACGCGCAGTGACACGTCGGTGTTGAGCTCGCGCATCAGTCTGTCGCGGATCTGGCGGGAAGTGCAGTAGTCGCCCTCCTGGCCGGCCAGCGGGCTGTCGTTGACGATAAAATTCATGGCAATGGTCGGCTCGCTGATCTTCTGGAAGGGAATCGGCTCGGGATCGGTCGGTGAGCAGATGGTGTCGCCGATCTGCAGGTCCGCGATGCCGGAAATGGCCACGATCGCGCCGACGGAGGCTTCCTTCACCTCGGTTTTGCCCAGCCCTTCGAATTCGTAGAGCTTGGTGATGCGGACCTTTTCGCGCGTCTCCGGATCGTGGAAGTTCACCCGGATCGCTTCGTCATTGATGTGGATCGCGCCGTTATCGATCTTGCCGATACCGATGCGGCCGACATATTCGTTATAGTCGATGGTGGAGATCAGGATCTGGGTGCCCTTCTCCGGGTCGCCCTCCGGCGCCGGGATCGATTCCAGGATGGCATCGAAGAGCGGCTGCAGGTCCTTCGGCTCGTCGTTCAGATCGCGGACGCAGGTACCTTCCCTGGCGGAAGCGAAGAGGAAGGGACAATCCAGCTGGGCATCGGAGGCATCGAGATCCATCAGCAGCTCCAGCACTTCATCGACGACTTCCTCAGGCCGGGCTTCCGGCCGGTCGATCTTGTTGACGCAGACGATGACCGGCAGGTCCAGATCCAGCGCTTTTTTCAGAACGAACTTGGTCTGCGGCATGGTGCCCTCGAAGGCATCCACCAGCAGAATGACGCCGTTGACCATTTTCAGGACACGTTCCACCTCGCCGCCGAAATCGGCATGGCCCGGCGTGTCGACAATGTTGATCTTGACGCCCTTGTAGTTGACGGCCGTATTCTTGGACAGGATCGTGATGCCGCGCTCGCGTTCGATATCACCGGAGTCCATGACACGTTCCCGGACCTCCTGATTGGCCCGGAAGACGCCGCTCTGGCGCAGCATGCCGTCCACCAGCGTGGTCTTGCCGTGGTCAACATGGGCAATGATAGCAATATTTCGGATGTCTTCACGTTTGATCTGACTCATGTTTTCGAAACCCCTTTATAATAAGTAAGCTCATTTTTATTCGCATAACGCGGTAAATATAGCACTTTTCATTTTTCTTGTAAATACGGGAACAGCAGGATTCTCTGCAGGGATGCTGTCTGAAGCGTGTTCGGGGACAGGCCGGTACCGCAGACGAATGGAACGCGCATGGACAATCTGATGGCTATCATGAAAACAAGAGAAACTTACGGCAGTCAGGAAGTCATTGCCGTAAAAAACGTGCTATAATCAGTTTATGGCAAAAGAGAAAGACATCAAGACCAACGCCATGCGTCTGCTGGAGCGCATGAAGATTTCTTACACCGTCGTCAGTGCCGATATTCCCGAGTTTACCAGCGGGAGCGATGCCTGCGACATCGAAGGCATTCCCCACGAATGCTGCTTCAAGACCCTCGTGGCGGAGGGGAAAAGCGGTCAGCATCATGTGTT
This sequence comes from Lachnospiraceae bacterium, assembly GCA_029005135.1. Lineage (GTDB taxonomy): Bacteria > Bacillota > Clostridia > Lachnospirales > Lachnospiraceae > Chordicoccus. The sequence continues at coordinate 16,511 of JAQXFO010000019.1, forward strand.
TATGCTGCCCGTGGACAAGGAACTGGATATGAAAAAGGCGGCCAGGGCCGCCGGAGAGAAGAGTGTCACGCTGGTGCCCGTCAGGAATATCACCGCGCTGACAGGTTATGTCAGAGGCGGCGTCAGTCCTCTGGGTATGAAGAAAGCCTTTCCGGCCTATCTGGCCCGGGAGGCGGAACAGTTTGATACGATGTACATCAGCGGCGGGCGCATCGGTGTGTCGGTGGCGCTCAGGCCGGAGGACCTGTTAAAAGCGTCGGGAGGAACGCTGTCGGATTTGACAACAGGCTGAAGCTTTTGTATCATTATGGCGCAGAAAAATTCGCAAAGACATGATTAAGAATAACGATGTCAAAGATTGACAGGGAGGCAAGTATGGCAATCTTTAAGGGTTCCGGTGTGGCGATTGTCACGCCGATGAAGGATAACGGCGACGTCAATTATGAGGTTCTGGACGAGATTCTGGAAGTTCAGATCGCCGGCAGCACCGACGCGATCATCATCTGCGGCACGACAGGTGAATCGGCGACGCTTAACGGCGAAGAGCATCTCGAGGTTATCAGACACTGCGTGAAGACAGTCAACGGCCGTATCCCGGTCATCGCGGGCACCGGCTCCAATGATACCGCCTTCGGCATCGAACTGTCCCGTGAAGCGGAAAATGTCGGCGTTGACGGCCTTCTGCTGGTCACGCCTTATTATAACAAAGCGACACAGGGCGGCCTGAAGGCTCACTTCTCCGCCATCGCGAACGCGGTGCATGTCCCGTGCATTATGTATAATGTGCCCAGCCGTACCGGCACGAATATCCAGCCTGAGACAGCCGCCTGGCTTGGTAAAAATGTGGAAAACATCGTCGGCATCAAAGAAGCCAGCGGCAGCATTTCTCAGATCGCCGAGCTGGCCCATCTGGCTGAGGGCCATCTGGATATTTATTCCGGCAACGACGACCAGATTATCCCGCTCTGTTCTCTGGGCGGTGTCGGTGTTATCTCCGTTCTGGCCAACGTGGCGCCGAAGCAGACCCACGATATGGTCATGAAGTTCCTGGAGGGCGATACCCAGGAAGCCTGCCGCATGCAGCTGGAGGCCCTGCCGCTGATCCATGCCCTCTTCAGTGAAGTCAATCCGATCCCGGTCAAGGCTGCGATGGCGATGCAGGGCTATCGCGTCGGCGGGCCGCGTCTGCCGCTGACCCCCATCGAACCGGCTCACAGAGAGCTTCTTGAAAAAGCGATGAAAGACTACGGGGTGCTGTAATGGTAACGGTCATTCTTCACGGCGCCCTGGGCTTTATGGGCCGGGCTGTCGATGAGATCTGCCGGCAGGATCCGGAGATCACGATCGCGGCCGGCATTGACATCGCCGAAAACCATGATCGGGAATATCCGGTCTATGACAGTCTGGATAAATGCACCGAGCCGGCCGATGTGATTATCGACTTCTCCACGGCCTCCGCCATGGGCTCCCTGATGGCCTATGCCGTCGAGCGCCGCATCCCGGCGGTGGTCTGCACCACAGGCCTGACGGAAGCGATGCTGGCCATGGTGAAGGAGGCTTCCGAAGAGATCGCCGTCCTTCGCTCCGGCAATATGTCCCTTGGCATCAACCTGCTTCTTAAGCTTCTGAAGACAGCCTCCGCGACGCTTCTGCCGGCCGGCTACGATGCCGAGATTGAGGAGATGCATCACAGACGCAAGCTGGATGCGCCTTCGGGCACGGCCCTGATGCTGGCGGATGCGGTGAATGAGGCCGCCGGCGGCCGCTATGAATACGTGTACGGCCGCAGTGATCGCCACGAAGCGCGTCCCGCGAAAGAGATCGGTATCTCGTCTCTGCGCGGCGGTACGGTCGTCGGTATCCACGATGCGATCTTCGCCGGACCCGACGAGGTGATCGAGATCAAACACACCGCCTATTCCCGCGCCGTCTTTGCCAAAGGTGCCGTTCAGGCCGCCAAATACCTGGCCGGCAAGGGCCCGGGTCTCTACGATATGAGCGATGTGATCGGCTGACAGCGGGTGAGGCTTTTTTTGACAGGAACAACAATATGGAACTGAGACCTTGTATCGATATTCATAACGGGAAGGTCAAGCAGATCGTAGGCGGCACCTTGTCAGATCGGGGGGATTCGGCAGCGGAGAACTTCGTATCGGACAGGAATGCGGCCTATTTTGCTGAACTTTTCAAAAAAGATAAGGTGACCGGCGGTCATGTGATCCTGCTGAACGGCAAAGCCTCCCCCTATTATGAGGTGACCCGGCAGCAGGCTCTGCTGGCCCTTCAGACGTATCCCGGCGGTCTGATGGTGGGCGGCGGCATCACCGATGAGAATGCGGCCGGCTATATTGACGCCGGCGCCAGCCATGTCATCGTCACGTCCTATGTGTTCCGGGAGGGTATGATCGACCATGAACGCATCACCCTTCTGAAGAAGGTTGTGGGGCGGGAGCACCTGGTCCTTGATCTGTCCTGCCGGAGGCGGGGCAGCGATTACTATATCATGACAGACCGCTGGCAGACCTTCACACAGACGCCTCTGAGTCCGGCTCTTCTGGAACGTCTGACAGAGGACTGCGATGAATTCCTGATCCACGGTATTGACAGTGAAGGACGCGCGGCGGGCATCGACGAAGAGCTGATCCGTCTGCTGGATGCGGTGCGCGGCTTTCCGATGACCTACGCCGGCGGCATTGCTTCTTATGATGACATCGAGACGATACGCCGGCTGACCGGCGGCCATATGGATATCACCATCGGCTCGGCGCTGTCGCTTTACGGCGGTGCACTGGACTATCACGATGTGCTCAGGGTCTGTCGGGAAGGCTGACAATAAGGCTTATTTGTCAGAAACTTGCATTTTTTTTGGTAAATTGTTATGATAATTAAAGAAAATCACGCGAAAGGCGGTGAAGACACATGAAGTTTATCATCAGCGGAAAGAATTTTGAGGTAACGGAAGGCTTACGGCAGGCCATCGAAGACAAGCTCGGCAAGCTGGAAAAATACTTCACAGAAGAGACCTCCGTTATCGTCACCCTGGAAGTTGAGAAGGAACGCCAGAAAGTGGAGGTGACCATCCCGGTCAAGGGCAGCATTATCCGCTCGGAACAGGTGAGCAGCGATATGTATGTCTCGATCGATCTGGTGGAAGAGGTGATCGAGCGCCAGCTGCGCAAGTATAAGAGCAAGCTGATCAACAAGCAGAAGGACAGTGCTTATTTCCAGAAATCCTTCATCGATTATGATTTTGCCCAGGAAGATGAGGAAATCGTCATCAGCCGCGAGAAGAAGTTCGATATCAAACCGCTGTATCCGGAGGATGCCTGCGTCCAGATGGAACTGCTGGGACACAATTTCTTCGTGTTCAACAACGCGGAGACCGGCGACGTGAACGTGGTCTATAAGCGGAAGGGCGGGACCTACGGTCTGATCATTCCCGATAATGACTGAGGCGCGGACATTTTCATAAAATGACATCAGGGAACGGCTTACGGCCGTTCCCTTTTTGAACCGTAAAGCGGGAGGCCGGGGCACTGCGGCCGCAGACGGATGCGGTTTTTCGTTGTCAGATATCGCGGCGGGTGTTATTATTAAGGGTACTATGCGATAACTGGCGCATAACGGAGGAAATATATGGGTTTTGTAGAAAAACTGTTCGGATCACACAGTGATCATGAAATCAAGAGAATACAGCCGCAGCTTAAGAAAATCCTGGCGTTGAAGCCGGAGATGGAGAAACTGTCCGACGAGGCACTGAGAGATAAGACGACGGAATTCCGTCAGCGTCTGGCTGCCGGCGAGACCCTGGATGACCTGCTGGCGGAGGCTTACGCCGTCGTCCGCGAAGCCGCGCGTCGCGTCCTGGGCATGGAGCCCTTCCCGGTCCAGATCATGGGCGGCATTATTCTGCATCAGGGCCGCATTGCCGAGATGAAGACCGGCGAAGGCAAGACGCTGGTGGCGACACTCCCGTCTTATCTGAACGCGTTGGAGGGGCAGGGTGTTCATGTGGTCACGGTCAACGATTACCTGGCCAAGCGCGACGCCGAGTGGATGGGCAAGGTCCACGAGTTTCTCGGCCTGACTGTCGGCTGTGTGCTTCAGCCGATGAAACCGGATGAACGCCGGGAGGCCTACAACTGCGATATTACCTATATCACGAACAACGAACTGGGGTTTGATTATCTGCGCGACAACATGGTCATTTATAAGGACCGCCTGGTGCAGAGGGGTCTGCATTACGCGCTGATCGATGAGGTCGACTCGGTGCTTATCGACGAGGCCAGAACACCGCTCATCATCTCGGGCAGCAGCGGCAAGTCCACCAAGATCTACGAGGTCTGTGATATTCTGGCCGGTCAGCTCCGCCGCGGCGAGGCTTCCGGCGAGATGACCAAGATGGCGGCCATCATGGGCGAGGAGATCACGGAGACCGGTGACTTTATTGTCAATGAGAAGGACAAGATCGTGACGCTGACCGCCGACGGTGTGGCGAAGGTCGAGCGTTTCTTCCATATCGGCAACCTTTCCGATCCGGAGAACCTGGAGATCCAGCATGGCATGGATCTGGCTCTGCGCGCCCATTATCTGATGTACCGGGATCAGGATTACGTCGTCAAGGATGATCAGATTCTGATCGTCGATACCTTCACGGGCCGTATCATGCCGGGCCGCCGCTATTCTGACGGTCTGCATCAGGCTATTGAGGCGAAGGAGCATGTCAAGGTCAAGCAGGAGAGCAGGACGCTGGCCACGATCACCTTCCAGAATTTCTTCAACAAATATGACAAGAAGGCCGGCATGACCGGTACCGCTCTGACTGAGGAGCAGGAATTCCGCGATATTTACGGCATGGATGTCATCTCCATACCGACCAATGTTCCGGTACAGCGCCGTGATGACAACGATGCTGTCTTCAAGACAAAAAAGGAAAAATATCGGGCCGTCGTGGAAGCCGTCAAGGAATCCCATGCCAGACAGCAGCCGGTATTGGTCGGCACGATCACGATTGATGTCTCCGAGCATATTTCCAAGCTGCTGAAACGCGAGGGTATTCCCCACAACGTGCTGAATGCCAAGTTCCATGAGATGGAAGCCGAGATCGTGGCCCATGCCGGTGAGGCCGGCGCCGTCACCATCGCGACCAACATGGCCGGCCGAGGCACCGATATCAAGCTGGATGACGTGTCCCGCGCCGCAGGCGGTCTCCGGATCATCGGTACCGAACGTCACGAATCCCGCCGTATTGACAACCAGCTGCGCGGCCGCTCCGGCCGTCAGGGCGATCCCGGTGAATCCCGCTTCTACATTTCTCTGGAAGACGACCTGATGCGTCTCTTTGGTTCTGAGCGCATGATGCAGGTCTTTGATACGCTGAAAGTGCCCGAGGGTGAGCAGCTGGAGCATAAGATGCTGTCCAACGCCATCGAGAAGGCCCAGGAGAAGATCGAAAGCAACAACTTCGCGATCCGTAAAAACCTGCTGGAATACGACCAGGTCAACAATGACATGCGTGAAATCATCTACAAGGAACGCCGCCGCGTGCTTGACGGCGAGGACATGAAGAATGTCATTCTGAAGATGAAGGACGAGGTCATCAGCCGCCATGTGGATAAGATCCTCGGAAGCAAGGACGGCGAAGAGTACGATCTGGTCTCTCTGGCGCAGGATCTTCTGCCGATCGTACCGGTTGTTCTGCCGACGGCGGAGGAGGCAGCGGCCATGAGTCTTGAGGAGATCAAGACCCTGCTGTGCGAGCGCGCCGAACAGAAGTATCAGGAGAAGGAAGCGGAGTTCCCGGATCCGGCCCGGCTCAGAGATCTGGAGCGCATCGTCCTTCTCAAGGTCATCGATGCCCGCTGGATGAACCATATCGACGATATGGAGCAGCTGAAGCAGGGTATCGGCCTGATGGGCTACGGTCAGCGCGATCCCAAGGTGGAATACCGCATGATCGGCTTCGAGATGTTCGATGAGATGAACGAGTCGATCCAGGAGGGCACGCTGCGCATTCTGTATCATATCCGTATTGAGCAGAATACCGAGAGACGCGAGGAAGAGCCTCAGAATATGACGACCAACCGTCAGGAGGCAGCGCCGGCCAAACCGGTCACCCGCAAGGAAAAGAAGATCTATCCGAACGATCCCTGTCCCTGCGGCAGCGGCAAGAAGTACAAAAACTGCCATGGCCGCAAGGGCGCCGCACCGCTGAACTAAGGAGGGAGATTATGGATGTTCTGATCGCTTACGCCGGTAAATCCGGCACTACCAAAAGAGCCGCCAATCTGCTGGCCTCCCGTTTTCCGCGGGTTGATGTGATTGATCTGTGTGAGAGAACACCGGATCCGTCCCGCTATGCCGTCGTGATCGTCGGCTCGGCCATCCGCATCGGCCGGGTGATGAAGCCTGCCGCTGATTTTCTGGTCAATAACTGGGAGGTTCTTCAGAAGAAGACCCTCGGGGTCTTTATCTGCAACGCCTATCTGGAGCAGTCTGAGAAGATCCTTCAGGAGAATTTCTCGGTCGAATTCCGTCAGACCTGTGCGGCTGTCGATACCTTCGGCGGGGAGCTGCATCCCGAGAACTGCCGGGGCTTCGATAAAATTTTCGCCAAAGCGTATCTGAATTATGTGCGCCGCGGGCGTGACAGCAGCGTCCAGCCGGTTCTTCTGACCGACCGCATCCGGGTCTTTGCCGACAGGATCAAGGAAGCTGCCGAAGCCCGGGAGGCGTGACGGGGCGTTTCGTCCCGGCCGACGGTATGAGGCGGTCAAGTCGGCGCCCGCCCGTCTGTCCATGATGAAAGAAAAAAGCAGGATCTGTCTGCCGCATGACGGCGGGACGGATCCTGCTTCGTTTCTGTCAGGGGACGGTTTCCGGGGCTGTCTTTACAGCTTCAGACCCTTGAGGAGAGATCCCAGGGAGGTGGTTAGTGCCCCGGATTCGGGCAGCTCGACCGTTTCCTCGGTGACGGCCTCGGCCTCCTGATCCTCGGCGTCCTTGATGGACAGGGAGATCTTACCGTCCTTGATATCGACGACTTTGACCTTAACGGTGTCGCCGACGGCGAGCATTTCCTTCGGATGCTTCAGCCGGCGGGTGCCGGTGATGCGGGAGATATGGACCAGGCCGTCAAGACCGTTCCCCAGGGAGACGAAAGCACCGTAGCTCTGCAGGGATTCGACGCGGCCCTCGGTGATGAGGCCGACCTGCAGGTTGGAAACCATGCGGGCTTTTTCTTTTTCGGCTTCCTCGCGGAGAACATCGCGGGCGCTGCCCACCAGGCGGGCATTGTCGCGGTCAACGGTGATCATACGGATGCGGATCGTCCGGCCCACCCAGTCTTCCGTGTTCTCGACAAAATCCAGGGAGAGCTTGGAGGCCGGCACAAAGATGCGGCTGCCGTCGATGTAACCGACGACGCCGGCCTTGACGCTTTCGGCGATCTTCATGTCAAGGACGGTCCTGTCGGCCAGATAGCCGGCGAAGCGCTCCCAGGCCAGCGCCTTATCGGCACGCTTTTTCGAAAGCAGCAGGTTGCCGCGGCCGTCATCCTGTCTCAGAACGACTGCCTGGAAGGTATCGCCGATGGAGACGTCCTGCTTGACGGAAAAGCCCGGATCGTCGCTCATCTCAGCGGCGGTGATGATGCCGGCGCAGTTGTAGTTAAGATCGACGGTGACTTCGGTATCGGCTATGCCGACGACGCTGCAGTCCACCAGGTCACCTTCGTTGATCACGCGGAATGAGGCATCCAGCTCCTTCAGATAATCGTCCATGGATTCAGTCATGTTTATTCCTCCTTAGTCCGCCCGGCGTGAAATGCCGCGGCGCAAGTTGTGTCATACAGTTTGAGTGTATCATATTTTTCCCGTTCTGCCATGGGCATTTTATGGTATAATCTACGCAGTATGCTAAAATGGGTATGGTATAATAATTACAATTATACCCGCCGTAAAAGGAAAGGAACATATGTCTCGGGAAAACAGGACGGCTTCCGCCGGCGACGGTGCGGGAAAGCGCGGCAAAAAGGTGACGCTGCTTTCTCTCATCGTGATCCAGTCGGCGGTGATCGTGTATACGGGTTCCGGTATCTGCAGTAAAATGGCGGCGGCCTGGCCGGCATTTTCCTTCATGTGGATGCTCTGGATTTTTCTGGAGGTCTGCTGTCTCGGCGGCTATGCCGTGTTCTGGCAGCAGATTATCAAGCGTTTCGACCTGTCGGTTGCTTACGCCAACCGCGCCTTTGCCATCTTCTGGTCGATGCTCTGGGCGCTCATCATTTTCGGAGAAAGGGTGACACTGAAAAATATCATCGGCGTTGTGGTGATATTTGCCGGTATCATGCTGGTGAATCAGGATGCCGGTTAATCCGTGGATCTTCGGAATCGCTTTCTCGGCCACCATTGCCTCTTTTGCCCAGGTCCTGTTGAAAAAGAGTGCCATGGAAAAGCACGAGAGCTTTATCCGTGAGTATCTCAATATCAAGGTTATTGCCGGCTACGCGATCATGTTTGTCGGCATGTTTGTCAATATCTACGTCTATTCCCGCGGTGTGGAATACAAGAACGGCCCGGTCATGGAGTCGATCGGCAATATCTGGGTCGTGTTTCTGAGTTTTCTGTTTTTTAAGGAACCCGTCACAAAGAAGAAGATTCTCGGCAATATCCTGATTATTGCGGGGATTCTGATTTTCTATATGTAAGAAGGCAGCCGCAGCAGGCTGCGATGCCTGAGGAGCCAGCTTATGGTTGATGGAATTTTTGATGCCATAGAAAAGGTCGTCGATATCGTGGATCAGGCTGTCAACAGCCAGGACTACTCCACCATGAACCGGGATATCGGCAATCTGTTTAATCAGAAGACAGGGACGGGAACCGGGCAGCAGGGGCCGAACGCCGGATCAGGTACCGGCCCGCGGCCGGGACAGAACCGGGGCCCGAATGCCGGAAACCCCCGTCCGAATCATAATGGTTATCCCGGCAGGCCGCGCTATCAGCCCTACGAGGTCCCGGGACGCCGGAAGGTCAACAGCACCAACGGCGGGTATTATGCCGGCAGCGCGCCCCGTTCTGCGGGACCGGCGGTGAATCGGACGACCGGGCCTGTGACAGCAGCCGGCAGCCGGAAGTCGCCCTTCTTCTCAAGACCCTCCGGTGTCGGACCGGGATTCATGACGGCTCTGGGTGCTGTCGGTGCCTTCAGCTTTTTCGGACTGGCGCTGCCGCTTCTGACCAGCGGTATCGGCGCTGCTGTTGGTGCCGGGATCTTTTTCGGTATTCTTGGCGGCCTCTCCGCCGGCGTGATGAGCTGGGGCATTTCGTCCCTCCGGCGCATCAAGCGCACCGACCGCTATTATGCGCTTCTTTCTGACAAGAAATACGCGGATGTGGAGGATCTGGCGTCCTGTGTTAACCGCACGGAGAAATTTGTGGTCGGTGAGCTGAGAAGTCTGACCGGAAAAAAGGTCTTTCCCCAGGGACATTTTGACGCGGGCCGCAAGACCTTTATGATCACCGATGAGCTGTATCAGCAATATAAGGCGGTGACGGCCCAGACGAAAGCCCTCAAGAAGGTCCAGAAGGAGCAGGAGAAGGCCTTCAACGATCTTCAGCCCGAGGTCCGGGAGATGATCGTCAAGGGCAACGATTACGTCCGCAAGATCCACGAGGCCAACGATGATATCGCTGATCCGGTGGTGACAGAGAAACTGAACCGTATGGAAGCCATCGTGGCGAAGATTTTCGCGGAGGTCAGGGAGAGACCGCAGCAGGCGGGCCGCCTAAGTATGCTGATGGATTATTATCTGCCCACTACCAGCAAGCTGATCGATGCCTACCGCGATATGATCCACCAGCCGATTCAGAGTGATAATCTCACAGCGGCGGAGCGGGAGATTGAGAACTCTCTCGATACGATCAACGATGCCTTTGAAAAACTGCTGGACAGCTTCTACGCCGACGCGGCCATGGACCTGTCGACGGATATTTCCGTTATGAAGACCATGATGAAGCGCCAGGGATTGACGAATGAGGATTTTAAGACTGCAGGGCCAGAACTGAGGGCCGAAGGTCCGCGCATGGAGACGGCAGCCGCGGAGAAGGCTGCTGAGAACGAAGGCCTGCTGCAGGCCGGCGGACAGAGGTAACACAAGCACAGACGCAGATGGAAACACCTGGAAATCAAGGAGGAAATCATGGGGGACAACGCACAGGACATCAACATGCAGGCAGCTGCTCTTAACGACGAACTCAGAGGTGCCAATGCCTTTGCCGCGGCCGAAGCGCCGACACTGACCTTTGGTGAGGCTCCGAAGCCCGAAGCTGCGAAGCCGGTGGAGGAGGAAAAAGTCATCGACATCAAAGTCGACGACAGCATGCTCTCCGAAAATGAGAAAAAGCAGGTGGCGGAATTCGCCAAACAGATCAACCTGGCCGATACCAATTCCATTATCCAGTATGGTGCCTCGACACAGCAGAAGATGGCTCAGTTCTCGGATACCGCGCTGGCCAATGTCAAGACCCGCGACCTCGGTGAGATCGGGGATATGCTGTCCGGCGTGATCAGCGAACTGAAGGAATTCGAGCCGGGGGCCGAAGAAAAGGGCGGTTTCCTCGGGCTTTTCAAGAAGTCCGGCAAGAAGATGACCGAGATGAAGGCTCAGTATGACAAGGCCTCCGTTAATGTCGAGAAGGTCTCGGATGCTCTTCAGAAGCATCAGATTACCCTGATGAAGGATGTGGCGCTTCTGGATAAGATGTACGCCAGCAACCTGACCTATTACAAGGAACTGACCATGTACATCCTGGCCGGCAAAGCCCGCCTCAAGGAAGTCAAGCTCAACGATCTGCCGGCTGCCAAGGCCAAAGCCGAGAAGTCCGGTCTGGCGGAGGACGCCCAGGCCGCCCGCGATCTGGAAGAACAGATCCTGCGCTTTGAGAAGAAGCTGCATGATCTGGACCTGACCCGTATGGTCTCGATCCAGACGGCACCGCAGATCCGCATGCTCCAGAATAACGATACGATGATGGTCGAGAAAATTCAGTCGACCCTTGTCAATACCATTCCGCTGTGGAAGAATCAGATGGTCCTGGCCGTCGGCATCGAGGATTCCACGAGAGCTGCCAAGGCTGAGGCCGAGGTGACCAACATGACCAACAAGCTTCTGACAGCCAACGCCGAGAAGCTGAAACAGGCAACGATCGAGACAGCACAGGCCTCCGAGCGCGGCGTTGTTGATATGGAGACGCTGATCCATACCAACGAGACGCTGATTTCCACGTTGGACGAGGTTTCCCGCATCCAGACTGAGGGCCGTGAGAAGAGAGCCCAGGCCGAAGTCGAGCTGCGCCGTCTTGAAAATGACCTGAAGACAAAGCTGCTGCATATGCAGGATAATAACGGATAATGACCGGGGCAGAAAAGCCGCCTGTCAAGGGAAGGCTTTTTGCCGCGTAAAGGAGAAAAGAGTTACATGAGAAAAGAACTTGCGAAGAGATACGATCCGAAGGGACTTGAGGATCGCCTGTATCAGAAATGGCTTGACGGCGGCTATTTTCACGCCGAAGTGAATCCGGATAAAAAACCGTTCACCATCGTGATGCCGCCGCCCAACATCACCGGCCAGCTGCATATGGGCCACGCCCTTGACAATACGCTGCAGGATATCCTGATCCGCTGGAAGCGTATGCAGGGTTATGAAGCCCTGTGGCAGCCCGGCACGGACCATGCCGCCATTGCCACGGAGGTCAAGGTCATCGATCACCTGAAGAAGCAGGGCATCGACAAGGACGAGATCGGCCGTGACAAGTTCCTGGAGCACTGCTGGCAGTGGCGTAAGGAATACGGCAGCCGCATCGTCAATCAGCTCCATAAGATCGGCTCCTCGGCCGACTGGGAACGTGAGCGCTTCACCATGGACGAGGGCTGCAGCCGTGCGGTTCAGGAAGTCTTCATCAAGCTCTATGAGAAGGGCTATATTTACAAAGGATCCAAAATCATCAATTGGTGCCCCGTCTGTCAGACGACCATTTCCGATGCCGAGGTCGAGCATGAGGACCAGGACGGCTTCTTCTGGCATATCAATTATCCGGTGGTTGGCGAGGAAGGCCGTTTTGTCGAGATCGCCACGACCCGTCCCGAGACGCTTCTGGGCGATACGGCTGTGGCCGTCAATCCGGAGGATGAGCGCTATCAGGATATCATCGGCAAGATGCTGAAGCTGCCTCTGACGGACCGTGAGATCCCGGTCATCGCCGATGCCTATGTTGACAAGGAATTCGGAACCGGCTGCGTGAAGATCACGCCGGCCCATGACCCGAACGACTTTGAGGTCGGCAAGCGTCATAACCTGGAAGAGATCTGCATCCTGAACGATGATGCCACCATGAACGGCCTGTGCGGCAAGTACACCGGCATGGACCGCTACGAAGCCCGAAAGGCCATGGTTGAGGATCTGGACAAGCTGGGCCTTCTGGTGAAGGTCGTGCCGCATACCCATGCCGTCGGTACCCATGACCGCTGCGGCACCACAGTCGAGCCGATGATCAAGCAGCAGTGGTTTGTCCGTATGGAGGAGATGGCCAAAGGCGCTGTGGAGGCGCTGAAGACCGGCGATCTGACCTTCGTGCCGGAGCGCTTTGACAAGATCTACATGAACTGGCTCAACAATATTCACGACTGGTGCATTTCCCGCCAGCTGTGGTGGGGCCATCGCATCCCGGCCTATGACTGCGCCGACTGCGGCAAAACGGTCGTCTCACGCGAGCCGGTGAAGATCTGCCCCCACTGCGGCAGTCAGCATGTGACGCAGGATCCGGATACGCTGGATACCTGGTTCAGTTCAGCCCTGTGGCCCTTCTCGACCCTGGGCTGGCCGGACAAGACACCGGAGCTGGATTATTTCTATCCGACGGATGTGCTGGTGACCGGCTATGACATCATTTTCTTCTGGGTCATCCGTATGGTTTTCTCAGGCATTGAACAGACCGGCAAATGCCCCTTCCATCATGTCCTGATCCACGGCCTTGTCCGTGACTCCCAGGGCCGCAAGATGAGCAAGTCTCTGGGCAACGGCATCGATCCGCTGGAGGTCATCGATAAATACGGCGCCGATGCCCTGCGGCTGACGCTGGTGACCGGTAATGCCCCCGGCAACGATATGCGCTTCTATTGGGAGCAGGTGGAGGCAAGCCGTAATTTCGCCAACAAGATCTGGAATGCCTCCCGCTTCATTATGATGAACCTGGGCGACAAGGACACAGCCGAATCCTACGATTATGCCGAACTGATGCCGGCAGATCGCTGGATCCTGTCCCGCATCAACACCGTCGTCAAAGAAGTGACGGAAAATATGGACCGCTACGAGTTGGGCATCGCCGTTCAGAAGATCCACGACTTCCTCTGGGATGAGTTCTGTGACTGGTACATCGAGATCGTGAAGCCGCGTCTGGCCGGGCGTGACGACAGTGCGGAAGCCGAGAAGTCGGCGGACATGGCGATCTGGACGCTGAAGACCGTTCTTGGCGACGCGCTGAAGCTCCTGCATCCGTATATGCCCTTCATCACAGAGGAGATCTACGGCACGTTGAAGCCGGAAGCTGAGACGATTGTCACGGCGGATTGGCCGGTCTTCAGTGAAGACCGCTGCTTCCCGGCCGATGAGGCCCTGGCCCGTCAGTTCATGGATGTGGTCCGCGGTATCCGCAACATCCGTATGAAAATGAATGTGCCGGCAGGCAAGAAGGCCGATATTATTATCGTCGGCAATGATGACGAAGCCGTGAAGGCCTTCACTGTCATCTGTGAGACCTTTACGTCTGCCAAGCGCATGACTTTTGCCGAGAGTATCAGCGTGCGCGGCGACAAGAGCGGTATCGGGGACGATGCCGTCTCGGTGGTGACGGGCACTGCCACGGTCTACATTCCTCTTGAGGAACTGGTGGACAAGGAGAAGGAGATTGCCCGTCTGACGGCCGAGAGCCGAAAGATGGATGCCGAGATCGCCCGCTGCGAGGGTATGCTCAACAACCCGGGCTTCGTCAGCCGGGCTCCGGAGGCCAAGGTCAGGGCCGAGCGTGATAAGCTGGCGACCTATCGTGCCATGAAAGAAAAACTGGAAGAACAGCTTCATGCCTACGGCGTATGAAAAAGCCTGCGCGTCAATCGAAGGATTGACGCGCTTTACGACTAAAAACGATTTGTCCCATACGAAGGGCTGCCTGCAGGCGCTGGGCAGCCCGGAGAGGACTTTTGCAGTGATCCATACCGCCGGCACCAACGGCAAAGGCTCCGTCTGTGCTATGCTGGAAGCCATACTGCGGCGGGCCGGTATCCGCACGGGGCTTTTCATTTCCCCGCATCTTATCACGACCCGTGAGCGCTTTTCCGTCAACGGCGAAACGGTGAGTGAAGAGATTTTTGTGCGGGCTTTTGATACGGTCGGGGAGTTGTGCGGCCGCCTGACGGCAGCGGGCCTGCCGCACCCCAGCTATTTTGAATACCTGTTTCTGATGGGGATGGTGATCTTCCGGGAGACCGGCGTGGAAGCGGCGGTTCTGGAGACGGGACTCGGCGGACGCCTGGATGCCACCAATGCCGTGGAGGCTCCGGATATGACGATCCTTACCATGATTGGTCTGGATCATACCCGTTATCTGGGAGATACCCTTGAAGCGGTGGCCGGCGAGAAGGCCGGCATCATCAAGCCCGGTGTGCCGGTGGTCTATGCCGCCGGCGGCGCTGCCGACCGTGTGATCGAAGAGCGGGCGGCAGTCTGCGGCAGCCCTCTTGTACCAGTCAGATCGGCGGATGTCTGTGATGTCCGTGTTGATGCGGCGGGGACGGCCTTCCGGCTGCCCGGGGAAACCGAACCGCTGAGGGTCCCCATCGCGGCACCCTATGAAGCCGCCAATGCCGCCCTGGCCATAGCGGCGGCGAAGGTCCTCCGATCTTCGGGAAAACCCCGGTATGCCTCTCTGAATATGGCCGCGGTACGGGAAGGCCTGGCCGCTCTGCACTGGCCCGGCCGGATGGAGAGGCTGGCTGACGGCGTCTATGCCGACGGCGCTCACAATCCGGCAGGGATCGAAGCTTTTATCGAGGCCGCCGTCGCCCTGGGCTTTGACCGCGGCTGCGATCTTCTCTTCGGCGTTATGGCCGACAAGGATTACCACCGTATGGTAGTCCTTCTTACCGAACATCTGTCCCTGGGCCGGGTGACGGTCGTGCCTCTGTCCGGCCGCGGTGCCGATCCGGCCGGGGTGGCCGCCCTTTTCGCGGAGGGAGGCGCATCCGTGACTGTCACAGAGACAGATAAGAGCCTCAAAGAAGCCTATGACGCCGCCGCCGGGTCTGCCCGGGCCGCGGGCCGCCCGCTCTGCGTTCTCGGCAGTCTGTACCTAATCGGCGATCTGAAAAAATGCCTCGGCAGTGATGCGGCAACATCGCCGGGCGAAGGAGTTCTATGATTAATTACGAAGAAGAACTGAAAAAATTCACCCCGTCCCTCGACGTCGATGAAGCCGAGGGTGCCATTTATTCCCGCGATCTGACGGATGTGATCGATATCCTCAAGGAAATGCTGAAGGAATCCTCTGACAGTGAAAGGAAACAGCGTTCATGAAATGTATGAACTGTGGCGCGGAGCTGACGGATTCCGTCTACTGCCCGAAATGCGGCTGTGATATTTCTGTTCAGCGCCAGGCCATCGTATTGTCCGGCCTTTACTACAACCAGGGACTGGAAAAGGCACAGATCCGGGATCTCTCGGGTGCCATCGATCAGCTGAAGCGCAGTTTGAAATTCAATAAGATGAATATCCCGGCCCGCAATCTGCTGGGTCTGGTTTACTTTGAGACCGGCGAAGTGGTGGCGGCTCTGTCTGAATGGGTCATTTCCAAAAATATTCAGCCGGAGGGAAATATCGCCTCCGATTATATCGAAGACCTGCGCAAGGATGCCAACCGCCTCGATACGATCAATCAGACGATCAAAAAATACAATCTGGCCCTGGACAACTGCCTGAGCGGCAACGAGGATGTGGCGGAGATTCAGCTCAAGAAGATCCTGGCGCAGAATCCAAAGCTGATCAAGGGCTATCACCTTCTGTCTCTGCTCTATATCCGCCGGAAGGATTACGAAGAAGCGAGAAAGCTTCTGAAAAAGGCGGCCCGCATCGACAGGACGAACACCACGACCCTGCGCTTCCTTCGGGAGGTGGATGAACAGACAGGCATCAACACGCCCATCGAGACGCGGCAGCTGTTCCATCTGAATTATCATAATCGCACGCCGGAGACAGTGCCTGATGTGGGCGGCGTGGCCTCCGAGGACCGCAGGATCATTCAGCCTGTCACCCATGTGGAGCGGTCCACCGGCTTCACGATCATGAATATTATCCTGGGGATTGTGATCGGTGCGGCCTGTATCTGGTTCCTGTTCATGCCGGCCAAAATAAGCAGGATCAGCCAGGCGGCCAATGAGAAGGTGACCCAGTACAGCGCCCAGATGGCCACCCAGTCAGCGGAGCTTTACGACCTTCAGAAGGCTGTGGCCAATTCCCAGACCAATGCCGACAACGCCAACAATCAGGCGGCAGCGGCGCAGGATGCGACTACCGCCTGCGAATATCTGCTGAAGGCGGTCTATGCCGTCAATAAGCGCGATTATACCGAGGCGGCCGATGCCATTACCAGGATCGATGTCTCGCTGCTGTCCCAGGAGGCTAAAGCCATCTACGACGACATTTACTATCAGTCGTCGTCGGCTCTGATCTCGCAGTACAAGGAGGAGGGCATAGCGGCCTTCAACGCTCAGGATTACACGACGGCGATCGACAGACTGGAAAAGGCAAAGGTGCTGGACGTATCGGACTATGATGTGCTGAATTATCTGGCCCATGCCTATCGTCTGAGCGGCAACAGCGCGGCAGCCGATATCAATTTCCAGACGATCATCGATACCTATCCCAACACTAACCGGGCGGAAAATGCCCGTGTCTATATGTCGACGGCGGCTCAGATGCCTTCTGCCGGTGCGGCACCGGCGGAGACGCCGCAGACACCACAGGAAACACCACAGGAAACGCCGGCAGGCACAGAACCCGTTCAGCCTCAGGAGGGCGCGTGATGACTGAGACGATGACCCTTGAACAGAAACTGGCAGCCGTTGTCGGTGCGGATAACCTGCTGACCGGCGAACCCATGGCTGCCCATACCACGTTCCATGTCGGAGGCCCGGCCGATTATTATGCCGTGCCCGCCGACGGCGAAGAGACCGCCGCACTGATCGCTCTCTGCCGCCGGGAAGAACTGCCCTATTATGTGATCGGCTGCGGCAGTAATCTGCTGGTATCGGATGCGGGGTTTCGGGGACTGATCATCGAGATCGGACGCCGGATGGCCTCGGTGTCGCTTGACGGGACAAGCCTGCGGGCCGGTGCCGGTGTGCGCCTGAGTGTCCTGGCAGCGGAGGCGGCTGCCGCCGGTCTGGGAGGCCTGGAATTTGCCTCGGGCATCCCGGGAACCCTCGGCGGTGCCGTTTTCATGAATGCCGGTGCTTACGGCGGCGAGATGAAGGATGTGATCCGGGAGGCGGTGATCCTGACGGAGGACGGCCGCATCCGGACACTAAGCCGGGTAGAACTTGACTTCGGTTACCGGCAGAGCGCTGTCGGCCGCCTGAACGGTATCGTACTGGAAGCTGTCCTGGATCTGACGCCGGCACCGGAGGAAGCGATACGGTGTGAGATGGCCCGGCTCGGGAGCCTGCGGAAGGAAAAGCAGCCGCTGGAGTATCCGTCGGCAGGCAGTACCTTCAAGAGGCCGGAGGGTTTTTATGCCGGCAAGCTGATTATGGATGCCGGCCTGGGCGGTTTTGCTGTGGGCGGCGCCGCGGTATCGGAGAAGCACTGCGGGTTTATTATTAATCGCGGCGGTGCGACGGCGGCGGATATCCATACCCTGATCGAACTGGTTCGCGGCCGTGTCCTTGAGGACAGCGGCGTGACTCTGGAACCGGAGGTACGCCTCCTGGGTGATTTTTCATAAGGAGTGCCATGCGATTTGTTATTGTGACCGGTCTTTCCGGAGCCGGCAAAAGCTCAGCCATGAAAATACTGGAGGACAGCGGTTATTTCTGCGTTGACAACCTGCCCGTCAAGCTGGTCGGCAAGTTCTGCCAGATCCTGACGGACGGCGAGGATCCCTCCATCACACATATAGCGGTCGGTATTGACAGCCGCAGCGGCGCCGGTCTGAAAAAGATCGAGGAAGCCCTTGAAGAGGTGACCGGGACGGGCATTACGCCCGAAATCCTTTATATGGAAGCCTCTGATGCCGTGCTGACCAAGCGCTTCAAGGAGACAAGACGGTCTCATCCCCTGGCCGGGACGGGAGAACGTCTCGAGGACGGGATAGGCCGCGAGAGGGAAGCCCTTGCCTTCCTGCGCAGCCGTGCCGACTATATCCTGGATACGAGCCATCTGCTGATACGCGATCTCCAGACGGCACTGGGAAAGATTTTTGTTGACGGGAAAAAGTACCGCAATCTCTATGTGACCGTCATGTCTTTCGGCTTCAAGTACGGCCTGCCGGAGGATGCGGATCTTGTATTCGACGTCCGTTTCCTGCCGAATCCCTATTATGTTGAGAATCTGAAGGCGCTGACCGGCGAAGAGGCGCCGGTGAGAGATTTTGTGCTCGGCTATGAACAGACACAGGAGTTCCTCGACAGGCTGGACAGCCTGGTGCGTTTTCTGATACCTCATTATATTCAGGAGGGCAAGCATCAGCTGGTCATTGCCGTCGGCTGTACCGGCGGTCGCCATCGCTCCGTGGCCATCGCCCGGGCTCTTCATGACCGTCTGAGCGGACTGGAGGAATGCGGCGTCAAGCTGCTGCACCGCGACATCGACAACGATCTGAAGCGGAAAGCTCTCTGATGGACCGCTATACAGGTTAACATAATATCGAGGTTCGGCTATGTCTTTTTCGGGAAATGTAAAAAAAGAACTTGAGGCGATCGAACCGAAGTCTCAGCACTGCCGTTTGGCAGAATTCGACGCAATCGCCTCCCTGGCGGGCCGCTTTGTTGTGAATTCCGACGGAGAGGCCGGTATTCTCCTGAAAACCGACCGGGAGGGGTGCATCAGAAAGTTCTTTACAATCGCTGACAAAGCATTTAAGATTAAAAAAGATTTTTTAGGTACTGAAAACAGAGGCAAAGACAGACCGGATCACAGCGGGGAAACGCTAATGCTGGGATCGGCTGTCGGCCGTATACAGGCGGCTGTCTCGGCGGAGGATAAACTGGCCCGCAGCTGCTGTCGGCGTGCGTATCTGAGAGGTGCGTTCCTGGCGGCGGGAACGATCAGCGACCCGGAGAAGTATTATCATCTGGAGATCGACTGCGTCAGCGAATCCCTGGCCGATACGGTGAGATCGCTCCTTGAGGGCTTTGGACTCAACGCCAAGACGGTCAGGCGCCGTGACCTGTGGGTTGTCTATATTAAGGAAGGCGATCAGCTGGCAGAGATGCTGCGTCTGATCGGTGCCAATCGCTCCCTGATGGAATTTGAGAATGTGCGGATTCTGAGGGAACGACGGGGATCCGTCAACCGGCGGGTGAATTGTGAAACGGCCAATCTGAAAAAAACTGTCAATGCCGCTGTCAGACAGGTCGATGATATCCGTTATCTTCAGGAAAAGGGTATCCTCGGCAGACTGTCACCGGCACTTCAGGAGATGGCAGAGCTCAGGCTTCTGTATCCGGATGTATCCCTTCAGGAACTCGGCACCCGTATGATGCCGCCTGTGGGAAAATCGGGTGTCAATCACAGGATGCGGAAGCTCCAGGAAGCCGCTGCCGCCGGAAGGGCGGAAGATTCAGAGGAGCTCTAAGGGAACAGGGAGGATTTTTGTAATGATACGTAAAGAAGTCACTGTTAAGCTGAAGCAGGGAATCAATGCCAGACCGGCCGCCATGCTTGTTCAGGCTGCCAGTCAGTTCGACAGTGAGATCTTCATCGAGACGGATAACCGCCGTATGAATGCCAAGAGCATCATGGGGATGATGGCTCTGGGGCTGGATTCCGGCGAGGTCGTCACCGTGATCACAGACGGCAGCGATGAAGACGAGGCTTTTGAGAAGATCGAGAATTATCTGACATCCAGGGAAGACTGACACAAAACGATAACGCTTTTTCAGAGCAATAATAAAGACGCAGGAAGATGGCGGACGAAAAGCCATCTGACTGCGTCTTTTTGCTTCAGACATCCTTTGACAGGAAATGATAATCGTACAGCTTGCTGAAGCCGAGGGATTCGTAGAGCGAGCGGGCACCGTCATTGCCGGCCACGACCTGAAGATAGGCCCTGACGGCGCCCTGACGGCGGCCTTCCTGCAGCAGGACCGAGACGATGCGGCGGGCATAGCCGCGGCGGCGGTAATCCTCATGGACATGGATCGCATAGATGCCGATATAATCACGGTCAAGGATGCCCAGACCCGTAGCGATGATCTGGTCACCGTCCATCATGCAGACCGCGATCTTGTCTTTGGGAATGGCATCGTACATGGAGGGGACAATGCGGCGGTGAATGATATTGGTCGTATGCTTCAGATCAAAAAGCCCCTGAAGCCAGGCGTAGGAAACGCGGTTCTCCATGATGAGCCCCTCTGTCGGCACGGGAGGACCCGGTTCGAGGCGGCAGGTCATGACGTCGGTGCGGTGACGGACAGTGTAGCCTCGCCTGTGCAGTGCGTCCACGGTGGCTTTGTCGGTGATCGGCGAGATTTTGAAAAGACAGGGTGTCTGCCAGCGGCGGTATTCCGATTCACAGTAGGTGATCTTTTCATCCGGCGGCAGGAGAGACGCCCCGATCTGTTCGACGGAATTGGTACGGCAGGTATAGAAATAGGAAAAGCGCAGAATCCAGCCGTCGTACACCTGCATCTGATGGGATGGCCAGGCGTTCAGCGACAGATCCTCGATAACCTTGATTTCGGATAAGGGTGTGTTCATGTCGATCTCCTTAAAACGTAAGTATACCGATTATAGCACAATTCTGCGAAAAGAAATATTTATGTACAGATCGGGCTTTCAATGTTAAAATAATCGAAGAATGCTTGCTATAAGGAGAAGTCTATGTCCAGGTTTTTAAAGGTCATTGTTCATACATTTATCATAGTGGCGATTCTTGTGGCTGTTGCGATCGTGGTGCCGCCGCTGGCCGGTGTGACGACAACGATCGTGGATACAGAGACGATGGACACCAACCTGCCGATGGGTTCGATCACCTATTCCCGGGATATCGCCGTGACGGATCTCGTGAGCGGCGATAAGATCCTGAAGGAATCCGAGACCTCGACCTATGCCTATGTGATCCAGGCCGGTGATGCCGCTACGGGCAAGTTCCAGGCTGAGAATGCCTATCAGCAGACGGTGGAAGAGATCACCCTGCGCAATCATGTTTCCCGCGTTATTCTGACGATTCCTGTTATCGGCTATGTCCTGGTTGCTATGCACAGCATGGAAGGCATCATTATCATCGTCCTTGTGCTGCTTCTGATGGTCGTGCTTTTCATCCTGTCGGAACTCTGGAAGAAGGATGACAGTGACGATGATGACGAGGAAGATGATGACGAGGAGGATGATGACGAGGAAGACGAAGATGAAGATGGGAACGAAGAAGCGGAGGATGACGAAGACGATGAGGAAGAGGAGCCTCTGAGCCGCCGTGAGAGAAAGGCCCGCCGCAAGGAAGAGAAGCGCCGGAAGAAGGAAGAGAAGAAGCGCGCGAAGAAAGAAAAGCGCCGCCGCGATAACGAGGACGATGACGATCTGAAGGATATCCGTTTTGTCACCGAAGAAGCCCCCGCGGCCGTCTCTGCCGAAGATCGCCTTTCTGTTGTGCCCGAAAAGGTGCCGGGAGAAGAGGCAGACAGCGTAACCGCTGAAGAAACGGCTGTTCCGCAGATGGCTCAGGCCTCCGAAGCGCCGGTGCTGTCCGAACCGGTACCGGTTCCGATGGTTCAGACAGAGACAGGCAAGACGGAAAATGAGCGCGGCACAGGCACCGGCAGCACTATTATAGAAGAAACGCCTTCACAGACAGACGACGGACGTTTTGTGCCGGTGTCCCGCATGACGCTGGATGAACTGATGGAGGAAGCCGGTAAGAACGGCGTGACACCGAAGGTTATCAAGGATCCGAACACGAATGTGACACTTCTGGATTACACCGATCTGCTGTGATAAGAGCGAACAGAGAACTGAAAAAGATTGTCAGATGTGCCAGAAAAAAAGAGAAAAAATTTGTCAAAACCCCTTGCTTAGGCAGGGGGTTTTGTGTATAATAATTCTCGCTGTGGCATGATAGCTATGAAGCGTGAAGTTGCTGCCCACTGTGGCAGGTTCTCCGTGGAGCGAATGTCATGTTAGGAAACTGGCGACAAGTCACTGTGCAATATCCGCCCATAGGGCGGAAATTTGTGTGGGTCCGGAGGACACACACGGAGATGTGTACAGTCACCGCTTGTCGTACTTAAAAAAGTGCGAAGAGGAGGCGACTTTTTTTATGGCAACACAGGTTATGAGAATCACATTAAAGGCATACGATCATACTCTCGTGGATGCATCAGCTGCCAAGATCATCGAGACTCTGAAGAAGAACGGCGCTACCGTCAGCGGACCGGTTCCGCTTCCGACAAAGAAGGAAGTAGTGACGATTCTTCGTGCTGTTCACAAGTACAAAGATTCCCGTGAACAGTTTGAACAGAGAACTCACAAGAGACTGATCGACATCAAGGCACCGACACAGAAGACCGTTGATGCCCTGTCACATCTTGAGATGCCTGCCGGTGTTTACATCGACATCAAGATGAAGAACAAGTAAACCAATTTAGAATGATTACCAACCGGTAATCCGCTGTAAGGAGGAAAAGCTACATGAAGAAAGCAATTCTTGCAAGAAAAGTCGGCATGACGCAGATCTTCGATGAGAGTGGTGTCCTGACACCGGTCACCGTACTGCTTGCCGGTCCGTGCGCTGTCACACAGGTCAAGACTGTCGAGAACGACGGTTACGAAGCTGTCCAGGTCGGTTTTGAAGACAAGAGAGACAATCTTGTTGCCAAGCCGATGAAGGGTGTCTTCGCCAAGGCCGGTGTTGCCAATAAGCGCTTTGTTCGCGAATTCCGTTTCGAAAACTCTTCCGAATATGCTCTCGGCCAGGAAATCAAGGCTGACATCTTCGGCAGCGGCGATTTCGTTGACGTCACAGCCATCTCCAAAGGCAAGGGCTTCCAGGGTGCGATCAAGAGACTCGGCCAGCACAGAGGTCCGATGGCTCATGGTTCCAAATTCCATCGTCATCAGGGTTCCAACGGTACATCTTCTGATCCGAGCCGTGTCTACAAGGGCAAGGGCATGCCGGGCCACATGGGCAGCAAGAAGGTTACCATCCAGAATCTTCAGATCGTCAGAGTTGACGCCGACAAGAATCTTCTGCTGATCAAGGGCGCTGTCCCGGGTCCGAAGAAAGGCCTTGTCACGATCAAAGAAGCTGTTAAGAAGAACTGATAGACTCAAAGGAGGACAAGACAGATGGCTGAGGTATCTGTTTACAATATGGAAGGCCAGGAGGTCGGTAAGATCGAACTGGCGGACGCTGTTTTCGGCGCTCCCATCAAAAGTCATTTAGTACATCAGGCCGTTGTTCTGCATCTGGCAAAAATGCGCCAGGGCACACAGAAGGCCAAGACACGTCACGAAGTCAGCGGCGGCGGCCGTAAGCCGTGGCGCCAGAAGGGTACGGGCCATGCGCGTCAGGGCTCTATCCGCGCTGCACAGTGGAAGGGCGGCGGTGTTATCTTCGCGCCGGTTCCGCGTGATTATTCCTTCAAGATGAATGCCAAAGAGAAGAAAGCTGCTATGCTTTCCGCTCTGACCTCCAAGGTTCAGGCCAACAACCTGATCGTTGTCGACAAGCTCGCTTTCGATGACATTAAGACAAAGAACATGGTCAGAGTCCTGAAAAACCTGAATGCTGAGAAGGCCCTGGTCGTTACCAGCGGCTACGATGAAAAAGTCGTCCTTTCCGGCCGCAACATCGCTGAAATCAGCATGATCCCGACAAACAACATCAATGTTTATGACATCCTGAAATATGAGAAACTGGTCATGACCCAGGATGCTGTCAAAGCTGTTGAGGAGGTGTATGCATAATGGCAGACCTGAAATATTACGACGTCATTCAGAAGCCGGTCGTCACTGAAAAGAGCATGAACGGCATGGCTGACAAAAAGTACACTTTCTTCGTCCATCCGGATGCCACCAAGACCCAGATCAAAGAAGCGGTCGAAAAGATGTTTGAAGGCACTAAGGTTGCCCGCGTCAACACCATTACCGTTCCGGGCAAACTGAAAAGACGCGGCCGCACGCAGGGCAGAACAGCCGACAGAAAGAAAGCCGTTGTTACCCTGACTGCCGAAAGCAAAGACATTGAGATCTTCAATACTCTTTAATTTTCGGTGACATATACGCCAAGCAGCGTGAGAAAAAAGCTAAGATAAGGAGATTGTCATGGGCATTAAAACATATAAGCCTTATACCCCGTCCAGACGTAATATGACGGGCTCCGACTTCTCGGAGATCACAACAAACAAACCGGAGAAGAGCCTGACAGAAGCTCTGAAGAAAAACTCCGGCCGCAATAACCAGGGCCGCATCACCACACGTCATCGCGGCGGCGGCAGCAAACGCCGTTACAGAATCATCGACTTCAAGAGAAACACACAGGACGGTGTACCGGCCACCGTTAAGACGATCGAATACGATCCGAACCGCTCCGCCAACATCGCCCTCCTGGTTTATGCCAACGGCGTAAAAGCCTATATCCTGGCTCCGGAAGGCCTGAAGGTCGGTACGACTGTCATGGAAGGTCCGGAAGCGGAAGTCCGCGTGGGCAACTGCCTGCCGCTCAGCAAGGTTCCGGTTGGTACCATGGTTCACAACGTTGAGCTTCATCCGGGCCGCGGCGGCCAGATGGTCCGTGCTGCCGGCAATGCCGCTCAGCTGATGGCCAAGGAAGGCAAGTACGCCACCCTGCGTCTGCCGTCCGGCGAAATGAGAATGGTTCCGATCGAATGCCGCGCCACCATCGGCACTGTCGGCAACGGCGATCACAACCTGGTCAAGATCGGTAAGGCCGGCCGCAAGAGACATATGGGCATCCGCCCGACAGTCCGCGGTTCCGTTATGAACCCGAATGACCATCCGCACGGCGGTGGTGAAGGCCGCGCTCCGGTTGGCCGCCCGGGTCCGAGCACACCGTGGGGCAAGCCCGCCATGGGTCTCAAGACCAGAAAGAACAAGAAACAGTCAGACAAGTATATCGTAAGAAGAAGAAACGGCAAGGGTGCCGGCAGATAAGGAGGATAAAGAATGTCACGTTCTTTAAAGAAAGGCCCGTTTGCAGACGACTATCTGCTTAAAAAAGTCGACGAAATGAACGCATCGGGCGAAAAGACAGTTATCAAGACCTGGTCTCGCCGCTCCACCATTTTCCCGAGCTTCGTGGGACACACCTTTGCGGTCTATGACGGCAGAAAGCACGTTCCGGTCTATGTCACGGAAGACATGGTCGGACATAAACTCGGTGAATTCGTGGCGACCAGAACCTATCGTGGTCATGCTGCGAAAGCCGACGGCAAAGGTTCCGTCAGATAACAGTCAAGATCGAAAGGAGATTAACTCATGGCTAAAGGACATAGATCCCAGATCAAAAGGGAGAGAAATGAAAGCAAGCGGGAGATGAGACCCCATGCCAAGCTTTCCTACGCCAGAATTCCTGTGCAGAAAGCTTGCTTCGTGCTGGATTCCATCCGCGGCAAGGATGTTGAGTCAGCACTCGGTATTCTGACATACAGCCCGCGCTATGCATCGGCCGTCATCAAGAAACTTCTTGAGTCCGCCATTGCTAATGCAGAAAACAATAACGGCATGGACAGAAGCAACCTCTACATTGCCGAATGCTATGCCAGCGATGCACCGACAATGAAACGTATCCAGCCGAGAGCCCAGGGCCGCGCCTATCGCATCTTAAAGCGCACAAGCCATGTGACGATTGTTCTGGATGAAAGATAAGGAGGACCAAGATGGGACAGAAAGTCAATCCGAACGGTCTGCGTGTCGGAATTATCAAGGATTGGGAGTCTAAGTGGTATGCAGAGAAGAGCGAATTCGCTGCACTCCTCGTTGAAGACAACAAGATCCGCACCTATCTGAAGAAGAAATTATACAGCACAGGCATTTCCAAAATCGATATTGAAAGAGCTTCCGATCGCGTCAAGATCACGATCTGGACAGCCAAGCCGGGTCTGGTTATCGGCAAGGGCGGCAAGGATATTGAAGATCTGAAGAAAGAACTGTCCAAGATGGTCAACAAGAAACTCTCTGTTGACATCAAGGAAATCAAGAGACCGGACCGCGATGCTCAGTTGGTCGCCGAGAACATCGCCCTGCAGCTTGAGAACCGTATCTCTTTCCGCCGCGCCATGAAGTCCACGATGCAGAGAACCATGCGCGCCGGCGCCAAGGGTATCAAGACCAGCGTTTCCGGCCGTCTGGGCGGCGCCGATATGGCTCGTAAGGAAACTTACAGCGACGGCACAATTCCGCTTCAGATGCTCCGCGCCGACATCGACTATGGTTTTGCCGAAGCTGATACACAGTACGGCAAGGTCGGCGTAAAGGCTTGGATCTACAATGGTGAGGTCCTTCCGACCAAAGAAAACCGTAAGGAAGGAGAATAATCGATATGTTAATGCCGAAGAGAGTTAAACACAGAAAACAGTCCCGCGGCAGAATGAAGGGCCGTGCGATGAGAGGCAACAGAATCCTTCGCGGTGAGTACGGCCTGGTTGCCGATGAACCGTGCTGGATCAAATCCAACCAGATCGAAGCAGCCCGAGTTGCTCTGACCCGTTACATCAAGCGTGGCGGTAAAGTCTGGATCGATATTTTCCCGGATAAGCCGGTTTCAGCCCAGCCGAATGAAAAACGAATGGGTAATGGTAAAGGTGCTGTTGAATTCTGGGTCGCCGTTGTCAAGCCGGGCCGCGTTCTTTTCGAGATCGCCGGTGTTGACGGTGAAGTTGCCCGCGAAGCTCTGCGTCTGGCCATGCATAAGCTGCCCTGCAAGTGCAAAATCTATGCCAAGGCCGATCTTGACGCCGTGGTGGACGCCCGTTACAACAAAACCGTGAAAGTTGCTGAGAATACAGAAGGCGGTGATCACAGTGAAGAGTAATAAATACCTGGAAGAACTGAGAAGCAAATCTGCTTCCGAACTGAATGAAGAACTGGTCTCCGCTAAGAAAGAACTTTTCAACCTGCGGTTCCAGAACGCCACAAACCAGCTGGACAATACAGCCCGCATCAAAGATGTTCGCCGCAATATTGCCAGAATTCAGACCGTTATTGTCGAGCAGGCAAACGCTTCAAAGGAGGCCTAACAGATGACAGAGTCAAGAAACCTTCGGAAAACACGCGTCGGTCACGTCGTCAGCGACAAAATGGATAAAACAATCGTTGTTGCGGTCGAAGATCACGTTCAGCATCCGATTTACAAAAAAATCGTCAAGAAAACTTACAAACTGAAAGCTCATGACGAAAACAACGAATGCCGTATTGGCGATACCGTTAAGGTCATGGAGACAAGACCGCTGTCAAAAGACAAACGCTGGAGACTTGTTTCTATCGTTGAGAAGGCGAAGTAAAGAAACAGGAGGACAGTATCATGATTCAGCAGGAAAGCAGACTTAAAGTCGCCGATAATACCGGTGCAAAAGAAATTCTCTGCATCCGTGTCCAGGGCGGTTCCAGAAGACGTTATGCCCACATCGGTGATACCATCGTTGCAGCCGTCAAAGATGCTACTCCGGGCGGCGTTGTGAAAAAAGGTGATGTCGTTAAGGCTGTCGTTGTCCGTACTGTTCAGACAACACGCCGTAAAGACGGTTCCTATATCCGTTTCGATGAAAATGCAGCAGTTATCATCAAAGATGACGGTACACCGAAGGGAACACGTATCTTTGGCCCGGTAGCCCGTGAACTTCGTGAAAAACAGTTCATGAAGATCGTTTCTCTCGCCCCGGAAGTTCTGTAGGAGGATAGCTAAGATGGCAACATTGAAGATTAAGAAAGGCGATATGGTTCGTGTTATCGCCGGCAAAGACAAAGACAGAGAAGGCAAAGTCCTGATTGTCAATGCCAAGAAAAACACGGTTGTGGTCGAAGGCATCAATATGATCACAAAACACCAGAAACCCAGCATGGCTAACCAGCAGGGCGGTATCGTCAATAAAGAAGCGCCGATCGACATTTCTAATGTTATGCTTCTCCACAATGGCAAGCCCACCAGAGTCGGCTTCCGTGTCGAGAAGGATGGCGATAAGACAACAAAAGTCCGTATTGCGAAAGCAACCGGCGAGAAAATCGATTAAGAAAGGAGGCATTTCAAGTGAGCGCAAGACTTAAAGAACTGTACGAAAATGAAATCGTCGAAGCCATGACGAAAAAGTTTGAATACAAGAACCCGATGGAAGTGCCGAAGCTCGTCAAGATCGTGGTTAACATGGGTGTTGGCGAAGCCAAAGAAAATGCCAAACTTCTTGATTCAGCCGTAGCCGATATGGAGACCATCACCGGTCAGAAAGCGATCATCACAAAGGCTAAGAAGTCCATCGCGAACTTCAAGCTTCGTGAAGGCATGGCCATCGGCTGCAAGACAACACTCCGCGGCGATAAGATGTATGAATTCGCCGACAGACTGATCAACCTGGCTCTGCCGCGTGTCCGCGACTTCCGCGGCGTCAATCCGAATGGCTTTGACGGCAGAGGCAACTATTCTCTCGGTATTAAGGAACAGCTGATCTTCCCGGAAATCGAGTATGACAAGATCGATAAGGTCCGTGGTATGGACATTACGTTTGTCACGACTGCCAAGACGGATGAAGAGGCCAGAGAGCTTCTCAGACTGTTCAATATGCCGTTCGCTAAATAATAAGGAGAATAGATAATGGCAAAAACATCCATGAAAATCAAACAGCAGCGCAAGGCTAAATTCTCCACCAGAGAATATACACGCTGCATGATCTGCGGCCGTCCGCATGCCTATCTTAAGAAATACGGAATCTGCCGTATCTGCTTCCGCGAGCTGGCCTACAAGGGTCAGATCCCGGGTGTCAAGAAGGCATCCTGGTAAATCAAGAGTCTGAAAGGAGTGTCACACATGACAACGACAAACGATCCGATCGCGGATATGCTGACAAGAATTCGTAATGCGAACACAGCCCGTCACGAGACGGTCGATGTTCCGTCATCCAAGATGAAGCTGGCCATCGCCAACATCCTTCTGGACGAAGGCTACATCGCCAAGTATGACCTGATTGACGCCGGCGTCGGCAAGATCATCCGCATTTCTTTAAAATATGATGGTACAGAGAGAATCATCACAGGCCTTAAGAGAATCTCCAAGCCGGGTCTGCGTGTCTATGCCGGTGCCGAAGAGCTGCCGAAGGTCCTCGGCGGTCTGGGCATTGCCATCATCTCCACCAACAAGGGCATCATCACCGACAAAGAAGCCAGAAAGCAGAAGGTCGGCGGCGAAGTTCTTGCCTATATCTGGTAATACACTCACTGCGAACTGAAAACAGAGAAGCGCAGGCGCTTCTCCGAAAATCTAAGTCTGGAGGAAATTCAAAATGTCAAGAATTGGTAGAATGCCAATTGAAATTCCTGCCGGTGTTACTGTTGAGGTCGCTGACGGCAACGTTGTTACCGTCAAAGGCCCCAAGGGGACTCTGACAAGAGAATTAGCAGCCGAGATGGCTATCGAAGTTAAAGACAACGTCCTGACGGTCAGCAGACCGAACGACCTGAAGAGAAACAAGGCTCTGCACGGCCTGACAAGATCCCTTCTGAACAATATGGTGATCGGTGTCAGCGCCGGTTTTGAGAAGACCCTGGAGATCAACGGTGTTGGTTACAGAGCCTCCAAGCAGGGCAAGAAGCTTGTCCTGAGCCTGGGCTACAGCCACCCGGTTGAGATGGAAGATCCGGAAGGTATCGAATCCACCGTCGACGGCAACAAGATCATCATCAAGGGTATTTCCAAGGAAGCTGTTGGTCAGTATGCCGCCAATATCAGAATCAAGAGAGCTCCGGAACCGTACAAAGGCAAGGGTATTAAGTATTCTGATGAAGTTATTCGCCGCAAAGTCGGTAAGACAGGCAAAGGCTAAAGAAAGGGGAAAGTGACAGATGATAACAAAGACAAACAGATCAGCTGTGATCGCAAAAAAACATTATCGTCTTCGCGGCCACCTGAAAGGCACTGCCCAGAGACCGCGCTTAAGCGTATTCCGCAGCAACAAGCATATGTATGCTCAGATTATTGACGATACAAAGGGTGTGACATTAGTCTCAGCCTCTACTCTCCAGGCGGACGTCAAAGAAGGCCTTGAGTACACAGATAACGTCGAAGCCGCTGCTAAGCTCGGCGCCGTTATCGGTAAAAAAGCTGTCGATCAGGGTATCAATGAAGTGGTCTTCGACCGTGGCGGCTTCGTTTACACGGGTAAGATCAAAGCATTGGCAGATGCGGCCAGAGAAGCCGGTCTGACGTTCTAAGGAAGGAGAAGATACACGAATGAGACCTGATAGCAATTCCAAGAGAAGAGATAACGATAGAGACGACGGTTTCGAAGATCGCGTTGTCGCCCTCAAGCGCGTTACCAAGGTCGTTAAGGGTGGCCGCAACATGCGTTTCACAGCTCTCGTTGTTGTCGGCGACAAGAACGGTCATGTCGGTGCCGGTCTCGGCAAAGCTACCGAAATTCCGGAAGCTATCCGCAAGGGCCGTGAAGATGCCAAGAAGCACATGGTTTCTGTCGCCCGTACAGACTTCAACAGCATCACACATGACAATATAGGCAAGTTCGGCGGCGCTTCTGTTCTCCTGAAGAGAGCTCCCGAAGGTACCGGTGTTATCGCCGGCGGTCCGGCTCGTGCCGTCATCGAACTGGCCGGTATCAAGAATATCCGTACCAAGTCTCTGGGTTCCAACAACAAGCAGAATGTTGTCTTCGCCACTCTCGCCGGCCTGAAGGCTCTGAAGACACCGGCCGAAGTCGCGCGTCTGCGCGGCAAGACCGTGGAAGAGATCCTGGCGTAAGGAGGTCACTGACATGGAAGAGAAAAAACTGAAAATCACCCTGGTAAAATCTACAATCGGCTCCATTCCGAAGCACAGAGCTATCGTGGCCTCCATGGGCCTGAAGAAGCTGAATCGCTCTGTTATCCTTCCGGACAACGCAGCCACACGCGGCCAGATCGCTCACATCAGCCACCTGGTGAAAGTAGAAGAAGCCTAATTAGGAGGGACTAAAATGGATTTATCAAATTTAGCACCGCTTCCGGGCGCCAAAAAGAGAGATGACTTCCGCAGAGGCCGCGGCGAATCTTCCGGCAACGGCAAGACAGCCGGCAAGGGCCACAAGGGTCAGATCGCTCGTTCCGGTCATACAAGACCCGGTTTTGAAGGCGGTCAGATGCCGCTTTACAGACGTCTGCCGAAGAGAGGCTTCACAGACAGAAACAGCAAAGAGATTACAGCTATCAACGTTGATGTGCTGAATCGTTTCGAAGACGGTGCCGTTGTCGATGTGGCGGCTCTCCTTGAGAGCGGCGCCATTTCCAAAGTCAATGACGGCGTCAAAATCCTTGGCAACGGCGAGCTGACCAAGAAGCTCACTGTTAAGGTCAACGCAGTCAGCGCTTCTGCAAAGGAAAAGATCGAAGCTGCAGGCGGTACAGTCGAGGTAATCTAATGTTCAAAAAAATTGCGGATGCATTTAAGGTTAAGGATATCCGGCGCAGGATGTTGTTCATCCTTATGTGCCTGGTGATCATCCGTGTCGGTTCACAGATTCCGGTTCCGGGTGTGGACAGCAGCTACTTCAGTGAATGGTTCGCAGCACAGTCAGGCAGCGCGTTCAACTTCTTTGACGCGTTTACGGGAGGCTCGTTCTCGAGCTTCTCGATCCTGGCGCTTTCCATCACGCCCTATATCACATCGTCCATCATCATGCAGCTCCTGACTATCGCCATTCCGGCTCTGGAGGAGATGCACAGAGACGGTGAGGATGGCAGAAAGAAGATCACTGCTATCACACGTTATCTGACAGTCGGCCTTTCTCTGATGGAATCCATCGCCATGACGATCGGATTCGGCAATCAGGGGCTGATTCCGGACATGAATTTTGCGAAGGCCGTCGTTGTGGTCTGCTGCCTGACAGCCGGCTCCGCATTCCTGATGTGGATCGGTGAACAGATGACTGAGAAGGGTATCGGAAACGGTATTTCCATGGTACTTCTGATCAACATCCTGTCCCGTCTTCCCGGTGACCTGACAAGCCTCTATGAGCAGTTCATCAAAACACAGACATTGGCCAGAGGCATCCTGGCCGGTATCATCATCGCCGCGATCATTCTCGGCGTCGTGGTTCTGGTCATCCTTCTCAATGACGCGGTCCGGAACATTCCGGTTCAGTACTCCAAGAAGATGGTTGGCCGGCGTATGGTCGGCGGCAATGCGACACACATTCCGCTTAAGGTCAACACTGCCGGTGTCATTCCGATCATCTTTGCGTCATCGCTGATGTCGATCCCCGGTATCATCGCTACCTTCGCCGGCAAGGCGAATGCGGAAGGCGTACTCGGTACCATCCTCGGGATCCTGAATGACAATAACTGGTTTTCATTGACACGCCCGATCTACAACATCGGATTGATTCTCTACATTGTTCTGGTGATCTTCTTCGCGTATTTCTACACATCGATCACCTTCAATCCGCTGGAAGTATCGGACAATCTCAAAAAGCAGGGCGGTTTCATCCCGGGTATTCGTCCCGGAAAGCCCACCTCCGAATATCTTGAGAGAATTCTCAAGTATGTCATCTTCATCGGAGCCTGCGGACTGACGATCATCGCGATCATCCCGTTCTTCTTCAACGGTGTGTTCCACGCCAGCGTCTCCTTCGCAGGAACATCTCTGATCATTATCGTTTCTGTTATCCTTGAAGCTGTCAAGCAGACAGAATCCATGATGGTTGTGAGAAACTACAAAGGCTTTTTGAACGATTAAAAGATTCAGTACAGGGACTATCCGTGTTAACGGGCAGTCCCTGCCTGTGCGTCAAAGAAAGGACAAACCATTATGAGACTGATTATGCTTGGCGCACCCGGCGCCGGTAAGGGTACACAGGCCGCCAGACTGGCGGAGGCCTACGGTATTCCCCATATTTCCACAGGCGACATCTTCCGCGCTAACATCAAGGGCGGGACGGAGCTGGGCCGCAAGGCCAAGAGCTACATGGATGCCGGTCAGCTGGTGCCTGATGAGCTGGTGTGCGATCTTGTCGCTGACAGAATATCTCAGAGCGACTGTGAAAAAGGCTTCATCCTTGACGGTTTCCCGCGCACGATCCCCCAGGCCGAAGCGCTGTCAGCAGCCCTTGACAAGATGGGCCTTACCCTGAGCGCTGCCGTTAATGTGGATGTGCCGGATGACAATATCATCAGACGTATGGGCGGACGCCGTGCCTGTCTGAAATGCGGCGCCACCTATCACATCGAGCATCTGAAACCGGCGGTGGAAGGCATCTGCGACAAATGCGGATCTGAGCTGGTCCTTCGCGATGATGATAAGCCCGAAACCGTCAAAACGCGTCTGAATGTCTACCATGAGCAGACGCAGCCCCTTATTGATTATTATGAAAAAGCCGGACTTCTTCGTACGGTCGACGGCACTGTCAGTGCCGACGCCGTCTTCGAGGCGATCCGCAGCATCCTGGCGTAACTATGGCTGTTACTATAAAGACTGAGCATGAGATCGCTCTCATGCGGCACGCAGGCCATCTTCTGGCTGAAGTCCACAACGCCCTGCGTGATTTTATCAAACCCGGTATCTCAACTCTGGATATCGATCGTTACGGTGAAAGACTGATCCGCGAACGGGGCGGTGTACCGAATTTTCTTCATTATAATGGGTATCCTGCTTCGATCTGTGTCTCGGTCAATGATGAAGTCGTTCACGGCATTCCCTCAAAGCGGCGCATCCTGAAGGAGGGCGATATTGTTTCTCTGGATGCGGGTCTGATCTGGAAGGGCTATCACAGTGACGCCGCCCGCACCTGGGGCGTCGGCCGTGTATCGGCAGAGGCACAGAAACTGATGGATGTCACGAAGGAGAGCTTTTTCCGCGGCATCGCCTGTGCTTCGGCTCATCACCATCTCCACGAGATCTCGGCCGCCATCGGCGATTACGCCGAAAGCTTCGGTTACGGCGTTGTCGAAGATCTGGTCGGCCACGGTATCGGCACCCACCTTCACGAGGA
This sequence comes from Lachnospiraceae bacterium, assembly GCA_029005135.1. GTDB lineage: Bacteria > Bacillota > Clostridia > Lachnospirales > Lachnospiraceae > Chordicoccus. The sequence continues at coordinate 50,975 of JAQXFO010000019.1, forward strand.
TCCTCAGGTGCCGAATTTCAGGCAGAAGGGCAGAGGTCTGCTGCTCTGCAAGGGTATGACACTGGCCGTCGAGCCGATGATAAACGCCGGCACCAAAAATGTCGAGTGGATGGATGACGACTGGACAGTCAAAACAGCCGACGGCAGCCTGTCGGCTCATTACGAAAATACGATTCTGATCACAGAAGGCGAACCGGAGATGCTGACGCTCCTGCCTGAAGACCTGAGATGATTAACGACAAGGAGATCACGCAAAATGTCAAAAGCTGACGCCATTGAAGTTGAGGGTAAAGTTCTTGAAAAGCTGCCCAACGCCACATTTAAAGTTGAGCTTGAAAACGGTCTGGTCGTGACCGGCCACATCAGCGGCAAGCTCAGAATGAATTTCATTCGTATCCTGCCCGGTGACAAAGTGACCCTGGAAATGTCACCGTACGATCTGACAAAAGGTCGGATCGTCTGGAGAGACAAATAATGCTTGCATAGGCGGCATTTGTTTGTTATAATACATCATTGCGCGGAATGCGCTCAGTTACGGAAAGGAGGAAAAAAATGAAAGTTAGATCTTCCGTAAAACCGATGTGCGAAAAGTGCAAAGTTATCAAACGTAAGGGTTCTATCCGCATCATCTGCGAAAACCCGAAGCACAAACAGAGACAGGGCTGATCCTGCCGAACACCTGACAAGCATATAACCTGCCGGCGGCTGCGCAGGTTTTTGATCGGCTGATGAGTGATTCATCGCGATGGAGGTGCTTAATACCGGCTGTTTCAGCCGGAAAGGTCCTGTTAGCACAGACAGGGCTGGACATAGCGAATATGTCCCAATTGAGAAACCGTAGTAAGCAGTACAGTAGAAACAAATGGAGGAATTGCGATGGCTCGTTTAGCCGGCGTAGATTTACCGAGAGACAAAAGAGTTGAGATCGGCCTGACATATATTTATGGTATCGGCCGTACAACATCCAACAAGATTCTCGCTGAAGCAAAAGTGGATCCGAACACCCGTGTCAGAGATCTGACAGACGAAGAAGTGGCCCGGATCAAAGATGTTATGGACGCAACCTGCACTGTAGAAGGTGACCTTCGCCGTGAAGTCGCTATGAATATCAAGCGCCTTCAGGAAATCGGCTGCTACAGAGGTATCCGTCATAGAAAAGGCCTGCCGGTTCGTGGTCAGAATACCAAGAACAATGCTCGTACCCGTAAAGGTCCGAAGCGTACGGTTGCCAATAAGAAGAAATAAAGGAACCTGATAACACATAAGAAGAAAGTAGGTTAGTTTTTACTATGGCAGAAAAAAAAGGTGCAAAGAAAGTCGCGGCGAAGCGCCGCGTCAGAAAAAACGTTGAACATGGACAGGCTCACATTCAGTCATCTTTCAATAACACAATCGTGACATTGACAGATGCTCAGGGCAATGCTCTTTCATGGGCTTCTGCCGGTGGTCTTGGTTTCCGCGGTTCAAGGAAATCTACTCCTTATGCAGCACAGATGGCAGCTGAAACCGCCGTTAAAGGCGCTCTGCCCCACGGTCTGAAGACAGTGAATGTCTTCGTCAAAGGCCCGGGCTCAGGCCGTGAAGCCGCTATTCGTGCCCTTGCCGCTGCCGGTCTCCAGGTGCTCAGCATCGAAGACTGCACGCCGGTTCCGCATAACGGATGCCGCCCGCCGAAACGCAGAAGAGTGTAACCTAACAGAGGAGGAAAATAATAGATGGCAGTCAATAGAACACCTGTCCTGAAAAGATGCCGTTCCCTTGGTCTGGAACCGGCCGTCTTGGGCCTGGACAAAAAGTCCAACAGACAGTTAAAGAGATCATCACGCAAAGTCTCTGAGTATGGTCAGCAGCTGCGTGAGAAACAGAAAGCCAAATTCATCTACGGCGTTCTGGAAAAACCGTTCCGTAATTATTATAAGAAAGCCGACCAGATGAAAGGCATGACCGGTGAAAACCTGATGGCCATGCTGGAAATGAGACTGGACAACGTGATCTTCCGTCTCGGCCTTGCCCGTACACGCCGCGAAGCCAGACAGATCGTCGATCATCGTCATGTTCTGGTTAATGGCAAGCTCGTCAACATCCCGTCTTATCAGGTCAAGGTTGGCGACAAGGTCGAGATCAAAGAAAGCAAGCGCTCCTCTGCCCGTTACAAAGGCAACGGCGAGGATAAGGGTCATGAGGGCATCCTGGCTGCCACAGCCGGCCGTCTTGTCCCGGAATGGCTTGAAGCCGATACAGCTAATATGAGCGGTGTTGTCAAGGAAGTGCCGAAGCGCGAAGCTATCGACGTTCCGGTCAACGAAATGCTTATCGTCGAGTTGTATTCCAAGTAATAGCTGTAAAGGAGGGACATGACAGTGTTTGAATTCAATAAGCCGAAGATCACGATGGAAGAATCCGGTGAAAAGAATCACGGCCGTTTCATTGTGGAACCCCTTGAAAGAGGCTATGGTACGACACTTGGTAATGCCCTGAGAAGGATTATGCTTTCTTCTCTGCCCGGTGCAGCAGTCAGTCAGGTCAAGATCGACGGTGTTCTCCACGAGTTCACCACCATCCCGGGGGTCAAGGAGGATGTCTCCGAGATCATCATGAACCTGAAAAATCTGGCAATTCGCAATGATGCCGCATCCGATGAGCCGAAAACAGCTTACATTGAATTCGAAGGCGAAGGTGTTATCCACGCTTCTGATATTCAGACGGACGCTGATATCGAAATCATGAATCCCGAACAGGTGATCTGCACCGTGTCCGGCGGTCATGACGCCAAAGTTTACATGGAACTGACCATCACGAAGGGCCGCGGTTATGTCAGCGCCGAAAAGGGCAAATCCGACGATATGCCGATCGGTGTTATTGCCGTCGATTCGATCTACACACCGGTCGAACGCGTCAATATGTCCGTTGCCAATACGCGTGTCGGCCAGCAGACTGACTTTGACAGACTGACACTTGATGTCTGGACAAAGGGAACGTTATCTCCGCGTGAGGCTGTCAGCCTTGCTGCGAAGGTGCTCAATGAGCATCTGAAGATCTTTGTCAACTTAACCGAAAGCGCTCAGGCCGCCGAGGTTATGATTGAAAAAGAGGATGACGAGAAGGAAAAAGTGCTCGAGATGAATATCGACGAGCTGGAGCTTTCCGTCCGTTCATACAACTGCCTTAAGAGAGCCGGTATCAACACGGTCGAAGAGCTGTGCTCCAAGACCTCTGAGGATATGATGAAGGTCCGTAATCTGGGCCGCAAGTCTCTTGAGGAAGTCCTCGCCAAGCTGAAAGACCTGGGTCTTCAGCTGAAACCCAGTGATGAATAATTAAGCGGACAGTCCGCCCGCCGGCAGTAAGACCGTAAGAGCATGCCGGACGGGTGCCGCAAACAGGAGGAAATTATGGCTGGTTACAGAAAATTAAGCAGAACATCCGCTCAGAGAAAGGCTCTTCTGAGAAGCCAGGTCACAGCCCTGCTGTATCATGGCAAGATCGTGACAACAGAAGCCAAGGCTAAAGAAGTTCGCAAGATCGCCGAAGGCCTGATCGCTCTGGCCGTTAAGGAAGCTGACAATTATGAAACCGTGACTGTCAAAGCCAAAGTTGCCCGCAAGGACAAGGACGGCAAGAGAGTCAAGGAAGTCGTCGACGGCAAGAAAGTGACTGTTTATGACGAAGTCGAGAAGGAAATCAAGAAGGACAAGCCGTCCCGTCTCCATGCTCGCCGTCAGATGGCTGCTGTGTTCTATCCGGTTAAGGAAGTCCCGACAGAAGCCAAAGGCCGCAAAGCCCACACCAAGATGGTCGATATGCCGGCCAAGATGTTCGACGAATACGCTCCGAAATATGCCAACCGCAACGGTGGTTATACCCGTATCGTCAAGATCGCCCAGCGTCCGGGTGACGGTGCCGTCAAGGTCCTGCTCGAGCTGGTCTGATCCGCTGCAAACCGATTCCATTACAAGCAACACAAATCTAACGCACAGAAAAAGGATCGCTGAGATATCAGCGGTCCTTTTTTGTACGTTGGATCATAACAACGGCCCGGCATGATGGAGGGCCGGGCCGTGTCTAAGATGGAAAATGTATGTTGGAGCCTGAGAGATTATTGCGGAATTCCGACAGATAATGCTCAGAGACGATCAACCGAAGTCAGCGGGCCTTCTTATGTGCCAGGGCGGCATCGATGAAGCCCTTGAACAGCGGATGCGGCCGATTCGGGCGGCTCTTGAATTCCGGATGGGCCTGGGTAGCCACGAAAAACGGATGGTCCGGGAGTTCGATCATTTCCACGATGCGGCCATCCGGTGAGAGGCCGGACAGGCACAGGCCGTGGGAAGCGAGGGCATCGCGGAAATCGTTGTTCACCTCATAACGGTGGCGATGACGTTCGCTGATCTCTTCGGCGCCGTAGAGGCGGCGGGCCGTGGTGCCCTTCTGAAGGATGCAGGGATAAGCCCCCAGACGAAGGGTGCCGCCCATGTCGGTGATGCCGCGCTGGTCGGGCATCAGGTCTATGACAGGATGCTTTGTTTTGGCGGAAAGCTCGGCGGAATGGGCGTCCTCCCATCCAACTACGTCGCGGGCGTATTCCACGACCGCCATCTGCATGCCGAGGCAAAGGCCGAGGAAGGGCAGTTTTGTTTCCCGGGCATAGCGGATGGCATGGATCATGCCGGCGATGCCGCGGGAGCCGAAACCGCCGGGGACGATGACACCGTCCGCATCTTTAAGAATGTCCTCGGCATTTTTCTCCGTGACTCTTTCAGAATTGACCCATTTGATGCGGACGACCGTATGGGAGTTGATGCCGCCGTGCTTCAGGGCTTCAACCACGGAGATATAGGCATCGTGCAGGGCCGTGTATTTGCCCACCAGAGCGACGGTAACCGTGGACGTCGGATTCTTCAGCGCGTCGATCATCGCGGTCCAGTCGGCCAGATCCGGCGTTCTGTTCTCGATAGAGAGGGCCCGGCAGGCCACGTCGGCCAAATGCTCCTTTTCCAGGATCAGCGGCAGTTCATAGAGGTATTCCACATCGAGGTTTTCGATGACATTCTCCGGCGGGACGTTGCAGAACCGGGCGATCTTGGCACGGATATCCTCACCGACGGGATAGTCCGAGCGGCAGACAATGATATCCGGCTGAAGACCGGTGCGCATCAGTTCCCGGGCGGCCATCTGGGTCGGTTTGGATTTCAGCTCCTGGGAGGCCTTCAGATAAGGGATCAGAGAGACCAGGATGATGGCAACATTTTCGGGACCGACATCCTGACGGAACTGACGGATAGCTTCCAGGAAGGGTTGGCTTTCGATATCGCCGATGGTACCGCCCACTTCGATGATGGAGATATGGGTCTTGCTGTCATCCTCATTGGTATAAAAGCGGGATTTGATTTCATTGGTGATATGGGGTATGACCTGGACGGTACCGCCGCCGAAATCACCGCGGCGCTCCTTCTGGATAACGGACCAGTAGACCTTGCCGGTGGTGACGTTGGCGTCTTTTTTCAGGTTTTCATCGATAAAACGTTCATAGTGCCCCAGATCGAGGTCGGTCTCGATGCCGTCCTCGGTGACGAAGACTTCGCCGTGCTGGATCGGGTTCATGGTTCCCGGGTCCACATTGATGTAGGGGTCGAACTTCTGCATGGTAATGGAATAACCGCGGGCCTTGAGGAGACGTCCCAGCGAAGCGGCGGTGATACCTTTGCCGAGTCCGGAGACGACGCCGCCCAAAACAAAAACATATTTTGTACTCATAGGCTTCCTCCATAAAAAAAGGGACAGGTGCCCAATTTGGGCACCTGTCCTTTCAGGTCTCAAAAAACATATTCAAGATTATAGCCTGTCCTTTTTCGTTTTTCAACAGGAAAATCAGTAGAGTATCTTCTTATTTTCATAGACCGGTTCGCAGGTCAGCTGGATGCCGAGCTTCTTCATCGTACGGACATCAACCTGGGCCAGCATGACGGAGGAATGGGCCTGGCAGCCCTTGAGATTCGGCAGCTGGGCCATGGCGTCGCGGGCGTCCTGAGAGGTAGCCGCTGAGATGGACAGGGCGATCAGGACCTCATCGGTGTGGAGTCTTGGGTTCTGGGAGCCGAGGTAAGCGGTCTTCAGCTTCTGCAGCGGCGCGATGGCTTCCGGCGAAATGATGCGGATGTTGTGATCAATGCCGGCCAGATGCTTCAGGGCGTTCAGCAGGGATGCTGCGGCAGCACCGAGGAGATCGGAGGTCTTGCCGGTGATGATGGTGCCGTTATCAAGCTCCAGAGCACAGGCCGGCGCACCGGTCTTGGCGGCACGGGACAGAGCCGGGGCCACGACGCGGCGGTCCTCGGGCTTGACATGAGCCTGCTTCATGATCAGCTCGATCTTGCCCACTTCGGACTCGGGGCGTGAGCCGTCTGCCAGACCGGCCAGGGCCGCATAGTAACGGCGGATGATCTCCTGACGGGAGGCTTCACAGCAGGCCGCATCGTCGATGATGCAGCTGCCGGCCATGTTGACACCCATATCCGTCGGGGATTTGTACTGGCAATAGCCGTAGATACTTTCAAAGATGGCCTGCAGGACGGGGAAAATCTCCACGTCGCGGTTATAATTCACGGTGGTGGTGCCGTAGGCTTCGAGATGGAAGGGGTCGATCATGTTGACGTCTTCCAGGTCGGCGGTGGCCGCTTCATAGGCCAGATTGACCGGATGCTTCAGCGGCAGGTTCCAGATCGGGAAGGTCTCAAACTTGGCGTAGCCGGCAGAAATACCCCGCTTGTGCTCATGATAGAGCTGGCTTAAACAGGTGGCCATCTTGCCGGAACCCGGGCCCGGTGCCGTGACGATGACCAGGGGACGGGTCGTTTCGATATAGTCATTTTTGCCGTAGCCCTCGTCGCTGACGATGAGGGGGATATTGTTCGGATAACCGGGGATCCGGTAATGCAGATAGACCTTGACGCCGTAATTCTGCAGACGGTTGCGGAAGAGGAGAGCGGCATCCTGACCTTCAAACTGAGTGATGACGACGGAGCCGACGTAGAGACCTCTTTCGCGGAAGACATTGATCAGACGGAGAACGTCCGTGTCGTAGGTGATGCCGAGGTCGCCGCGGATCTTGTTTTTCACAATATCACGGGCGGAGATGGCGATCACGATCTCGGCCTGATCCGTCAGCTGCATCAGCATGCGCAGCTTGGCATCCGGTTCGAAGCCCGGCAGGACGCGAGAGGCATGATAATCATCAAAAAGTTTGCCGCCGAATTCGAGATAGAGCTTGCCGCCGAACTGGCTGATGCGGTCACGGATATGCTCTGATTGCGTTTTCAGGTATAGTTCATTGCTGAATCCTGTTTTCATGATGTCGTCTTCCCCCTGATCTTTTTTTTGAGCAAAAAGATATAACAATTATACAAAAGGGTGGGTTTGCTTGCAATATGGGAGGCGAAATCCTATAATAGTAATAATTTTAAGGAGGATTATATGGCCAATAATAACAACAACAGACAGCCTGGCGGCGGCAATAACGGCAACAAAAACCGGCAGAGCTTTCTGGCTGTCCTGATCTGCATTCTGCTGAGCCTGATATGTATGGCGCTGTTCAGCGGCGCCCTGTCATCTTCCAATACACGCGAGATCACCTATGATCGTTTCCTGGAGATCCTGGAGGACGGAGACGTGACCTCCGTGGAGATAAGCCAGGGCGAGCTTCTGGTCAAGGCTAAGAATGACAAGGGTGGTGACGATGTTGAGTACTACGTCCTGATGACCGAGGACGAGACGACATTGACAGCGAGACTGGAAAAGGCCGGCGTTGAGTTTTATAAGAAACAGACCTCCGCACTGGCCTCGATCATCGGTTCGATTCTGAGCTTCCTGATCCCCTTTGTGCTGATCATGCTGTTCTTCAGCTTCCTGATGAACCGGATGGGTACCAGCGGCGGCGGTATGATGGGCGTCGGCAAGAGCCGGGCCAAGACCTATATTCAGAAGGAGACCGGCGTTACCTTCCGTGATGTGGCCGGTGAAGATGAGGCGAAGGAATCTCTGCAGGAGGTCGTGGATTTCCTGCACAATCCGGGGAAATACACGGCCATCGGCGCCAAGCTTCCCAAGGGTGCCTTGCTGGTGGGCCCTCCGGGTACGGGTAAAACTTTGCTGGCCAAAGCGGTGGCCGGTGAAGCTCATGTTCCGTTCTTCTCTCTGTCCGGTTCCGAATTTGTGGAAATGTTCGTGGGCGTCGGCGCCAGCCGAGTCCGCGACCTGTTTGAAGAAGCCAAGAAAAACGCCCCCTGCATCATTTTCATCGATGAGATCGATGCCATAGGCAAGCGCCGCGACAGCGGACAGTACGGCGGCAATGATGAGCGCGAGCAGACACTGAATCAGCTGCTGGCGGAGATGGACGGCTTCGAAGCCTCCAAGGGGCTTCTGATCCTGGCGGCCACAAACCGCCCCGAAGTCCTTGACCCGGCCCTCCTGCGTCCGGGACGCTTTGACCGCCGCGTTATCGTTGACAGACCCGATCTGAAGGGGCGTGTGGCGATTCTGCGTGTTCACAGCAAGGATGTGGCTATGGATGAGACAGTGGATCTTGAGGCCGTGGCGTTGGCGACCTCCGGTGCCGTCGGCTCTGATCTGGCCAACATGATCAACGAAGCCGCGATTCTGGCTGTCAAGAACGGCCGCCGCGCTGTCAGCCAGAAGGATCTGCTGGATGCCGTTGAAGTGGTTCTGGTCGGCAAGGAGAAGAAGGACCGCATCCTCAGTCAGGAGGAGCGCCGCATTGTGTCCTACCACGAAGTCGGTCACGCTCTGCTGACTGCCCTGCAGAAGAATACGGAGCCGGTCCAGAAGATCACCATCATCCCGAGAACGATGGGCGCTCTCGGCTATGTCATGCAGGTGCCTGAGGAGGAAAAATACCTCAATACCAAGAAAGAACTGGAGGCCCGTCTTGTCATTACGCTGGGCGGCCGTGCCGCCGAGGAGATCGTCTTCGATACGGTGACGACAGGCGCTTCCAACGATATCGAGCAGGCCACGAAAATTGCCCGGGCGATGATAACCCAGTACGGTATGTCTGAAAAATTCGGCCTGATGGGCCTGGCCACACAGGAGAGCGAATATCTCCAGGGGCGTATGGTCATGAACTGCGGTGATGAGACCGCCACAGAGGTCGATCATGAAGTGATGCTGATGCTGAAGGCGGCCTACGATAAGGCTCTGAAGCTCCTTAGAGAGCATCGCTCCTCCCTCGACCAGATCGCGGAATTCCTGATCAGGCAGGAGACCATTACCGGTGAAGAGTTTATGAAGATTTTCCGCCGCTGCGAGGGCCTGACGGAGAACGGCAGGCCGAGCCGTGTGAGCACCATCGACGGCATCGGTATCAGTGACTCCGGCAAAGCGATCGAACTGCCGGACAACAGCGCTGTGGATGCAGCGGAGGACGGTGCCGGCCTTAAGCCGGATGCCCGCGGCGATGCCGAGCCGGATACGCTGGATATCCGCAGCGACATCACGCCGCTGACGCCGAAAGACGAAGCGTAAGAGACAACACGAAGCAGCCGGTAAAGCAGGACTTTGCCGGCTGTTTTTGAAATACCGGAGCAGCGCAGCAGCGCCAGGGACAGCAGCCATGAAAAGGAACCGATAAGCGGCACCGGCAAAACGAAGATGAGTGAGACACAGACGACTGACAACAAGGCTTTTATCATAGAAGAGGAACTGAAGAAGCTGCCGCCGGCCCCCGGTGTCTACATCATGCATGACGATCATGATGAGATACTCTATGTGGGCAAGGCAGTCAGCCTGAAAAACCGCGTCAGACAGTATTTTCAGAAGAGCCAGCAGGGGAAGCGCGGCCCGAAGATTGACTATATGATCTCGCGCATCGATCATTTTGAGTACATCGTGACGGACACGGAACTGGAGGCCCTGGTTCTTGAGAATAACCTGATCAAGGAACATCGGCCGAAATACAACACGATGCTGACGGACGACAAGACCTATCCCTACATCAAGGTGACTCTGAACGAGATCTATCCCAGGATCGTCATCGCCCGGAAACTGAAAAAGGATAATGCCCGCTACTTCGGGCCTTACTCCAATGCCGGCGCCGTCCGGGATACCATCGATCTGGCCCGGAAGGCATTTCACATAAGACCCTGTGACAAAGCTGTCGAAGCGGGAAAAACGGAGGCCTGCCTCTATTATCACATCGGCCAGTGCGGTGCGCCCTGCCGCGGTCTCATCAGCGCCGAAGCTTACCGCGAACAGGTCGGCAAGGCGCTGCGTTTCCTTGACGGTCATGTGGAGGAGGTTATCGCTGATCTGACCGATAACATGATGAAGGCTGCGGAGGCTCTGGACTATGAGGAAGCGGCGCGCTGCCGGGATCTGATCGAAAGCGTGCGTCAGATCGGCGAGAAACAGAAGATCACCGGGACAGACGGCGAAGACCGTGATGTCCTGGCCGTGGCCGTCAATCACGATCCCGGCGTACTGGAGAAGGATGCCGTGGTGCAGGTCTTCTGCGTCCGGGACGGCAAACTTATCGGACGGGAGCATTTTTATCTGAACGCGGAGGACTGCTCATCGCCGGCAGCCCTGCTGTCGGATTTCATTGTCCAGTATTACGGCGGAACGCCCTTTGTACCGAAGGAACTGCTCCTGCCCTGCGAACTGCCTGACAGCGAGCTGATAGCCGCGTATCTGACCTCCCGACGGGGATCGAAGGTGACCCTCAGAGTCCCTCAGAAGGGAATGAAGGAAAAACTGGTGGAAATGGCCTATGAGAACGCCGTCACTGTGCTGTCCCGTGACAGAGAGCGTTTGAAGAGGGAGGAGAGCCGTACCGCCGGTGCCGCCCGAAAGCTGGCGGAGCTCCTGGGGGTCCCGTCGGCGGAGAGACTGGAGGCCTATGACATTTCCAATATCAGCGGTTATGAATCGGTGGGGTCCATGGTGGTTTTCGAAAACGGCCGTCCCCGGAAGAACGATTACCGCAAATTCCGCATCAAATCAGTCATAGGACCGAACGATTATGCCTCCCTTGAGGAAGTCCTGACCCGCCGGTTCGAACGGGCTCTGAGCGGCTCTGAGGGCTTTGAACGCCTGCCGGATGTCATCATGATGGACGGCGGCCGCGGCCAGGTCAATATCGCATTGGGCGTTCTTGACAAATTGGGGCTTTCAATTCCTGTATGCGGAATGGTAAAAGATGACTTCCATCATACCCGTGGTCTCTATTATAATAATAAGGAATTGGCAGTGGACCGTTCCGGCGATGTGTTCCATATGATCACACGCCTGCAGGACGAAGCCCATCGCTTTGCCATCGAGTATCACAGGCTTCTCAGAAGCAAGGGGCAGGTCAGATCGATACTGGATGATATCCCGGACATCGGGAAGGAGCGGCGGAGGGCCCTGATGAAGCATTTCGGAACAATAGAAGCCATTCGCGGCGCGGATCTGGAAACCCTGAAAGCGGTGCCCTCCATGAATGAGAAGGCGGCCCGCTCCGTGCTTGCATTTTTCAGAGAAAAAGAAGGGAAAAAGGAGACTCACTTATGATCAGTAAAGTGCCCTTGTCAAAAATGGCTGAGGCCATGCGTCTGACGTATCTGACACCGGAGATCGACATGTCCGATATTCAGATCACGACGCCTGAGATCAACAGACCGGCGCTGCAGCTGGCCGGTTACTATGAGCATTTCGCCAATGAACGTGTTCAGATCATCGGCTATGTCGAGTATACCTATATCATGCAGATGAGCCGGGAGGAACGGCTGAATTCCTACGAAAAATTCATCTCCAGCGAGATTCCCTGCGTCATCTTCACGACGCTGACGGAGCCTAACGAAGATATGCTGGAGATCGCACGGCGCTATAAGGTGCCCACCTTTGTCACCGAGCGTTCCACCAGCGGCTTCATGGCGGAGATCATTCGTTGGCTCGGCGTCGAACTGGCGCCGTCGATCTCGATCCATGGCGTTCTTGTGGACGTCTACGGCGAAGGCGTTCTGATCCAGGGTGATTCCGGCATCGGCAAATCCGAAGCCGCTCTGGAGCTGGTGCGCCGCGGTCACCGCCTTGTCAGCGATGACGTCGTTGTTATCAAAAAAGTATCCGACGTCACATTGGTGGGGCAGGCCCCTGATGTCACCCGGCATTTTATCGAACTGCGCGGTATCGGTGTGATCGATGTCAAGACACTGTACGGTGTCGAGCATGTCAAGGATACTCAGTCCATTGACCTTGTCATCAATCTGGAGGAATGGTGCAAGGAAAAAGAATACGATCGTCTTGGTCTGGATGATGAATATACCGAGATCCTCGGCAACAAGGTCGTCTGTCACTCCCTGCCGATCCGGCCGGGCCGCAACCTGGCGGTAATCGTGGAGACGGCAGCGGTGAACCATCGCCAGAAAAAGATGGGATACAATGCCGCTAAGGAGCTGTACAGGAGAGTGCATGAGAATCTGATGGTCAAGAAATGAGGTTGGCCGTCGTGCCGGCCCGCGGCTCGGGCGGTGGAGATTGGAAACGCATAGTGTATAGAAATAACTAATACGCGGTCATGGACTGCGGTTGACACGTCGCTCTGTTCTTGCTTCGCAGCGGTTTCGGTCGTGCCGGCTCGCGGCTCGGGCGGTGGAGATTGGAAACGCATAGTGTATAGAAATAACTAATACGCGGTCATGGACTGCGGTTGACACGTCGCTCTGCTCTTGCTTCGCAGCGGTTTCATTCGCGCAGGCTTACGTCACGATAGAAGCATTTGTGACGACGCCTGCGCGGAAACTCGCGAAGCAAGGCGACGCTCCTACCGTCAACCGCATGTCCCTGCCGCGTATTCTTGTTCAGGGCACTATGGTATCCGAAAGCCCCACCGCCGACGAACCGCAAGGCGGCAGGAGGGCCGGAAGAGGTGCCTGCGCGGAAACTCGCGAAGCAAGGCGGCGCTCCTACCGTCAACCGCATGTCCATACCGCGTATTTCTGTTCAAGGCACTATGGTATTCCGAAGACCCACCGCCGATGAGCCGCAAGGCGGCAGGAGGGCCGGACGGGTGGCTTTTCAGAAGAGAGGGTCTTTCTCTTTTGTTTTGTTTTTTGAAGTATATTTAGTGTTGATGAATGGGATGGTTATGTATCCCTGTAATACTTCGGCGGTATTGTTGTGATATATTGATTTTTGCAGCGGTTTAGTTTTTATGATTGGTGGTGTTTTATCCATGGGAAAAGAATATCGAGAAGAACTGGTTGGCGTTTTTGGTGATCCGGTCGATGAGAATCCGACCGTGGTGGTGGCTCAGAAGGCTTTCGAGACTATGGGGATTCCATATCGCTATTTGACGATAAATGTCCATCCGGAAGATTTGAAAGCGGCACTTGAGGGCCTCAAAGCTATGAATTTTAAGGGGATGCACCTGACGATCCCGCACAAGGTGGCGGCCATTCCCTATCTTGATAGTATTTCTGAAGAGGCTTCCATCATGGGTGCTGTTAACACCATTGTGAATCTAAACGGCAAGCTTTACGGCGAAAATACCGATGGCAAAGGCTTTATGACTTCTGTTATCAATGCCGGTATTGAGGTCTGTGAAAAAAAGGTGACGATGCTGGGAGCCGGTGGTGCGGCCAGAGCAATCGCGGTGGAATTGGCTCGCGCCGGTATTGGTGAACTGGTGATCATCAATCGATCGGAAGAACGGGGGAGGGGACTGGTTGAAACGCTGAAGAATCATTTTCCGGATCTGACAGTCTCGTATCGCCGTTGGAATCATACAATGGTGATAGATGAGAATACTAACATTCTTGTTAATACAACGGACATCGGCTTGTATCCTCATGTGGATGCCCGTCCGGACATCGATTTTAATTCTATCCATAGTCGAATGGTTGTATGCGATGTGATTCCCAATCATCCTCATACGCAGCTTCTTAAAGAGGCTGAAAGACGTCAGGCAAAGACGATAGACGGTTTGGGTATGCTGATAAATCAGTGTGTTGAGAGCATTCGTTACTGGACAGGAAAAACCGCTGAGGCGGAAGTCATGAAAGAAGCATTGGCGGAGGAATACGGTATAGATGTCTATTACTAAGGGCGTGTTATAACCGGAAAGCATTGTCGATAACGGATAGGACTTTCGTTTTGGAGGACAGTACAATGGATTACAAAACCTTGATTGTTGAAAGTGGTCTTCGTATGGCGAAATCGGGGCTGACTGTTTCGACTTATGGCAATATCAGCGCTCGGGATCCGAATACTCAGCTGGTGTATCTGACTCCGAGTGGGATGCCATATAACACTATTACGCAAGAAGATATCGTTGTCACGGATATATATGGAAATATAATGGAAGGTCACAGAAAACCCACGGTGGAAACGCCGATGCACACAGCGATTTTCAGAGCCAGAGAGGATATCAACGCGGTTATCCATACCCATGCTCTTTACTCAACCGTTTTTGCCGCTAAAGGCGAAAGTATTCCGTTGATTATCGATGAAGCCGCTCAAATGCTTTGCGATGAGATTCGCTGTACGCCAAAGCACGAAATCCCCGGCAGTGATAATTTGTCGGAAGCAGCTGTTAAGGCTCTTGGCGATAAAGCGATGGCCTGTCTTTTAAATTCTCATGGTGCGATCTGTGTCGGCAATGATATGGAAGGCGCTTTCACATCAGCGACAGTTCTTGAAATGACAGCACAGATCTTATATATGATCGAAGCTTCACGAGGGGTGCCCTGCGGAATCCCTGATGATCATATCCTATACATGCAGGACTATATGAAAAACAGCTATGGGCAACGCTGATAAAGCAAAACAGGATAAAGTGACCGCCGGTGTGATGGACACACCGGCGGTCACTTACTTATACGGTCACGACATTCACGCCCAGGTCATGCAGCTTTTCGAGGTATTGTTCGTCTATTTCACGTCCGGTTATCAGCAGGTCGATTTCCCGGATCTTGCATATGTTGACAAAGGCGATCTTTTCAAACTTCGAATGGTCGGCCAGAATGATTTTCTGATGGGAATTGGCCAGCATCAGTTTGTTGGTCTGGATTTCCGCGGTGGAGTAGTTCATATACCCGACATTGAGATCGACGGCGTCGATGCCGATAAAGGCTTTGTCGGCATGCATCTGGGCTATCATCTGTTCGGTAAAGTAGCCTCGCATGGCGTAGTGCTTGCGGCGGAGGCTTCCGCCCAGGATAGTCAGGTCGACATTCTCATAATCGGACAGGACGAGGGCACTCTGCAGATCATTGGTCGCCAGATACAGCGGATTGATGTCCGACAGTGTATGTGCAAAGGTCAGAATGGTGGTGCCGCCGCCCAGCATCAGTGTTTCCCCGGGACTGACGAGATCGTGAGCTGCCCGGGCGATGCGTTCCTTCTCTTCACGATACAGTGTTTCTCTGGCACGGAAGGTTGGTTCGGTCTCATTTGACGAACCCAGAGGAACCGGCGTCTCGGCAAGATGCCAGACGCTGTCGCTGCGGGAGTAGGTGCGGAGCGGTATGGCACCGCCGCGCACGCGCCGAAGGAGCTGCTCGGCTTCCATGTCCTCCAGATCCCGGCGGGCCGTGGAGCGGGAGACGTGATTGAGCAGCATGATCGTCTCAAGGGTGACCGAGTCATTTTTTCTGATCTCGTTCAGTATGTTTTGCCAGCGCTGTTCTTTTACCATAGAAATCCTTTGAATAATCCATTCATAAATCCCGATACCAATCTCGATTCAAATCCCGACTCGAATTTTGCTGCGGATTCAGACTCAGATACAGCTTTAGCTCTCTGTCTCTTCGATGAAGACATCAAGATGACTTGTGGCAATGATATTGACACCGGTTCCGAGAATGTCGGCGATGACGATATCACCGGCCTGCACCGGCAGCGGCGGGTGGTGCTTCTTCAGTTCGGCGGCGCAGGCACGGATCATGTCCTTCGGTATCTGGCCGTCAGAGCGGACAGAGAAGGGCTGCGGACAGCCTTCGGCTTTCATGATGCCGGTGAGTACGCGCAGGGGCCGGGTGGCTTCCTGGATGGCATAATCCCTGCCGCGGGGGCAGGTGTTGCCGGTCACGTCGGTGACGGCGCCGTTTTCCAATGTGACGGTCATGCGGCAGCCCATCGGGCAGTTGATGCAGATCAGTTCACGAATCATAAGACAACCTCCACACGGATATCGCCGTCGATATCGGCGGCTTTGATCTCACGGATAAACATTTCTCCGGGGGTCAGGATCGGCTTCTTCAGAGAAGCGATCACACGCTCGCCGGAGCGGATCACCACGCGGCAGTCGGTGTAGCGAGAGGCAGGACGGAACTGGATGCGGACAGATTCCTCAAGGGGCAGGCGGATCTTCTGGGGAACAAGACCCCGTACACCGAAGCCGGCCTCGGTCCTGACGACCTTGTTTTCGGGAGAACGGCCGTTTTTGACATAAGAAGCGGCGCATCGCCCGGCGAGGGCGCCTTCCGCGGCGGCAAAGTCGGCCAGATCGTGGACGTGGAGTGCGTTGCCGCAGGCAAAGATGCCTTCGGTATCGGACTGCAGCGTATTGTCGGCAGCGATGCCGCCGGTGGCTTTGTCCATGGCAAGCCCGGCCTGAATGGCCAGTTCGTTTTCGGGAATCAGACCCACTGACAGAATCAGAGCGTCGCAGTCGATCCGACGTTCTGTTTCGGGAAGGGGACGCCGATCCTTATCGACTTCGGCGATCATAACCGCCTCTACCCGTTTGTCACCGATGATGCGGGTGACGGTGGTGTTGAAGAAGAGAGGGATATCATAATCCTCGATACATTGAACGATAGTGCGGGTCAGACCGGAAGAATAGGGCATGATCTCACAGACGGCTGAGACCTCGGCGCCCTCCAGGACGAACTGGCGGGCCATGATGAGGCCGATATCGCCGGACCCGAGGATGACGATCTTTTTGCCGACCAGATATCCTTCCCGATTCAGGTAACGCTGAGCACAGCCGGCCGTCATGACGCCGGCGGGGCGGCTGCCGGGGATCAGCAGAGCGCCGCGGGGACGTTCGCGGCAGCCGGTGGCCAGAATGACGGCACCGGCACGGATGAGCAGCATTTCCCCTGAGCCGCAGGCCAGAACGGATCTGTCTGATGTGATCTCGAGAACGATGGTCCCCGTCATCATGGTGATATGCCTTTTGGTGACTTCATTCAGGAAGGCATCGGCGTATTCGACACCGGTCAGATCCCGGCCGAATTGCTGGATGCCGAAGCCGTTGTGGATGCACTGGCGGAGAACGCCGCCGGCCAGCGGGCTTCTCTCGATAATGACGATGCTGCGCAGACCGCTGTCGTAAGCGGCTATCGCGGCCGCCATACCGGCACAGCCGCCGCCGACAATGACAAGATCATAGGTTTTTTCTGTCATGACAGGCCCTCCTCAATACCAGCTTCATAGGGCAGCACGTTGGAACCGCTGCCGCTTTGCAGAACCTCCGTCATGGGAATGCCGAGTTCTTCCGACAGGATGCGGACGACCTCCGGCGAGCAGAAACCGCCCTGGCAGCGGCCCATGCCGGCGCGGACGCGCATCTTCACGCCGTTGACCGAGCGTGCGCCCAGAGGACGTCGGATGGCCTCCAGGATCTCTGCCTTCGTGATCTGCTCGCAACGGCAGATGATGGAAGCGTAGTCGGGATCCTCGGCGATGGCGGCGGCCCTTTCGTCGGCGGTCATGTCGCGGAAGGGCTTGCGGACACGGCGTATCGGATCGAAGGCTTCGTTGGGTTCAAAGCCGTAGCGGGCAGCCGCCTGTCCGACAAGGTCGGCAGCGATGGCCGGAGCGGCTGTGATGCCCGGGGATTCGATGCCGGCCATGTTGAAGAAGCCCGGACAATCCTCCGGTTCGCCGAGAATATAATCGTCGGTCGTCGGATGAGGACGGATACCGGCAAAGGCGCCGATGACCAGATCCTGGGGGAAGGTCGGATAGACACGGCTGATGGGGAAGAGATGCCAGTTCTTTCGGAAATAGGAGAGAACATCGTCAAGCCCCTCGGGCGTCGTTGCCTTGTCGTCCTTATCCGTGACATCACGGGCTTCGCAGCCGATGATAACGGTCCTGTCCATCGTCGGCTGGATACCCTGACCCTTGGTGTGACCGCCGCCGGGCAGCGGTGACGGTGTCTGGACCAGGGTGGCGCGCACATAAGGATCCAGGCGTTTATCGAGAATAATATGAGATCCCTTGCGGGGAATGATCGTGATCTTATGTCGGCTGACATAATTGTTCATGTCGTCG
>JAQXFO010000020.1 GCA_029005135.1 Lachnospiraceae bacterium
GTCCGCCGTTCCGTTGCCGACAGTTATCGCCGGGAAGAAGACCGATGCCGTTTTCTGGCCTCCCGCGCCCTTCTTTCACTGGCCCTTCGGGATAAGACAGAAAAAAAAGGCCTCGAGGACGCGGCGCTTCGCCGCACGCCCGCCGGCAAGCCCTATCTTGTCGATGCGCCTCATATTGACTTCAGTCTTGCCCACAGCGGCAGCTGGGTCCTCTGTGCCCTGAGCCTTGCCGAGGGCGGAAGCCGTACCGAAGAGGTCCGGGCAGCCCATCCCGTCGGCTGTGATGTAGAAGCCTTTCCCGCCGGCCGGTCACCGGAGCGCCTTGACAACCTCGCCCGCCGGATCCTGCCGCCCGACGAATACCGTCTGTGGCAGTCCGACGACGATCATAAGGGGCGCTGCCGCCGCTTTGCCCATGCCTGGGCCATCCGGGAAAGTGCCGTCAAAGCCCTGGGCTGCGGCCTCACGGTTCCTCTCCGTGCCCTCCATACCGATACGGAGAACGGCCTCATCACCACCGCCGATGACCGGATCCCGCTGCCGGAGGGATACTGCCTCCGCTTCTGCGAAAAAACACTGCCGGGAGGCTATGCCGCTGCCTGCAGCCTGCTGATGCCGGCCGTTGTCGGCATCCCACACGACGCCCCGCATTTTTCCTTTCGCTTCATCGATCCGGCAGTTCATTTCTGAGAACAACCGCCCGCATCGTCGGCGCGATATTCTTCACATCCAGGTAAAACACACTGCCCTCGCCCGGCACGCTGTCAGCCGCCACCGGCAGACTGATTCTGTCCGCCGCCCGCCGGCACAGATAAAGGCCCAGACCGCTCGACTGACGACCCGTGCGGCCGTTGTTTCCCGTATAGCCCTTTTCAAATATCAGAGGCAGATCCTCCGCGGCGATGCCGATACCGGTATCGCGAACTGCCAGACGGCCGTCCTCTGTCAACGCGATCGTCACGCCGCCGGCCGCGGTGTACTTCACCGCATTGGAGAGCAGCTGATCCAGAATGCAGGCGAACCATTTTTCATCCGTCAGCACCTTCTGTCCCGTCGGCGTGAAGCTCAGGGTCAGTCGATGTTCGATAAATGAAGCCGCAAACTTCCGGATCGAGCGCCGGATCAGATCGTCGAGCTCATACTCACGAATGACCAGATCGTTGATCCCGCTGCCGAGCCTGACATACTGGAGCACCATTTCCACATACTGTTCGATGCGGAAAAGCTCCGTCGCAAGAGACCGTCCTGCGGCGGTATCCATGTCGGCCAGCCGCAGCTTCATCACCGCGATCGGCGTTTTGATCTGGTGAACCCAGGCCGTGTAATACGCCTCTGTCTCGCCCTGCCGGGCCGCCATGACGGTCTCAGCCTCCGTCAGTGTCTCTCCGAGCCGGTTCACCATAGCCTGATACTCCCGTTCCATAAGAGAGGCCGGTTCCTGAGTACATCGCCGCACGACGGTGATCCGCCCCAGTTCATCAAGCCTTATGGCGGCACGGCGGCTGTCAGAAATCCCTTTACCGAGGGTCAGAAGGCCAAGCAGGACAGCGCCTAGGGCCGCGGCGTAATAAAATGGCTCCATCGGCAGGCGATAGAGGGCAAACACGCCCAGATCCACAGCACTGATGACGCCTGCCGCCGCGTACACATACTTCAGCGACCGCAGCGTATCCGCCATCACCACACCCCGTCTTTTCATCAGGCTTTGCCTCCCTCTCTCATTCTACCAGATAGCCGCTGCCGGGCTTTGTCCGGATCACATCGCGAAGACCGGCCGCTTCCAGCTTCCTCCGGAGACGCGCCACATTAACGGTCAGCGTATTTTCCTCCACATAGCAATCATCCTGCCACAGCCGCATCATCAGCGTCTCGCGGCTCACGATATGCCCCCTGTTCTCAAGAAGGGTCATCAGGATCCTCTGTTCGTTCCGGGTCAGTTCGATGGTTTTGTCACCGCAGCGGATCGTACCGCTGTCAGTATCCAGAAATGCCCCTTCAAAGGCCAGCACAGGTCCCCGGTCCGTCAGCTCGTAGGTGCGCCGGAGAAGGGCCTGCAGCTTGGCCGTCAGCACCAGAGGATCCACCGGCTTGGTGATAAAATCGTCGCCACCCATGGACATCGCCATCACGATATTCATATTATCGGAAGCCGACGAGATGAACACTACCGGGACATTGGAGACAAGACGGATCTGACGGCACCAGTGATAGCCGTTGAAGAAGGGCAGTATGATATCCAGCAGGACCAGCTGAGGCGCCGTGTCCCGGAAGGACGTCATCACATCCCGCAGGTCTTCCGCCACAGCCACCTCATTGCCCCAGCTTTCCAGCTGCGCCTTCATGGCCGATGCCAGAGCCTTGTCATCCTCCACCAGAAGTATCTTATACATACCTTATCCTCTCTCCCGCTTCCCCGACGCACCAAAAGCCACAGCGGGCCGGACCCGCTATGGCTGTCAGACAAGGGCACACATACCGATGACGGCACACCGTCAGGAAACGATTTTATAATACACGCGGGCTGTCATCAGGTAAATGGCAGCATAAATCAGCAGGATAACCGCAAATACGACCACCGTACAGATCAGAAAGCCGTTGGTATCGGACCTGAGCATCACCGTCAATATCTTCGACAGCATCGGGAAGGCGGCGGCAGTATGCAGCGCCGCTGCGGCCGGCGGCAGGAAAAAGACGAACAAAATCTGCGTGCCGATGGTCCGGCGTACCTCCTCCCGGCTCATGCCGATCTTCTCCATAATCTGGTACCGTGTTCTGTCCTCAAACCCCTCCGCGGTCTGCTTATAATAGATAATCAGGGCCGTCGTCAGAAGGAAGGCCAGCCCCAGAAGAAGTCCCAGAAACAGAAGCGAGCCATCCATGCCGTAGAGCATATCCCTTTCCCGCCAGACAGAATCACTGCGTATCTTTCGTGTCTTGCCGGAGGCTTCCTTATCCAGATACGCTGACAACAGGCGGTTATAGGTGTCTTCCGCAGAAGCCCCTTTGTCAAGAGCGGCCTCCGTGCTCTCAAAGGTCACCGCCAGACGCTGCGTGACGGAAGAAGCATCGGGACCGTAGGCGGCCTTCTGGACGTCATCCACATCATGAAAGGCCGCCTCATCCGGAAGCACGATACCAAAAACATCCGAGATATTTGTCTGCGTCACTGAACCGCCACCGATGGGAAAAAGCGTTAGCTCACCGCATTTTCGGAACACCCGGTTCCCGATGGTCAGCGCATCAGCCGCCCTCAGATCCGTCCGGTCGTGAAGGTTATAGCTGCAGACAGCGTAGCCGTCTTCCCCCAGATCAAGGCGCGTCCCCGTCGCCGCCAGATATTGTTCGCAGCTGATAAACACCAGCGACACCACCTGGCTGCTGTCGTAATTGTCTATACTGCGGTCTGTCAGCAGAACGCCGTCATCATAGAGAAAGGCCGCCTCAAGATAGACCTGCTCATCGCATGCCGCGACAGCCAGTCCCACTTCTTCGGCAGCTTCCCTCACCAGCCGTTCCTGCTCTGACAGTGCCACCGAAGTCATCCGGTTCCCGTCATCCAGCGTCACCCCTTCCAGATACCAGTGCTGCGGATAGTTGTCCTCCAGAGATGACTCAATATCGCTGTAGAGGCTGAAGGTGGTGGAAAGCATAACCAGCACCATAGTAACCAGAATCGTGATGGAAGCCAGGCCGGCGGCATTTTGCTTCATCCGAAACAGAAGGCCGGCGATCACCGGCATGCGCAATTTGTGATAATACACCTGCGGACGGCTTATCATGAATTTCAGAACCGCCACACTGACCGCCATGAAGAGACCGTAGGTACCAATCACTACCAGAAAAACGGCGGCAAAGAACCACACAACGGCATCGACCGGATTCTTCGCCGTAAAGGACAGATAGTAGCCGGCCCCCAGACAGACAATGCCGACAATCAGAAAGAGCCACTGCACTTTTGGCGCCTTTTCACCGGCCCGGGCCTCGTTCATCAGTTCCACAGGCTTCCGTCTGCTGATACGGATCAGGTTAAGCAGGAAGGTCACCAGATAGATCCCGGCAAAGAACGCCGCCGACGACAGCACAGGCCCGCTCGACAGATAATAGAAACCGAGCACCGGTTCCGCCTTCAGCAGCCGGCAGATGACAAGAGCGCACAGTTTGTAAAACAGGCTGCCGAAGAGGATACCGAGGCTAAGAGACAGGCTGCTGCTGATCACGGTCTCGTAGAAAAGCACCCGGCCGATATGGTGTTTTTCCATGCCAAGCACGCTGTAGAGACCGAATTCCCGCTGGCGCTGCTTCATCAGAAAACTGTTGGTGTAGAGAAGCAGAATGACCGACAGAAGAGCCAGTACCCAGACCCCCAGATACATATAAGAAGCGATGTACCCGCCGCCATGGATCGCCTGGATCCTGTCATCAAGGGCCAGCGTCTTCACGATGAAAAAACAGCCCAGAAGGCCGGCCCCCGTCAAAACATGAGGGACATAAAACCGGTGATAATTCCACAGATTATTCATCGCCATTTTTACATAGATACGAGGTCTCATGACACCTCACCTCCTCTGTGGAGGACTGTCAGGGTATCCAGTATCTTCTGATGGAAGACCTCCTGACTGGCGTCACCGCGATAAAGCTGGTGAAAAACCACGCCGTCGCGGATAAACAGAACCCGGCTCGCATGGGAAGCGGCTTCTACCGAATGCGTAACCATCAGAATCGTCTGCCCCTTCTCATTGATCTGCCGAAAGACCCTCAGAAGTTCTGCCGAAGAACGGGAATCCAGGGAGCCCGTCGGCTCATCGGCCAGGATCAGCCGCGGAGCCGTGATCAGAGCCCGGGCCGCTGCGGCACGCTGCTTCTGACCGCCGGAAATCTCATAGGGAAATTTACCGAGAATATCGTTGATCCCCAGTTCGGCAGCCACCGGCGCCAGTCGGCCCTGCATGTCTTCGGCGCGGCAGCCGTTAAGGACCAGCGGCAGAAGGATATTGTCGCGGATTGAAAAGGTATCCAGCAGGTTGAATTCCTGGAACACAAAGCCGAGATTCTGCCGGCGGAAGGCCGCCTGATCCCGCTCCCGGATATCGGCTGTATCGCGTCCATCCAGGAGAATGCGGCCGCCGGTGGGCTTATCCAGCCCTGCCAGAATATTAAGGAGTGTTGTTTTTCCCGAGCCGGACTCCCCCATGATAGCCACATAATCCCCCTGTTCCACCGTAAAGGAAACATCCCGGAGTGCCTCCACCCGGGCACCGCCATCGATTCCTGTGACAATAAAAGCCGTCATGTGCCGTTTCTGTAAGATAACCTTTAATCCCTCTTCAGCATTATGGTATTATGAAGCAACAGGGTTGACCTTGCCAAATACACGGGAACATCCCGCGAAAATAAGGAGATATTCATATGGATTTTACGGGTAAAGTGGTTATGATCACCGGCTCGGGCCGCGGTATCGGCGCCGAGATCGCCAGAAATTTTGCCGCCCGCGGCGCCTCTGTCGTTGTCCTCTCCCGCACAGAAGCG
>JAQXFO010000021.1 GCA_029005135.1 Lachnospiraceae bacterium
GCCGAGGAGCCGTGGGACGGCAGGAGGCCCGGAAGAGGCGCCTGATGTTATCTCGCGAAACATGTTTTTTTATCTTTGAGGGACAACCCGGAGGTTGTCTCTTTTCTTTTATAAAAGTCTGCCGATAGCCTGCAAAGAAGAAGTCAGCCGATCGCGCGGACGCCCTTGTCCCGAGGAGCCCGAAGACCTGACGCGGACGAGCCTTGCCTGGGGCGAGTCTGCGGCGCTTAGGGCTGAGGGGGACGAAGACGGGCATCGAAGCGACGGCTGACGTCTCGATATCATATTCCTATCGGCATTTTCTTTTTCTTAATCCCTATGACCATCGCGATACATGGAGAACTTATCCATCGGATAGTTCTTCAGGTTATCGAGGATCTTACGGTCGTCGGCCTGAGCCAGGAGCGCTTTTCTGGCCTTCAGAAGCTCGGCCTCTGTCTTGCGGCGTCCCGGTCCGCCGACGCAGCCGCCATTACAAACCATGCCTTCGACGAAGTCTTCGGGCAGGCGGCCGGCCTTCAGGAGCATCATGGTCTTCTTGCACTCGGCACCGCCGGCGCAGCGGGCCAGCTTGATATTGGAAGTATCGATGCCGCGCTCCTGCATACATTCCAGAACGGCCCCGGCGACACCGCCGCTGGAGGCAAAGCCCTTACCCCAGGCAGAGGATTCCTGATACTTTTCAGCTTCTTCTTCAAAGCTGATATCGGCGGAATTCAGGAGCGGCATAAGCTCATCGAAGGTCATGACGTAATCGGCGTTGCCCTCGATGGATTTGTCGGCCGCTTCGGATTTTTTCGCAATGCACGGACCGATGAAAACGGTCACGCAGCCCGGATGTGTCACCTTGAGATAGCGGGAAATGGCGCACATCGGAGAGACTGTCTCGGACATGTTCTTCTCATAGAGATCCGGGAAATGCTTGATCAGCATGTTTCGGAAAGCCGGACAGCAGGAGGTGGTGACCTTTTTCCCCTCTTTGTAAGCCTCGGCCCATTCTTCGGCTTCATAAGCCGCTGTCATGTCGCCGCCCAGACCGACCTCGACCATATCGGCAAAGCCGAGCTTTTTCAGGGTCTCGCGGATGACGCCCAAGGTGACCTTTTCACCGAACTGGCCTTCGATGGCCGGGGCGCACATCGGGATGACCTCTTTGCCGGCTTTGATGGCCCGAATGATCGACACGAGGTGCGATTTGGTGGAAATGGCGCCGAAGGGGCAGCTGTGAACGCACTGGCCGCAGGAAATGCATTTTTTCTCATCGATGCGGCAGATGCCGTCCTCATCGTAAGTGATGGCTCCCACGGGACAGGCTTTTTTGCAGGGGCGCTGCAGGTGGACGATGGCGCCGTAGGGACAGCTCTGGGCGCACTGACCGCATTCTTTGCACTTCATCGGATCGATGTGCATGCGGGTCGGACCCTTGGTGATGGCGTCGAAACGGCAGGAATTCTGACAGGATTTGCCCAGGCAGAAGCGGCAGTTGTCCGTTACGGAGTAGGTGGCCAGCGGACATTCGTCACAGGCCGCCGGAATCACCTCAACGATGGCACCGTCGGCATTGGTCTTGATGCCTTCCTGGCTGATGACGTCCTCATTGCTGAAAAGCTGAATTCTCTGACGGACGATTTCTCTTTCTTTGTATACACAGCAGCGGTAATTGGCCTTGTGGCCCGGAATCAGCTTGAAGATCAGCTCCTCACGGGTCTTCTCATTGAGCTTGTCCGCCCATGCCAGACGGCAGACCTCCTCGAGAACCTTCATTTCAAAGGTCATAATGTTTTCATCGTTGCGAATCATAGTGTCTCCTTTTCCCTTTCCGGGTTATCCCTCTCTATGCCCCGGCCGGTTCCCTTTCCGCCGAAGCCCGCAAAACAGCCCGGGCCGCTCTGTGACATTTTCATAAACGGCCATCGCTGTTTGATAACCGATGTGTTCCCTCTTATTATAAACGTTCCAGCGTCAGTCTGTCGTCATATTTCAGACCGTCGGCGTGATGCGCCGTCATGATCAGCGGGCGGCCGCACCGTTTTTCCTCAATATAATCCAGTACCTTTGCCGCATTGGCACGATCAAGGCCCGTCAGCGGCTCATCCATGACCAGGATGTCCGACTCTGCCAGACAGGCCCGCAGGATCGCCACGCGTCTCTGCATGCCGCCGGACAGCGCCGCCACCCGTTTATCGGCATTTCCCGGCGGCAGGAGACGTGCGATCTCCTCCCGGACTGCCGCTTTGCTCAGCGAAGGCGCAGCGGCGATGATATTATCAAGGGCCGTCCGACTGCCGCACAGTCTGTTTTCCTGAAATACCGCCGCAGCCGTCAACGTCCGTCCCCCCGGCACCGTTTCCCGGCCATCAACGCGGAAAATGCCGTCGTCGGGCTTCTCCAGACCCAGGATCAGCCGGACCAGCGTCGTTTTCCCGCAGCCGGATTCGCCGGTGATGAGCAATGTCTCCCCGGAGGCGACGGCAAAGGACACGCCGTCCAGGACATACCTGCCGTCATAGCCTTTTCGCAGATTCTCAGCCGTCAGTTTCATACGTCCACCCCGCTTTCGCCGCCGGCAGGACCGGTCTTGTCTAAAAACGCGCCGAGAGCTTTCTCCGTGAACGTCGACAGCAGGATGATAACGACGGTCCAGGCCAGCACCCGGTCTGTCTCCAGAAATATTTTCGCCCGGTACAGGCCGTTGCCGATCGACAGCGCCGGCTGGCCGATAACCTCCGCCGCCGCGCCGCTTTTAAAGGCCATCCCCACGGCGGTGCGCAGGGCGCCTCGGATAAAGGGCAGCAGCGTCGGAGAGTAGACCATACGAAGCCGCCAGAGGAATGGCATCCGGAAAACGGCGGCCATTTCCAGCATCGCCGGATCTGCGGCACGAAGGCCTTCCAGCGTATTAAAATACATAAGCGGCAGCACGACGAGAAAGCTTATCAGGGATGACAGACCGCTGCCGCCGAACCAGATCAGAGCCAGTATCACGAAGCTGACGACGGGAACGGTCTTGATCACGCTGATAAGCGGCGCGATCAGATCGCCGAGCCGGGGCAGGCGAAACGCCAGTGCCGCCAGCAGGCAGCCGGCCAGCGCGCCGCCCAGAAAGCCGGCCATGACCCGAAGCCATGACAGGATCACCGAAAGCCGGAAAACTCCTTCGCCGAGCATGGTAATCAGCGCTCTGAGCGTACTCACCGGCCCCACCAGAACCAGTTCATTGCGGATAAGCCAGGCCGCGGCCTGCCAGATGAGCAGCCAGAACACGATGATAAGCCATTTTCCCCGGCCTTTTCGCTTTGTCCCGTGTGTCAAAAGTCCAGATCCTTCCTGTCTATCTCTCTGCGAAACCGTCGTGCTCTCTCGCAGACAGCGGTTTCTCAGGCAGCGCCGTAATAAAAGTCATCGCCCGGCAGACTGCCGCCGATGGCAGAGGCGTCGAAGCCCTCCAGAACCGCCAGATAACCGCCCAGGGCCGTCTTCATCTCATCGCCGGTGATGCAGACAAGGCTGCAGCCCGGCAGGGCCTTCTGTGCGATCGGTGCCTTCTCTATAATACCATAAGCAGCCACCAGCTCGGCAGCGGCTGCCGTATCGGCCAGAACGTTTTCCACACCGGCGGCCTGTTCACGGATAAAAGTCTTCACCGCCTCCTCATGCGTCTCGAGATAATCCCGCCGCACCAGAGTCACACCGGTAACCAGCATAGAATCCTCGCTGACGGCGTCCCATGCCTCTGTCAGGGAAAAGGCTGTCCTGAGCTTATCATTCTGGGCCTCGACCACAGTCACAAAGGGCTCGGGAAGAATAGCCACGGCAGTCGGATCTTCCGCCAGACACGCTGCCACCTCCGCGGCTTCTGACTTGAAGGTCAGCTGACAGTCGGTGATGTTATACTTATCCAGCAGATAACGGAGAGAATACTCCGGTGTTGTCCCCTGACCAGTGGTGATCACCTCCCGTCCGGCCAGCTCCGTGATGCCGGTGATGCTGTCATCGCCCGTCACACAGTAAAGGACACCGAGGGTATTGATATCGACGACGGCAGCACCGCCCTGGGTTTTATGATAGAGGACGGAGGCCAGATTGGCCGGTACCAGAATCACATCGAGATCCCCCTTGACAAAGGACGCCGCCAGCACATCGGCCTGTGTTTCCATCGTAAATTGATAACGGCCTTCACTCTCACCCGCCTCTGCGTCATGCCTCAGGCAGACGAGCCCCAGGGAGGTCGGACCCTTGAGGGAGCCGATGCGCATGACGTCCGCGCCGGCCGCGTTGTCGGCGGCACTTTCGGCGGCGCTTTCTGTCGCAGAGTCACTTTCCGCAGCGGATTCACTTTCCGCCGGGGTGCTTTCCGCCGCGGCGGTATCTGCCGACGCGGGGGTGCTGCCGGAAGAGGCGCTCTGCCCGCAGCCGATGGCCGTCATCATCACCATGACGGCAGTCAGACAAGCCAGTATCTTTTTGAATTTCATAGCTTTTCTCCTTCATGGCAGCGTGCCCCGTTGCCCCCGCGGCGGGTCATCAGCTGCTCTGTCTTCTTGTATTTTCAACGGTTTCGATTATAACAAAAAAAGTTCCGGCCGCCAGCGGCAGCCGGGACTTTTTCATATTGTACGCAAGAAAATACCCTTACATTTCAGTATCCTGGGCCTGTCATTTATTGAATCTTACCGAGGGCCCTGAGTATCTTCTCCGGCGTCATTGGCCAGCTGGAGATCCAGACACCGACGGCATCGTGAATCGCGTTGCCGATCGCCGGGGCCGCGCCGTTGCAGGCAATCTCGGAGATGGATTTGGCGCCGAAGGGACCGGCCGGATCGTCCACATCGACCATCACAGCCTTGAAATCATCCGGCTGCTCATAGATCATCGGCACGCCGTAATCGGTCATCGTGGTTCTGAGCTGACGGCCGTCTTCATCGAGAGTCATATCCTCATACAAGGTATGACCGATTGATTTCAGGGATGCGCCGTACATCTGACAGAGAGCCAGTTCGGGATTGATCGGCGTCCCCGCATCCTGGACGGCGTAGAACTTCTGCACCTTGATCTCGCCGGTGCGGACATTGACCGCGACCTGAGCGAAATGCGCACCGTACGGTACGGCATTGGCACCGGTGACAAAACTGCCGTGGGCCACAAGCTGGCCGCGGCCCGTGCCGGAGGTAGCGGTATGAGTCAGTTCGTAATAGCTCAGAGTACGGCCCGTCTTCCGGCTGAAGACTTCTCCCGGTTCCCGGACAGCCAGGTCTTCCCGGTCTTCTTCCAGCTGAAGGGCGGCCTCGTCGAGAATCATATCTTTAAGACGGCTGGCGGCAGCCAGGGAGGCATTGCCGCTGAAAAAAGTACCCGATGAAGCATAGGCACCGGTATCGAAGGCGCCCGCATCGGTATCGCCGGAGACAACCGTGATGCGGTCAATCGGCAGTTTCAGAACTTCCGCCGCCACCTTGGCGGAGATCGTATCCAGGCCGGTGCCGAGGTCGGAGCCGCCGCTGTTGAGGATGACGGTGCCGTCGGTTTCCAGCTTCGCGATGGCTTCGGCATGATCGAGGCCCGGCAGACCGCTGCCCTGCATGATCATGGCAAAGCCCTTGCCGATCTTCCAGTCGGGATCACCGGATTCTTCTCTCTTGCCCCAGTCGATCATATCGCAGCCGGTGCGGATACATTCATCCAGGCCGCAGGTGCCCACGGGCACGACAGTGCCTTCGCGGCCCTCGCCCAGACCCCGGAGGATTTCCAGACGATAGCCTGTCTCCACATGATTCTTAAGAGCCATTTCCTTCAGATCGACGCCCAGCTTGTCTGCCAGCTCGGCCATGGCCATCTGGATGGCAAAGCTGCCCTTCGGTGTGCCGTAGCCCTGATAAGCGCCGGCCTGGGGACCGTTGGTGTAGTAGGTGATCAGATCATAGCCCATGTTGTCGACCTTGAAAAGCGGCAGTGTCTTGGAACAGCTGTTCATCGGCACAGTCAGGCAATGATTGCCGTAGGGGCCCGTGTTGGCTCTGGCTTCCATAAAAATGGCGGTAATACGGCCGTCCCTGGTGCCGCCCATCTTGACGCGGCAGCGCATCGGATGACGGCTGGAGCCGGCCAGGAATTCCTCCCTGCGGGTATGGCGGTAATAGACCGGCCTGTGTGTCAGGTAAGCCGCGTAAGCCGTCAGATCTTCGATCAGAATATCCTGCTTGGAGCCGTAGCCGCCGCCCACACGGGTCTTGATGACCTTGATTCTGTTCTCGGGCAGGCCCGTGACCCAGGACACGATACGGCGGCAATGATAAGGCACCTGCGTCGAAGCGTAGATAACCAGGCGGCCCCGCTCCATCAGGGCGTAACAGACATGCGGCTCCGCCGGTGCGTGCTGGATATAGGTGGTCTGATAAGTCCTCTCGATGACGGCATCCGCCTCGGCAAAACCCTTCTCGAGATCGCCGATGCTGCCGGCGTTGGCCGCAGCGATATTCTTATGGATATCGGCCCGCAGCGGGAATGGATAGAAGACGTCGCCTTCTCTGTCGTCGCCGCAGGTATCCCTGTTGTATGTATCAAGATCGTCGGGAGCACCGACGCCGAAGGCCACCGGACCGTCATGAACGCGGGGAGCTCCCTCCGCCATCGCCTCCTCGACGGTGAGGACCGGCTTCAGGACCTCGTAATCGACCCGGATCTTCTTCACCGCCTCTTCGGCAATTTCATGAGTCTCGGCCACCACGGCCGCCACACGGTCGCCGACACAGCGCACCTTGCGGTTGAGCAGCCGGCGGTCATGGGGTGAAGGCTCGGGATTGCCCTGACCGGCCTGCATATAGGTCACCTCGGGGCAGTTGAAAGCGGTAATGACAGCCACCACGCCCGGCATGGCTTCCGCCTCGGCGGTGTCGATGCTGTTGATATACGCCGAGGCATAGGGAGAACGCAGCACCGCCATATGGCAGGCATGAGGTGAGACATAGTCTTCCACGAAGGCTCTTTCGCCGGACACCAGCTCCGGTCCGTCGATCTTGCCGGTAGGTTTGCCGACATACGTCATCGCCGGGCGGTAGGTCGGAGCGACGGTGGTCTCGTAATGGCCGAGAGTCATCATTTCCCGGGCCAGCTGTACCGCCAGATAATAATGCTCATACCCGGCATCGCGGATGTAGAGACCCGACAGGGCATCCTTGATAGCCTCGCGGGTCGGTTCGGGGTTCGTGCGGAGAAGCCAGGTCAGGATGAGGGCCGCGGCCGGTGCGTTGTAAGCGCTCTGGACGATACCGGCATCGATCATGGCCTTCTGTACGACTGTCAGGTTATCGGAATGGCCCAGGCCGTTCGGTGTTTCGACCGTACAGCCCTCGATCTCACCGGCAACCAGAAGATTGGCATAGACGGGGATCCCGTCAAGGAGGATCGTGTCGCTGCCGCAGAAGCCTTCGCCGTTGTCACTGTCGCGGACGCCCAGATACCCGGCTTCGTAGAGAAGCTCACGGACATTTTTCAGCGGAGATACATCAAAGAGGCGGCTGATACCGTCAACCATACAGTGGATACTCATGATCGGCCTCCTTTCAGCAGTTCGTCCAACATGCGTCTCAATGTCACGGCGATAAGGTAATTCCGATAGGCGGCACTGCCGTAAACACGGGAATCCTGTGTGATCCAGCCCGTCCCGACAACCTGGGCCAGCAAGGCTTCTTCGGTGATCGCCGGATCGGCCTCGCAGGCCCCGGCAAGGGAAACGGCGTCGTAAAGCCCGCAGTCCCTGACCGCCAGCCCGATACGGAAGCGGCCTCCGCGGACGGCCATGGACACCACCAGACCGGAATGGCTCTCAACCGTGTTGGCATAGCGTTTGGACGCGGCAAAATCCACGGTCTCAGGCACCACCACACGAAGGATCAGATCGCCGGCACAGCGGGTATCCTTCAGATAATCATCAAGGGAAATGCGGTAGACCTGCGCGCTGTGATCCATCATCACCAGTTCGGCGGACACCGATGTCAGCGTGGCCAGAAGATAGGAATCAGTACGGCGGACAGCCACATTACCGCCGATGGTTGCCATATTGCGTTTTGTCCGGGAGCCCATAAAACGCAGGGCCTCCTTGAGATAAGCCGGCACGCCGGCATGCTCCAGAGCTTCCTGGAAGGTAAGACCGGATCCGATATGGACACTGCCGTCATGGATGTCCACGGTCTTAAGCTGATGAATACGTCTGACAGAAATGAGCGTATCGGCTGTATTCTCTGCCCCGAGCCGGTTGATCTCCGTCCCGCCGGCCAGGAACAATCCGCCGATTTCTTTCATGCCGACTGCCTGCTCCGCAGTGTCGGCCGTGAGAAACTGACTGATCATAGCGCCTCCTTATGTCGTGATGTCAAAAGCGTATTGCGTGTTAACCCATTATAGGAAAGTCCGCCGACAGGATTCAACCCGGCACGATTGTTAACTTTTTAAGACTCGGGCATTGCCGACAAAAGCGACTCAAAAAAACCTCTGAAATCTGTATTTTTATCCAATTTCCCAAAATGCGGCAGAAAAAAAGCACCGCCGAAGCTGTGCTTTTTTCCTGTCTGTTATCATGCCTGTTTTATTTAAGAGACGTAATCGTCTTCTTACGCTGAAAGAAAAATACGGCCTGTCGTCAGGCAGCGGGCACCTTTTTCATGAAGACCAGACCGCTTTCATCGCCGTCTGTCAGCATGATGTTGATATCCGGCACGAGGTAGGCAGCCGTCGCCGTTGACTGGTACCAGGCCTTGCCGACCTGCCAGACATGGCCCTCCCGGACGGCCTTGAATTCGGCAAAAAGCTCATCCTTCTCAATAAGCTCCTGAATGCTGCCGATCTCAGCCTGGATCGTGGCATTATAGATCAGGTAGTCAGCATTGACCGCCGCTTCGTAGAAGGTTTCCATATTGATCGACACCGACGCACTGTTGCCGCCCGGAGAGGCGAGATCCTCGAAAATGTACCTTCCGCCCGCCTGCCGGATCATATTGGGAATATAGTCCTCGGTCCGGCGCACCACGATTTCCTTATTGGAATTGATGGCAAAAAAGGCCACCGTCTTACCGGTGTTGGCAAAATCATCGAGGGCATCGATGACCGACTTCTGTTTGAGGACAACCGCCTCCGCCGCCTCCTCGAGATTCATCAGCGCGCCGTAGAGACGGATCCATTCCACCCGTCCCAGAGCCGTCAGTTCATAACTGGAACGGTCAATAAGGACCGGGATTCCCAGATCCTCCAACATTTCCTTCACCTCGGGGGCATGCAGGATCATTGTCGATTCCAGAGCGAGATCGCATTTTCGGGCAATCAGCATCTCATAATCCGGCGCACTGTATTTGCCGGCGAAGGTAAGTGCTCCGCTCTCAAGCCGATCGATGGCCGACGCCAGAGACCAGCCCTCGGTATTCGTGCCTGTCATCGTGACAGCATCCAGGGCTCCCAGCTCTTCATAGAAGGAAAGCGCGCCCGTCGCTGCCAGATAGATCTGTGTCAGCGGCTGGAGCAGAACCGTCATGTCCTTCGGCAGGGACGCCGGCACCTCGCCTCCTTCAGGCACCACGAGGAACTGACCGACCATATTAAGGTCCAGCACCTTATAGCCGCCCTCATAATAGAAGACGCGAAATTCCTTCGCTGCATAGAGATTCATCTCCGAGGTATAAGTCAGTCCCGCAATCGACGGGGCATCGCTGCCTTCGGCAGTCCCTTCCGCCTCGCTGTCGGTGCTGTCCGCTGTGCTTTCTGCTGTTCCGCCCTCAGAGACCTCGGATGTCTGGCTTTCTGACGCCGTTTCTGCCGAAGAGGCCGCCGGCGGGGCAGAGGCCGTGCCGCCGCAGCCCACGCTGAAGACCATCACCGCTGCCAGTAATAGCGGCAGCCATTTCTTTTTCATCATAGTTTAATCCTTCTCACTGTTTCTCAGAGCCTTTTCGGCTTCACGGATCTCCTCCTCATCCGCGGCTTCGACAACCGCCTGATAGAGACGTTCACCCTCGTCCGCCCGGCCGAAAATGATACCGTAGATCCGGTACCACTCCGCCCTGGCCAGTTCATTTTCCTCATCGGCGCTGCGGTCGATAAAGACCGCCGTCTCCAGCTGTACCGCCCGGCTGATCAGGCGTTCAAAGAGGGCGGTGTCAGCCTCCTCCGTCTTTTTGTTCTTCGGCAGGATGGCCGACTCTTCCACGATAAAGTTCGTCTTGCCGGTGATCATCGTGCGCAGATCCCAGTCGTCATAGGCACCGCCGTAGACGATGGCGGGCTCATCACCGCTCATAGCCTCGCGGACGGTCTCATTGTCGATCTCCTCCGCTTCAAGGCCGACCGAGCCGACCATATCCAGAACTTCCAGTTCCTCCAGAAGCGTCAGCATCGCTGCCGAAGACACATAGGTTCTGTCGACCGGCTGACGGATCACGATGACCGATTTTTCAAGACCGGCCGGAATCTCCACATTTTCGGGCACCACCAGGTATTTCACGATATCGCTGCTGTAAAGAGCGGCAGTCTTGTCCGGCTCCGCTTCAGCGCTGTCACCGCTTTCATCAGCAGCGTTCTCCACGGCATCATCCGTTTCCACGACGACCGCGTCGTCCCCGTCTGAATCGCTCTCCGCCGCCTCCGCGGCACCGGTGGTTTCAGAAGAAGCCCCGCTGTCTTCCGTCTCGTCCGCCTCCTCCGGTTCATAGTCGGGATCCTTCAGAGTGCCGCGAACCCTATCCACCTCGATCAGATAGACCCCGTCTTCATAGGTGAATACGCGAACCATATCCGTGAAAGGCAGCTCTTTCTCGCCAACCACCGTCAGACCTGTGATCTCAGGCGCCTCCTCATCCATCTCGCCGCTGATGCCGGCTATACCCGTCCCGGCCGTCCGCCCCGGCTCTGCCATGGCGATATAGAGCGTATACTCGATCCAGTGAGGAACGGACATCGTGGTAGTCCGGCCGACAATCAGGTTATTGGCGTTAAGCCGCACCGGAATGTCAAAGGTATTGAAGCCGCTGTATTCCGTTCCGGCTGCACGCAGTCTGTCGTAAGCACTGCTGCCGCCGCTGGTTTTCGAAAAATGAATCGTGGCATAGGCCTTGCCGCCTCTGACAGCGATCTGACTGCAGGTGATCTGCGTCTTGCCGGTACCGCCGGAGAAGGAGAAGACAAAACGGCTGCTGTCATAAATACCGTCCGGCAGACTGGTGCCGTTGTCCACAGCACCGGGTGTCGCGGAAGAGGTGCTGCCGCCCGCCTGGCCGCCCGATGAGGAACCGCTCGTGCTGCCGCTGCTGCCTGTATCACCGGAACCGCCGGCGCTGCCGCCGTCACCGACACCGCCGTCCGGTACGGAAGACGTATCGCCGGACAGGCTGCCGGAGGCCGACATGATCGTCATCGTCTCAAGATCCAACGTAATGACCCGGTCAAACCAGGCATTTTTGCTCTTGGAAAGGGCCGCCGCCTCAATCACGGTCTCCCCGGCTTCCAGCGGGATCTCGAAGGTGTATTTGCCGTCTGCATTCAGCTGATAGCCGATACGCTCCCCGGCCGCGGACAGGGCCGCTTTTTCTTTGACACCCTTGTACAGGTACTCATAGCCGGTACCATTGAGCGCAATCTTCAGTATATCGCGGCCGTCCTGCGTCACGATCGCGGCCTTCACGATCCTGAACATCGCCGCCTGAGTTCCGATGGTCAGGCTTCGCTCCGCCGGATCCGAAGGCTTTCCGGGATCCGGTTTTTCGGGATCCGGGTTCTCGGGGTCCGGATCGACCGGATCTGTCTCCTGACGATCAGCTTCCGTCACCGTGATGGTGATGATATAGCTGATCTCACGAGAGCTGCCCATCGCTTCTGTGTTGCCGATGACGGTCATCATCTCATTGAGTTTGACCGGCACCTCGGCCGTCGACGTCTTTGCCGTACTGTCGGCAACCGTCTCGATGGGCTCGGCATCCGCATTGTCCACTTTAAAATAGGTATAGGAAGCGCTGGAAACCACCAGCGTTGCATAGGCCTTGCCGTCCTCAACGCGGACTGACGGGCAGCTCCAGGAGGTGCGCCCCGTACCGCCGGACCAGCCGAAATTCGACGGCAGATACGTACCGTCCGGCAGATCCGTGCTGTTATCGAAGGCCGGGGCATCACAATCCCCCGGCAGAACCGTGATCGTCATGGTATAGGCGATCTCCTTCGCCGATCCCATCGCTGTCGTGCAGCCGATGACGGTCATTTCCTCATTGAGGAGAGCCGGCACCTCCGCCGTGGCAGTCCCGGCCTCGGTATCGGCGGTCGTCGTGATTGCCTCCGCCGTCTCATCGCCAACCTTGAAATAGCTGTATTTGGCACTGGAGATCACCAGCGTCGCGTAGGCCTTGCCGTCCTCAACGCGGACTGACGGGCAGCTCCAGGAAGTGCGCCCCGTGCCGCCGGCCCAGACAAAATTCGATGGTGTATAGGTGCCGTCCTTAAGCGTCGTCGTGTTGTCAATCACCATACCCTCGCCGAGAAGGTTTTCGCCCTTTTCCGGTGCGGTCACGACGAGTGCCTTGTCCGACTGCGTATCAGAGGTCGTTTCCGCTTCAGCCGCCGGTGCGGTCTCCGATTCGACCGCTGTTTCGCTCTCCGGTGCGATCCCTGGTTTCGCCGCCGTGCCGGACTCCGTCTCAGTACCGGATTCCGTCTCAGTGCCGGACTCCATCTCAGCACCGGTTTCCGCCTCAGTGCCGGACTCCGTCTCAGCACTGGTTTCCGGCTCGACCACAACCTCAGCCCCACTATCCGACTCAGGCAAGGTTTCCGACTCGGTCACAGCCTCGGGCTCTGTTTCAGCCTCGGGATCGGACTCTGCCGCCGTCACGTCGGCGGGGACTGTCTCTTCGTTCTCCCAGACCGGTGAAGCGGGGACGTCATCCGTGACATTCCCTGCCATCCCTGTCTCTTCGGCGGCAGATGGCAGCGCTTCGGCGCCGTAGACCGGTGTCATACCGGACAGCACCAGAGAAGCGGACAGTAATATAGGAAGAATTTTTTTCAAACGACGCATCATCTCTTAACCTCACATAAAAAAAGTGTCTGCTCCTTTAGAGCAGACACTGATAAACCCGGAATTAAACTTCATCGTCGCATGAAGATCCAGGGACAACTGCTTTCTTCGGAAGCTTGTTCCCCATGTCTCAGCGAGGTATCTGAACTCACAGCCGGAAGGCTGCTCACAGTGACCGGATCGTTCAGGAATCTCACCTGCTTCCCTCTGAGTTTGTCGAGAATCAACAAAGACTGAGACATGACTTATTCAATTACTAATATCCTATACCCAAGATCAGGAAAAATCAACTCTTTTTCCGGCAGGACACCGGCAAATACGGTCGCCGGTATCAGCGGGCCTTTGTCAGGACACCTCTCAGATCCCTGATCACGCCCCGCGGACATTTGACCGCGCACATACCGCAGCTTAAGCAGTATGTCTCATCGATCACCGCCACGTTGTTGATCACATGGATGGCGCCGGCGGTACAGGTTCTCTCGCAGATGCCACAGCCGATACAGGAAACCTCGCACTTTTTGCGGGCATCCGGGCCCTTGTTCTCATTGGAGCACTTAACGGCGATCTCATTGGCCTTCTCATGAAGGCGGATGATCTCACGCGGACAGGCTCTGACACAGGCGCCGCAGCCGATGCACTTCTCTTCATCGACCTCGGCCACCCCGTATTCATTCAGCGCGATCGCACCAAAACGACAGGCATTGACGCACAGCTCACAGCTGATGCAGCCGTAGAGGCAGGGATCCTCCGCATTTTTACGGCAGCCGCCATTGCAGGCGACGAAGGCCGTTTTCTCCGGAAATCTTTTCTTAACAGCCATCAACGTCTCCTTTCATACGGCGTATCCTTCAGCGGCAGTACGCACTGCCGGACACCATTCCAGTGGTAATAGGCATCCGCGATCGCCGGGGCCGTCGGGATCGAAGTGATCTCACCGATGCCGATGGCGCCGCAGGCCACATTGAGGCCCGGCTTATCGATCACGATCGGCACGATCTCCGGCACCTCATGGGCACGGAAGAGACCGAGCTCGCCGTATTTTTCGATCGGACGGCAATCCTGAAGCGGATACTGCTCGCGCAGGGCATAGCCCATGCTCATGACCACACCACCTTCGATCTGGCCCTCGCAGGACAGAGGATTCACAGCCTTGCCCACATCGTGAGCCGCCACCAGCTTCTCGATACGGCCTGTCTTCGGATCCAGGACGCACATCTGCGTGGCATAGCCGTAAGCCACATGGGAAACCGGATTGGGCTTATCAGCCCCCAGCGGATCCGTCGCCGCCAGATAGCTGCCCGCATAGACCTTTCCGACCAGTGCCTTCAGGGAAGCGCCCGCCCGTCTGTCTTCCATCAGGCATTCACAGGCGCGGCGGCAGGCCTCGCCGGTGATCATCGTCTGACGGGAACCGGAGGTGTCGCCGGAATCGGGAGAGAACCAAGTGTTGCTGCGTTCATAGACCACATCCTCGGGCGCAATGTCCGTGTTGGTGACGACCATCTGCTTCAGCACCGTGCCGAGGCCCTGGCCGATGCAGGAGGCGCCGGTGAAGATATGGACCTTTTCATCCTCAAGAACTGCCAGCTTGCAGCGGCCCCAGTCCGGCAGGCCCACGCCGACGCCGGCGTTTTTCATTGCCGAAGCCAGACCGACCGGCTTGCCGGCAGCCACCGCCTCGTCGTAATAGGGCTTGACGGCTTCCAGTGTCTCGACAAGACCCGTGGACTCATCGACGATCTGACCGTTCGGCAGAACCTCGCCCGGCCGGATCGCGTTGCGCATGCGGATCTCCCACGGTGATATGCCGATCTCGTCCGCCATCATATTCAGAAGCGACTCTGTCGCGAAGTTCGTCTGTGTCACGCCGAAGCCGCGGAAAGCGCCGGCCGGCGGGTTATTGGTGAAATACGCTGTGCCGGTGATCTCAAAATTCTCAAAATGATAAGGCCCGGCGGCATGGGTGCAGGCCCGCTCCAGAACAGGCGGCCCCAGAGAGGAATAGGCGCCGGTATCCGACATGACCTCGGCGATCACGCCCAGAATGTTGCCGTCGTTGTCACAGCCCATCGTCACATCCATTTCAAAATGGTGCCGTTTCGGATGGACCAGGATCGATTCTGCCCTTGTCAGCTTACATTTAACCGGCTTGCCGGTAAGGAGTGCCGCCAAGGCGGCGAAGGGCTGGACCGTCATATCCTCCTTGCCTCCGAAACCGCCGCCGACCAGCGCATTCTGCACCTTGACCCGGTCAGTACCAACGACATCCTTGACCTCATGCAGCGTCTGGTGCGAGGACTGATCGGTGGAGTAAACAAACACATCGCCGTCCTCATCGATATAGGCCACCGCCGCCTCCGGTTCAAGGAAGGCATGCTCCGTCCAGGGCGTCTCAAAATGGCGGCTGATCACATGAGGAGCCTCCTTGATCGCACCGGCGGCATCACCACGGGCAATATGCTTGACCGCGCAGACATTATCTGTCTTATGTTCAAAAACAACCGGGGCGCCCTCGGCCTTTGCTTCGGCGATATTGCGCACCATCGGCAGTTCCTCGTAGTCGACCTTCACCTTAGCCGCCGCCGCTCTGGCATGGGCTTCGGTATCTGCCACCACCAGGGCCACCGCATCGCCCAGATAGTGGGTGATCTCCCCGGCACGCACCAGCACATACTGATCCTTCCAGATATGGCCGGTAATGGCCTTGCCCGGGATATCTTCCGCCAGAATAACCGTCTCCACCCCCGGCATAGTCAGCGCCGGCGTCTTATCGATAGCCAGCACGCGGGCCCGCGGGTATTTGGAACGTACTGCAACGACCGACAGCATCCCTTCCAGATAGTAATCATCCGGGTATTTGCCGTATCCCAGCACCTTCTCCTCCACGTCGAGGCGATGCACGCGGGAGCCGATCTGCCAGTCTGTCTCAGAGGCTTCCGGGATGACACCGTCGCGGAAAATGCGCCCCGCCAGCCTGATGGCGGCAATAATCTTGGCATAGCCGGTGCAGCGGCAGTAATTGTTGCGGATGGCATAACGGATTTCTTCCTCCGTCGGATCCGGATTCCGGTCAAGAAGCGCCTTACCGCACAGTACCATGCCCGGGATACAGAAGCCGCACTGAACCGCGCCCGCCTCCCCGAAGGCATACGTAAAGACTTTTTTATCAAAATCACTGAGGCCTTCCACCGTCAGCACGGACTTGCCGTTAAGAGAATCGGTATCCGGCACACAGGCCTTACGGACGACACCGTCGATCACCACAGAACAGGCGCCGCAGGCCCCCTGGGAGCAGCCGTCCTTGACGCTGGTCAGACGGAGATCATCTCTCAGAAAACGAATAAGCTTCTTATTCTCGACACAGGTCATCTCCTGACCGTTTACTGTAAAAACCGCACTCATAATTCTTCTCCTTTACCGGAGTCTCTTTTCCCCGCCTCGCCTTTTGCCGGCAGGCCATTATGATATTTATTATAAAATATTTTTTTAATAATATCCAACACAATCGTACCTTTTTGGAATGGTATTCCGTTAGAAATCGATAATTTTTGTGGAAATTCTTGCAAATTCAGCACTTTTTACAGTTTTCTTTCATCTGTTTTCCACACTTTGACAGCGCGCAGAATACAAAATATTTTGTATACATCATCTTGACCAGTCACCGTTGCCGCGATAGAATACCTGTGGCTTCCCTATCTACAGTAAAAAAGGAGTCCCTTATGGCTTATCTGAAACAATTCGGCATCATTCTCACCGTCTCCTTTGCCGGGGAGATTCTGGGCCAGCTTATTCCGCTGCCGATTCCGGCCAGCATCTACGGTCTTGTCATCATGCTGGCCTGCCTCTGCCTGGGCCTGATCCGGCTCGAAGCCGTCCGCGAGGCGGCTGTCTTTCTCATCGACATCATGCCGCTGATGTTTATCCCGGCCGCCGTCGGTCTGATGGAATCCTGGGCGATCCTGAAACCGTGTCTGGCAGCCTATGTGATCATCACCCTCGTCGTCACCGTCGTCGTTATGGGCGTCTCGGCCCTGGTCACCCAGGCGCTGATCCGCCGCCGGGAGGACCGCTCATGAGTTTTCTGGAAGAATCTGTCTTTTTCGGTGTATTTCTGAGTCTGGCTGCCTACGGGGCCGGCAGTCTTCTGAAACGCCGTTTCCGTCTGGCCATCCTCAACCCGCTGCTGATCTCGGTCATCATCACCATCGCGGTGCTGGCTCTGTGCCGCATCGATTATGACATCTATTACGAGGGTGCCCGTTATCTGAGTTATCTGCTCACCCCGGCCACCGTGGCCCTGGCGGTGCCTCTCTACGAGAAACTCGCCCTTCTCAAGGCCAATGCCGGCGCCGTTTTGGCCGGCATCATCTCCGGCGTGCTGGCTTCGCTTCTCTCCGTGCTGGTTATGAGCCTGCTATTCGGGCTCGACCACCGGAACTATGTCACGCTGCTGCCGAAATCCATCACCACCGCCATCGGCATGGGTGTCTCGGAGGAGCTCGGCGGCTATGTCACACTGACCGTCGCCGTCATCATCATCACCGGCATCTTCGGCAACGTCATCGCCCCCTTCCTTCTGAAGCTTCTGAGAATTGAGGAGCCCATCGCCCGCGGCATCGGCATCGGCACTGCCTCCCACGCCATCGGCACCGCCCGTGCCATGGAAATGGGTGAAACAGAAGGCGCCATGAGCAGTCTGTCTATCGTCGTTTCCGGCGTGCTGACTGTCATCGGCGCCTCCGTATTTGCTTCCTTTTTATGATAATCTGACCGGCATTCTCACCGCACTGCCGGCAGTCCGGTCTCCGCAAGAAGGGACAACAGCGTGTCTCCGCCCACCGGTTTTGAAA
Organism: Lachnospiraceae bacterium; assembly: GCA_029005135.1. GTDB lineage: Bacteria > Bacillota > Clostridia > Lachnospirales > Lachnospiraceae > Chordicoccus. The sequence goes on from JAQXFO010000021.1 coordinate 17,896, forward strand.
AATAATAACCCTGGATAAATTCCACGCCCCAGGACGTCAGCATCGCCAGCTCATCCGCCGTTTCCACGCCCTCGGCCACCACCTGGTAGCCCATCTTTTTCATCAGGGCCAGAATACTCTGGTAAAAGAGCGAAATGTTGGCGTCCTTTTCTATGCCGTTAAGAAGCGATCTGTCCATCTTGATCACCGAGAAGGGCATCTTCAGAACCGTGTTGAGATTGGCATAGCCGCTGCCGAAGTCATCAAGGCACAGGCTGATCCCCCGTTCGCGGAAAACCGCCGTCATGTCGTTAAGAGCCTCGCTGTACTCGGTGGCTGCCGTTTCCGTGATCTCAAACTGGAAAACGGCCGGCTCCAGACCGTACTCACCGATCATTGCCATCATTTTTTCCATATGACTGCGGTTCAGCAGCTCCACCGGTGACAGATTGAACTTGATATTATCGAGCTTATCCAGCAGCTCGCGGTGACCGCTGACGAAGAGGCAGACCCTCCGGAACTGCAGTTCGGCAATCGTCAGGATCCGGTTATGCTTCTCGGCAATACCGAGAAAAACCTCCGGCGGTACCGGTCCCAGCGTCGGATGATTCAGGCGGCTCAGGGTTTCCATCGTCCGGAAACGCTGATCCTTCACAGACCAGATCGGCTGGTAAACCACTGAAAACAGATCCTGGCCAATGGCGGTATCCAGATATTTTTCAATATCCTGCTGATACCGATAACCCCTCAGCGTCTCCTCGTCACCCTGGATTACCTCACCGCTGCGGCCTGCCGGCAGCAGCTGTCCCAGATAATCCAGATAGCCAAGGAGATCATCATTATCCTCCAGATCTTCACCGTGGGGAATACCGATCACCGCCGTCATGGCCCGGATCTTATCCCCGCCGCCCGCCGTCATTTCCTCATCGAAGCGGATCAGTTTATCCCGCACATGGATATAATTTTTCAATGAAGTACAGATAATCAGAAACAGATTATCGCCGATACGGAAAACGCATTCGCCGCGGCTGATATGCAGCAGCCACCGGGAAGTATCCTTCAGGAACCGGTTCACCATATCGTTGCCCCACAGCGCGTTGATCTGTCTCTGGTTGCGGATCGACAACTGCAGCAGGAATATCGGTTTCTTATGCTTCAGAAGAGGCCGCAGCACCGTCGACAGGTAATTACGGTCATAGAGTCCCGTCAGGTTATCGGTGTAGCTCAGGGGATTGCTTATCGTCAGATAAAGAATCGTGATGCCCAGCGCCAGACCGAAACTGGTCATCAGAAGATCATTGAAAAGTCCCTGAATCACGACAGTCGCCGCCATGATCAGCAGAAACTCCCAGATGATCGACACATTTTTAATGCCGTATTCACGGAAATGCAGCAGACTGTCCGCCGCCATCAGAAGCACTACCAGAATCGCATAGCCGTAGAGCACATTGTAAAACGGACCGTGAATATAGCTTCCCTGAGGCGTTATCGTGAAGAACAGCCTTGTCCAGTGATTGGAAAGGATAAGGAGCCCCAGCAGCAGAACCGGTATCCTGACAACATAAGCGATGCGCCTGTACTGGGCTTCGGAAAGCTGCCTCAGTGACTGAACATACAGAATGAGACTCATCGGCACCGCCGCCTGCAGCAGGTAAAAGATGATCAGAGATACCTCCGTCAGACTGTGGAGCGCCGGCCCGCCCTCCGCGATCAGTACCGTTGTCAGAAGGTCAAAGGCGGCGTCCGCCAGTCCCAGGGCCATGAATCTCAGAAAACGCCGGCTCTGCTGATGCGTAAACCACCGTTGTCCCACATAGTGAAAGGAAATCAAACAGAGAAATACCAGGGCTGATATCAGATAATCAATATTGTATGTCACGTTTTTGCCTCTCCGTTCCTGTTTTCCGCTGCTGCATCGCCCATTATTGTCAAAGTACAGCTGTTATTTCATTATACTATATATGCCGTAAAAAAAGACAAAACAGCGATACGATTATCAATAATATCGCTGTTTTTTCCTTATTTCGAATCGTTTTTTGATTTATTTCGCGTCACAGCCGCCTCAAAAAGAACCTGCACGGCCGCCGCCATAACCTCCTCCCGAACGGAAGAATAATTGATCACATAGGTATTGTCCCGCCCTTCCGCCAGAGGAGCGCCCTCCTCCCGAAAATAATAGGCCGACAGGGGCTTCAGCCTCACGCCGCCGGCCCGTACCGCCGCCGTATAAGCCTCTTCCTCCCGGTCCGTACGGATCTTCATCAGAAAATGAACCCCCGCCTCTTCTTCATAGATCTCTGCCCGTTTGGCCAGCGGACTTTGGCGGATCGCTGTCAGCAGGCTGTCCCTCTTCTTCTGATAAAAGCTCCTCAGCCGGTTGATATGCTTTTCAAAGCTGCCGTCCGCCATAAAACGGGCCAGCGTATACTGTTCAAAATTCGAGACGGTGCAGGAATAGAAGCTCAGCTTTTCATAAAAACGCTCGCACAGCGGATACGGCAGGACCATATAGCTGATGCGCACTGTCGAACAGAGGGTCTTCGTGAAGGTATTCATATAAATCACCCGGCCCGACGCGTCGATGCTCTGCAGGGTAGGAATCATCTTGCCGCCCAGGCGAAGTTCGGAATCATAATCATCCTCGATAATATAACGCCCCTCACCCCGGGAAGCCCAGGCCAGCAGCTCATAGCGGCGGCTGATCGGCGTCACATGCCCCGTCGGGAAATGATGGGACGGCGAGACATGGATCACATCCACCGCTTTTGCCTCCAGTTCATCGATGCGGATGCCCTCCTCATCCATCCCGATATAAGCGGTTCCCGCGCCCATCTCCTCATAGACCCGGGCCGCCTTGTGATACCCCGGATTCTCGACACCGTAGCGGCAGCGGCGGCCCAGAAGCTGGATCAGCAGGCTGTAGAGATACTCCGTCCCTGCGCCGATAATAACCTGCTCCGGGTTGACGCTCATACCGCGAAAATCCGCCAGATAAGCCGCGATGCTCTCCCGGAGCGCCATAATGCCGCCGCAGGGCGGATTGACCATCAGCGCCTCCTGCTTCTCCGCCATGACCTCCCGCATCGTCCGCGTCCATATGGAAAACGGAAAAATTGCCGTATCCGTCTGATTGCTGGTCAGATCCGCCAGATAAGCCCGGCTGCCGCCCGTCAGCACCACATTGCCGGTGTGAATAGTCTGTCCCGGCGCCCGGCCCTTCCCATCAGCGCTTTGATCCGCCTTCCCGGCCGGTCTCACCGCCGGCATCAGCTCCGGGTCTGCGGCGTAAAAGCCCTTTTTCGGCAGAGAATAGACATATCCCTCCGCCGTCAGAAGACCGTAGGCCCCCTCCACCGTGATCACGCTTATGCCCAGATTTTTCGCCAGTGCCCGCTTCGAGGGCAGCTTCTGTCCGGCCTTGATTTTTCCCGATAAAATGTCCTGTCTGATGCATTTGTACAGATAAGTGTAGATCGCATCTGACCCTGTATCCGCCAGATTATACGTGAGCATTTCGGCCTTTTTCTCCTCATCTGACCTTACTGAATATATTTTAATTGGTTATTTTTTTATGGTCACATGGTCAGTATAATTCTCGGCATCGATACTGTAAAGGTCAACGATCCGATTTTCGGAAATGATCATAACGCCAAACAGCAAAACACAAAAAGAGAGGTACCCTATTATGTCCGCTATCACAGGCAGCAGCAGCTATAACGAACGCTACGAACTCAACAAACAGCTGGCCCAGATGCTGAAAGGCGGCGTCATCATGGACGTCACCACCCCGGAGCAGGCCCGCATCGCCGAAGAAGCCGGCGCCTGCGCCGTTATGGCCCTGGAACGCATCCCGGCCGATATCCGTGCCGCCGGTGGTGTCTCCCGCATGAGCGACCCGAAGATGATCCGCGGCATCCAGGAAGCCGTGTCCATCCCCGTCATGGCCAAGTGCCGCATCGGTCATTTTGCCGAGGCGCAGATCCTGGAGGCTATTGAAATCGACTACATCGACGAGAGCGAAGTACTCTCTCCCGCCGATGATGTCTATCATATCAACAAGCGAGACTTCAAGGTGCCCTTCGTCTGCGGCGCCAAGGATCTGGGGGAAGCCCTCCGCCGCATCAGCGAAGGCGCGTCCATGATCCGCACAAAGGGTGAACCCGGCACCGGCGATATCGTTCAGGCCGTCCGCCATATGCGCCGGATGAACAGCGAGATCGCCCGTCTCGGTGCCCTGCGCCCTGATGAGCTCTTCGAGGCTGCCAAACAGCTCCAGGTACCCTATGAGCTTGTCGCCTATGTCCATGACAATCACCGTCTGCCGGTCGTCAACTTCGCCGCCGGCGGCGTGGCCACCCCGGCCGATGCCGCCCTCATGATGCAGCTGGGCGCCGAGGGTGTCTTCGTGGGATCGGGTATTTTCAAATCCGGCAATCCGGCCAAACGCGCCGCCGCTATCGTCCAGGCCGTAACCAACTATACCGACGCCAAGCTGATCGCCCGCCTCTCCGAAGACCTCGGCGAAGCTATGGTGGGTATCAACGAGCAGGAAATCGCTCTTCTGATGGCTGAGAGGGGCATCTGATGACGGCCGCCGTTCTGGCTCTCCAGGGTGCCTTCGCGGAGCATGAGCAAGTCTTCCGCAGTCTCGGCGTTGACTGCTTCGAGCTGCGAAGCGCTGCCGACCTGGACCGTCCCTTCGACGCGCTCATCCTGCCGGGCGGTGAAAGCACCGTTCAGAGCAAGCTTCTCCGGGAGCTGGCTATGTTCGACCGGCTGCGGGCCATGATCCGCAGCGGCCTTCCGGTCTTCGCCACCTGTGCCGGCATGATCCTTCTGGCCGACCGGATCGAAGCCGATCCCGGCGACAAGGTGCCCGAAACCTTCGGCACCTTCCCGATGACGGTCCGCCGCAACGCCTACGGCCGCCAGCTGGGCAGTTTTCACACCCGGGCCGAGGTTCAGGGCGTGGGTGAAGTCCCCATGACCTTCATCCGGGCGCCCTATGTCGTCAGTGTCGAGGCAGCCCCCTCACCCACCGGCGATGTTCCCGAGATCCTGGCTGTGGTCGACGGCCGCATCGCCGCCGTCCGCTGCGGCAATCAATACGCCTTCGCCTTCCATCCCGAGCTTGATGAGGACCGGCGGCTTCAGCAGCATTTTCTCAAGATCGTTGCCGCCCATGCCGCCCGGGGCTGACGAAAATCAAAAAATCCGGCAAAAAAGCAGCAAACAGCAAAAAAAATCGCCGCCCCGTCAGGGTGCGGCGATTTTTTTAAGAGAGAGTAAAAGTGAGTTATCGGAAGCGGATAATAACTATCAACCATCGATCATAATGTAGTTGGATTCTTCGACCTGCGGTCTCTTCTCGACCTTCGGCACAAAGAGCTTCAGGACACCATCTTCGAATCTGGCCTTGATGTCTTCCTTCTTCAGGTTCTTGCCGACGAAGTAGCAGCGACTGCAGGAGCCGCTGTAGCGTTCCTTGCGGATGCATTTGCCTTCGTGAGCTTCCTGCTCATCCTGGCGGGAGGCTGTGATCGTCAGGTAACCTTCCTTCAGTTCCGCCTTGACATTTTCCTT
>JAQXFO010000022.1 GCA_029005135.1 Lachnospiraceae bacterium
TGAACCTTCTTATCAAGGGCAATCCCTAAAGACTTTTGCTCTATGATAATTTTCGTTTCAGGAATATAAGCATCTATACGTTTAGTATGCCCGTCTACAATAACTTTTTTTTGAAATTCAATACGGTCAGTCGCATCATCAGCCCCCATTATTCGCTGAAGGATATCTAACCAATATGAACGGTCATCCTCATCTTCTTTTCCTCTGCCCACCCATTTTTGGAAAAATTGACGAGAAGATTCTCTTTTTTCTGCATCAGTCATGATTTGTCACCCGTTTACCTTTTGTACATCACACCTATATCATACCAAAAGATTTAAAAGCATCCTTGATGGCATCTTCCTTATCTCTCGGACAAATCGGAACGCTTCCTTTACCAGAACCCAGATGATAATTTGCACGCTCTTTAATACCACACTTATCCTTTACCTGACCGATATACAAAGAAGATACCTTTAGTCCAGTCTGTTCGAAAACATATGTTTTGATTTCTTCATAAGTGGTGGATGCCCCTTTTCCTTCAAGCACGGATGTGTCCAATTCAAATTCTATGTATGTGTCGATTTTTCCTACTTAAAAGAACTACCGTCTCAACATGTTGTGTATGCGGGAACATATCCACCAGCGTACACCGCTCCACCCGATACCCGAAGCGCGTCAGTGTCTGCAGATCCCGGGCCAGGGAGCTGGCCTTGCAGGAGACATAGACCATGCGCGGGACGCCGTAGGCAATGATCTGGCTGAGAGCCTTCGGCACGATACCCTCCCGCGGCGGATCCAGAATGATAAAATCCGGCTTCTCTTTGATGTCGCCCAGCATCTTCAGCACATCGCCGGCCAGGAAGGTACAGTTGTCAATACCGTTACGGGCGGCGTTTTCTTCGGCTGCCGCCACCGCTTCCTCCACCAGCTCAATACCGTAGACCCGGCCGGCCCTGTCGGCCATAAGCTGAGCGATGGTGCCGGTGCCGCAGTACAGATCGTAGAGCACCTGATTGCGGTCCTCCCCGACGTAATCCCGCACCGTCCGGTAGAGCACCTCCGCACCGGCACTGTTTGTCTGGAAAAAGGAGAAAAGCGATATCTTGAATTCCAGACCCAGAAGCTTCTCGGTAATCCAGTCACGGCCCTCAAGGATACGGTAGGAATCGGCGGCCACATTGTCGGCGTAGCCGTCGCAGCAGGCGTGGAGAATGCCGGCAAGACGGCCTTCCAGTTCGAGGCCTTTGATCTCGTCAGCCCACGCCGCAAAATCATGGTCATTTTCCGTCGTCGTCACCAGGCAGATCAGGATTTCCCCCGTCATCTCGGCACGACGAAGAAGGAGATACCGCATAAAGCCGGTATGGCTGATCTTATTGTAAGGTGTCAGACCGCGGGCTGTGCAATAATCCAACGTCAGGCGTAGCACCTTGCGCAGGTCCTCATGAACCAGCTGGCAGGTATCGGCCGTCAGCACATCGTAGGTGGAGGCGCGGCGATGCATCCCCAGTGTCATAGGGCCGTCCTTCACTTCATTGCCGAAGGAGAATTCCATCTTATTACGGTAAGCGAAGGCGTGGGGACTGGCCTTGATGCCCTCGAAGACCGTATCGTCATCAAAATACGGCTCCAGAAGGCGCCGGACCTGATCCTCCTTGAGAGCCAGCTGCCGGTCGTAGGGTACCTGCTGATAGAGACAGCCGCCGCAGGCCGGATAGATGGCACAGGCCTTCGGGCAGGTCTCCAGAGGTGACTTCTCCAGCACCTCCACCAGGTTGCCGGCAGCATCCCCTTCCCGTGTCCTCAGGACCCGGAAGCGGATCTTCTGCCCCGGAATCGTATTTTTCACGGTCACCTTGCGGCCCTCCGCCGTCAGGATCCCTTTATTCGGATAATCCACCCTTTCCACAAGGCCTTCGAGTACTTCGCGTCGTTTCATCGTTAATCTCCGTCGTTTCTCTTTATTCTTCCTGCCGGCGTTGTCCGACAGTCTTGCGTGCCGTCCCGTATGCTGAAAAAAGCTCCGGCCTTAAGCCGGAGCCTGTGTTCGTATCTGTGTTAGTCCTTGGAAACTTTGTCTTTGAAATCATCGACAGCGTCCCGGACCCTGTCCTTGGCCACGGAGGCAGCTTCTTTGACGAATCCGGCAGCGTCTTTGACTTTGTCGGCGGCACGGGCCGCGCCGTCCTTGACCAGGTCGGCCGCTGAGGCCTTGACCTCGACGGGCTCCACATCGTCTTCAGCATCATCGCAAACATCGTCGTCTTCGAGGGCTTCGTCGTCTTCATCCTCGAAGAAATCATCATAATCGTCATCGAATTCATCATCGAAATCTTCGAGATAATCCGGTGTCAGGAACTTGTAAACAGCAACGGCGATGCCGACCACGGCGGCTACGGCGCCGATCACGGCCAGTACCCAGAGAATCTTGCGCTGAGCCTTGCTGTCTTCCTGAAGTTTAATACGCTCGACCAATTCATCCAGTCTTTCCATAACTTTTGCCTTCCTTTCCTCATGATGATATCAACCCCGCCGCGGCGGTATGATTCTTATTCTGACTTGATTCTATCACACCTTACTCAGGCGGGCAAACGATGCGAACATCTTTTTCACGGATCCGTTGAAATCCACGGTCACTTCGAAATCCCGTCCGCCGTCGCGGATGCTCATGACCGTGCCTTCACCGAAGCGCATGTGACGCACCCGGTCACCGACGGCATAATCGAGAGTCCCTTTGCCGGCGGTCCCGCTGCCGGCCGCGCTGTTGGCCCGGCTTACGGCTGTGCCTGAGACCTTACTGTCAGTCTTACTGCCGGCCTTGCTGACGGCCCCGCCGCCGAAGCCGCTGCCGGTTCTGCCGAACGCTTCGGTGCCGGCAAAGGCCTTCGTGCGGAAGGCTTCCTTCATACGGGCATAGGTGTTGTTCGACGGGATATCGACAGTCGGGCGACGGGTGCCTTCCCCTGCCGGTGTCTCGATTTCCACGAGTTCCCGCGGAATCTCCCGGATAAAGCGGGACATGGGATTGAGCTGGACCTCGCCGCGGACGAGCCGTTCCCTGGCACAGGTGAGGGTCAGCGTCTTGCGGGCCCGGGTTATGCCCACATAGGCCAGACGGCGTTCCTCCTCCATATCCCCGTCATCCTCGGCATTCATGGCCATGTAGCTGGGAAAGAGGCCGTCCTCCATGCCCACCATGGCCACATGGTCGAATTCCAGACCCTTGGCGGAATGAAGGGTCATCAGCAGAATCTTGTCATCGCTCTCGTCCACATCGTCGATATCGGCGATGAGGGCCACTTCTTCCAGAAAGCCCGACAGCGTCGGGCTTTCGCTGCCTTCTTCGTAGGTAACAGCCTTGGAGATCAATTCATCGATGTTTTCAAGACGGGCCTGGGAATCCTCGGTGTTCTCCTCCTTAAGCTCCGCCGCGTAGCCGGTCTTGTCAATGACCTCGCGGATCAGATCGCTGATGCTGATCTGACGGCTGAGGAGCCGCATTTTTTCAATAAAATCGGTAAAAGCCAGCACCTTGTCAGCGCTCCGGCCAAGGCCCGGCACCAGGTCGGCCTCCCGGGCGGCTTCGTAGAAGGTCAGGCCGCCGCACTCGGCATAATCCGCGATCTTGCCCAGGGTCGCCGCACCGATGCTCCGCTTCGGCACATTGATGATGCGGCGTACCGCCACCGTGTCCACGGCATTGTCGATCGTCTTGAGGTAAGCCAGCACATCCTTGATCTCGCGGCGGGAATAGAAGTTCGTGCCGCCGACGATGCGATAGGGAATATTGGCCATCAGGAACTTTTCTTCGAAGAGGCGGGACTGGGCATTCGTCCGGTAGAGTATGGCACAGTCTTTATAGGCACACTCGCCCCGGCGGACCTTGCCGGCAAAGTCGGAAGCCACATAGGAAGCCTCCTCAAAGCCGTTCGGGAAGCGGCGCAGACAGATGGGGCCGCCGCGGCCGTTCTCCGTCCAGAGGCGCTTCCGCTTCCGGCCGGTGTTGTTGGCGATCACCGCATTAGCCGCGTCAAGGATCGTCTGGGTCGAGCGGTAATTCTGCTCAAGACGCACCACATGGGCCTTGTCAAACTGCTTCTCGAAGCCCAGGATATTGCCGATGTTGGCGCCTCGGAACTTGTAGATACTCTGATCGTCGTCGCCGACGACGCAGAGATTGCCGTAACGCGAAGCCAGAAGCCGGACCAGCTCAAACTGGGCGTTATTCGTATCCTGATACTCATCGATCATCTGGTAGCGGAAACGCTCCTGATAGATAGCGAGGATATCGGGTCTTTCCCGGAAGAGGCGGACGGTCTCCACGATGATATCATCGAAGTCCATGGCGTTGCTTTCCTTGAGGCCCTCCTGATAGAGCTTGTAGAGCTCGCCGATCTGCCTGAGCCGATAGTCGCCGCTGTTTTCCCGCAGGAACCGCGCCGGACCGATGAGTTCGTCCTTGGCCGAGGAGATGACGCCCAGAACGGTTTTCTCCTTGAGTATCTTGGGGTCGATCTGACGGCGCTTGAAGATCGTCTTCATCAGTGACAGCTGATCGTCGGTGTCATAAATGGAAAAATACCGGGTATAGCCCAGCTCCTCGGCGTGGCGGCGCAGCACGCGCACGCAGAAGGCATGGAAGGTCATGACCCAGACAGCCTCGGCGCCGAAGCCCACCATCGCGTCGACGCGCTCCCGCATCTCCCGGGCCGCCTTATTGGTGAAGGTAATAGCCAGGATCTGTCCCGGATCAACGCCGCAGCTGTCGATGAGGTAGGCAATGCGGTGGACGATCACCCGTGTCTTGCCGGAACCGGCGCCGGCCAGTATTAAAAGCGGTCCTTCTGTGTGGAGGACCGCTTCTTTCTGTTCTTTATTCAAACCGCTGATAATCTCGTTTGCAGACATAATTCTCCGTTACCGCGATGTCTCCGGATCCTTCCTGCGGCTGCCGGCCTTATGGCGCACCGTCTTCGGATCGGGCATATCGTCGATCAGTTTTTCAATCATCTGTTTCTTAACATAAACATCAAAGCTCAGCAGGCAGATGAAGGCAAAATCATGCAGATAGGCCTTGTCTTCTTCATCACAGCCTTCAAAATCCAGATTCGACAGCTCATAGCGGCGGATCAGATCCTTGGCCATGTAGCCCAGCTGGCCGTGGATCATATCATAAATCAGCCGGTAAACCTTTTCAACATTGAAATCTTCGCCGCTGTTGAAATACGTCTCGGTCAGCGGTGTGATCAGGGTCTCGATGTCGCTGATGGACAGAAAGCTCTTGAAATAGTAGATGAAAATGAAGATCAGCAGGTGCTCCTTGCTGTACTTTTTTCTGTCCGGCGGCGGAATGAGCCCGTTCTTCGCATAATTGTTGATCATGGTCTTCGTCATGATCTTGTCATCGTCGTGACGGCGGCAGCTTTTGAGCCGCTCCTCCATGAAAGTCGTGACCTGATCCATGTAGAGGGCGATATCCGGCACGTCCTGCGGCCTGATGTAATCCATCCCGGCAAAATTGTTCAGAATCTTCCGGATGCTTTCCTTTATCTCCGTATCCATAAAAACCTCTCGGAAAAAGGTGTTGTCGTATGACAACGTCGATACATGGTTTTAAAAACTAATTCCTATATTATAATCCCGCCGCCAAAAACTCAAGAAAAAATGCCTGACAGTTTCACCGGCCGCGGGCGGCCGGGCGGAGACCTGTCAGGCACTGTGTCAGTTATTGTCTTGCTTTTTCGATCCTTCACCGGCTTTTGCGGCCGCTTCTTCGGCCTTTTTGGCCTCGGCCAGGCGGCTCCAGACAAGCTCGTAGCCGTCATTGCCGTAGTTCAGGGAGCGCCCGACTCGGCTGATGGTCGCCGTGGATGCGCCGGTTTTCTCGGAGATCTTCATATAGGTCTCCCCGGCATTCAGCATGCGTGCCACCTCCTGGCGCTGGGACAGGGACAGGATCTCGTTGATGGTGCACAGATCTTCGAAGAAACGGTAGCATTCTTCTCGGTTCTTCAGGCAGAGGATCGCGTCAAACAGCAGATCCACCTCGGGATTATGCAGCTTCTTTTTCATAAGCACCTCTCTCGTCACGGTATCAAAGCACCTTGCCCAGGAATTCCTTCAGCCGTTCATCTTTCGGATTCTCAAAGAATTCCTCCGGTGTGCCTTCCACCCTGATCCGGCCTTCATCCATAAAGAGGATGCGCGTGCCCACCTCGCGGGCAAAGCCCATCTCGTGGGTAACGCAGACCATGGTCATCTTTTCCCGGGCCAGTTCCTTCATCAGGTCAAGGACCTCACCGACCATCTCCGGATCGAGAGCCGATGTCGGTTCATCGAAAAGCATCACTTCCGGATTCATGCAGAGGGCACGGACGATGGCGATACGCTGTTTCTGCCCGCCGGAAAGCTGGCTCGGATAGGCATTGGCCCGGTCTTCAAGACCGACGCGCCGCAGGTATTTCATCGCCAGCTCCTCGGCTTCGGCCTGAGACTTGCCCTGGAGTTTTTCCGGCCCCAGTGTCAGGTTGCGCAGAATCGTCATATGGGGAAACAGGTTGAAATGCTGGAATACCATGCCCATGTGCTGGCGGTGACGATCAATATCGACCTTTTTATCGGTGATATCCTCACCCTCAAAGTATATATGACCGCCGGTGGGTATTTCAAGCAGGTTCAGCGAGCGGAGGAAAGTGGATTTGCCCGAGCCCGAGGGCCCGATCACGACCACGACCTCCCCCCGGTAGATATCGGTGGTAATGCCGTTCAGGGCATAGACAGCCTCTGCGGACTGCTTTTTCTTCCGGCCTCTGGCGGCAAAGCACTTTTCCAGACCCTCCACGCGGATCAGAGGCTCTTCGCGGTTGTTTTCAGCGTTCACTGTCTCTCAGCCTCCTTTCCAGTTTACCCAGAAGCCAGGTGAAGAAGCCGACCATACCCAGATAGATCAGCGCCACCGCGATCAGCGGCATGAAAGCACTGAAGGTACGGCTTCGGATAAGGTCGCCGGCCTTGGTCAGATCCTGCAGGGCGATATAACCGGCAACGGAAGTTTCCTTGAGAAGGGTGATGAACTCGTTGCCCAGAGCCGGCAGGACATTCTTGAAGGCCTGGGGCATAATGATGTATATCATCGTTTTGGTGTAGTTGAAGCCCAGGGACCGGCCCGCCTCCAGCTGGCCGATATCGATGGACATGATGCCGGAACGGACGATCTCCGAGACATAGGCGCCGGAGTTGAGGCCGAAGGCCAGCACCGCCACCACCACTTTGCTGATGTTGACGGAGGAAAAGATGACGAAGTAAATAATCAGCAGCTGAACGACGACCGGTGTACCGCGGATCACCGTGGTATAGACCTTGGCGACGGCATTGGCGATGCGGAGTCTGCCGGTCTGATCATGGGTTGCCCGGATGATGGCCACCACAAATCCCAGAACAATACCGATAATCAGGGCAAAAAGGGTGACCTCCAAAGTAACGCCGAGACCGCTGAGAAGAATCTTCCAGCGGTCTTCGGCAATAAAATTGGCATGAAACTGACTGCCAAAATTAGAGATAACATTGTCGAGCATGAGTGTTTATTCCTTTACGATAACAGCCTGCTTGGCAGTCATATAAGCATCGGAGAAGTCCACATTCTGCTTGCGATCTTCGTTCACCGTCAGGCCGGCCATACCGAAGTCGCATTTGCCGGTGGAGATAGCGGCGATGATGGAATCGAACTTCATATCTTCGATGACCAGTTCATAGCCCAGCTTGTCGCAGATAGCCAGGGCGATCTCGGCATCGATACCGACGATGTCTTCGCCTTCATAGTATTCATACGGCGGGAAGTCAGCCGAGGTGGCCATCTTCAGGGATCCGTTCGGATAAGTGGTGCCTTCCGGTGTGACATAGGCATGCTCCACCGGCTTGTTGTCGCTCTGGGCTGTCAGATAAGCCTCAACAATAGCATCGAAGGTGCCTTCGGCGATCAGTTCGGCCATAGCCTCATTGAAAGAAGCGGTCAGCTCGGAGCCCTTGCCGAAGGCGATGGCGTATTCTTCCTCGGTATACGGGGAATCCAGGATCGTCAGGCCTTCGGTCTGGGACACAAAGGTCTTGGCCGGTGAATCGTCAATGATGACGGCGTCAATCTTGCCCTGGGACAGAGCCTGAACGGCTTCAAAGCCGGAGTTGTAACGCTCGACGGCACCGACACCCAGTTCTTCGTCTTCAGAGATATACAGGTCGCCGGTGGTACCGGTCTGAACACCGACCTTCTTGCCGGCCAGCTGATCAACGGATGTGATCTTATCGGCTTCCTTCGTCTGGCCGCAGGCTGTCATACCGAGAACCATAGCGGCGGTCAGGACAAGACATACTAACTTTTTCATGAAAAATCCTCCTTGGAAATACTGATTGACTATCTTGTTTGGCTAAACGCATTCATATTTGAAAATTTTATCACGGCACAGCGTGACGGTAAAGCATAATATTAAGAAAGCATGAATTTTATGCAAAACAGGCCGGCGCGCGTCTTTTCATTTCTTCTTTTCATCACACTTTAAAGATGATAAGATGATATGAGATTTTCTATCGGAGAAATACGCTATGACTGATACACAGACGCTGTACAAACTGATATTGCTTTACATGCTCCGCCGTGTCACCTATCCGCTGTCCAACACGCAGCTGATGAGCTTTCTTATCGATCAGAAATATACCGACTACTTCCATGTGCAGGAAGCCATCAACGATCTGGAGGATGCGCACCTGATCTCCCGCGAGAAGATCCGCAACACCTCCCAGTACAGTGCAACAGCTGAGGGGGAACAGACGCTGGAATATTTCGTATCGGATATCCCCGCCGAGATCCGCGCCGATGTGGATGCCTATCTCAAGAGAAATGCCTACGATATCCGCAACGAATCCTGCGTCCGCGCCGATTACGACAGGACGGAGTCCGGCGATTATGCCGTCCACTGCCAGGTGCGTGAGGGCGCCGAGACGGTCATTGACCTGACGCTGACCGTGCCCACCGAGGATATGGCGGCGACGGTCTGCTCAAAATGGCCGGACAAATCTTCCGAGATCTATCTGTCGCTGATGAATGCCTTCTTTAAAAAATGATCCGTCCGGCTGCGAATAAAAAGCGCATAGGCTGCATAAAACACGCTATAAAAAAAGCTGAAGAGACGTCACTGTCCCTTCAGCTTTTTTAAATTCGCCATGACGGTTTCCTCATATCCCAGGCCCGTCGGCTCATAGAATCGCTCGCCGAGGATCTCGTCGGGCAGATACTGCTGCTCTACCCAGTGGTTAGGATAATCGTGGGCATAGCGGTAGCCCACGGCTTTTTTTTCGTCGCCTTCGCCGTTGGCGTGGATGTTCATCAGATGCCCCGGCGTCGATGTTCTCTTTTCCCGGACCGACTGCATCGCCTTGTTTACCGCCAGATAGGAGGCGTTGCTCTTGGGCGCCGTCGCCACATAAACCGCGGCTTCTGAGAGCAGAATCCTTGCCTCCGGCATACCAACCCTCTCCACGGCCAGGGCTGCTGCCGTTGCCACCACCAGAGCCTGCGGATCGGCCATGCCCACATCCTCGGAGGCACAGATCATGATGCGCCGGCTGATGAACTTGATGTCTTCTCCCGCCTCCAGCATCCTTGCCAGATAATAGACCGCCGCATCGGGATCGGAACCGCGCATGGATTTGATAAAGGCCGAAATCGTATCGTAATGCTGTTCGCCGTCCTTGTCATAGCGGACAATCTTCTTCTGGATGCAGTCGGAAGCCATGGCCCTGTCGATGACGATGCGCCCGGAGGCATCCGGATCCGTCGTCAGCACCGCCAGCTCCAGGGCATTAAGCGCCCCGCGGGCATCACCGCCGGCCGCCTCAGCCAGAAAGTCCCGGGCCTCCGGCAGAAGCTCGGCCCGGAAGGCTCCCAATCCCCGGTCTTCGTCCGCCATGGCCCGATCCAGAAGGGCGGCGATATCCGCCGTCTCCAGCGGGTGAAGTTCAAATAGCGTTGACCGCGACAGCAGAGCGGAATTCACTTCAAAGTAGGGATTCTCGGTGGTCGCGCCGATAAGCACCAGGGTACCGTCCTCCACATAGGGCAGCAGATAGTCCTGCTGGGCCTTGTTGAAGCGGTGGATCTCATCGATAAAAAGGATCGTGCGGCGGCCGTAGCCGCCCATGAGGGTTTTTGCCTCCTCCACCACCGTTTCCATGTCCTTTTTGCCGGCGGTGGTGGCGTTGATCTGACGGAACTCGGAGCGGGTGGTCCGGGCGATCACCTGTGCCAGAGAGGTCTTGCCCGTGCCCGGCGGGCCGTAGAAGATCACAGAGCTCAGCTTATCGGCCTTGATAGCCCGGTACAGAAGGCGGCCCTTACCGATGATGTGCTGCTGTCCCACCACCTCCTCCAGCGAGCGCGGGCGCATCCGCGACGCCAGAGGGGACGTCTTTTCTTTTCTGGTTTCTTTTACATAATCAAACAAATCCATCATGACACCTCCGGATCTTGACAGCAGACCGATACCCCCGGGACCGGCTGACCGGTCGGATCCGTCACTCAGTTCCAGAAATCGGTCTTTTCGCGAATGCCGATATCGGCAGCCTTGAATACCGGGTTGAGGCCGCGTTTCTTCTGGTCCGTATAGTCCTCCAGGCAACGGATAGCCCTGCCGCCCAGGATCAGGATCACCGGCATGTTAACGCAGACGATCAGCCCCTGCAGCATATCCGCCGTATCCCAGACGATACCGGCGCTGGCGGCGGCACCGGCCAGAACGATGAGCGACGCCGCCAACCGGAAGGCCAGAAGCTCAACCTTCTTCGGCTTGCGGTGGATGATGAATTCCAGACAGCCTTCACAGTAGGAATAGTTGCCGATCAGCGTGGTAAAGGCAAAGAGGGACATCGCGATCGCCAGGAAGATCGGGCCGTAATCGCCGAAGACCGTCGCCAGAGAGGCCTGAACGTAGGGCGCACCGGCCAGTTCCGCCGTCGGTTCCACCGTGGTGCTCAGGCACAGCAGGCCCGTCGCGCTGCAGATCAGCAGCGTATCGATGAAGACGGACAGCATCTGCACGATGCCCTGCTTGGCCGGATGCGACACATCGGCAGTGGCCGCCGCATTCGGTGCGGAGCCCATGCCGGCTTCATTGGAATAGAGGCCGCGCTTGACGCCGTACATCACGCAGGAGCCGGCAAAGCCGCTGAAAATGGCTTTCACATTGAAGGCATCGGACAAAATGCCGGCGAACATCGCCGGCAGGCGGCCGGCATTGATCACCAGAACCACCAGTGAGGCCAGCACATAGATCACACCCATGACCGGCACCAGCACTTCGGTAAAATGCGCCAGCCGGCGGGCACCGCCGATGACAATGATGCCGAACAGCACCGCCAGGATGATGCCGATGACGACCGGCGTGGAAGTTTTATCATAGAAATCAAAGGCCGCAAAGGTCGTCTGCAGGTTATAGGCCGCCAGCATGTTATAGCCGACAGCGTAGATCAAGATGATCAGAAAGGAGAAGATCACGCCGAGCCAGCGCTGACCGAGGGCATCCTGCATGTAGAAGGCCGGACCGCCGAAGCTGGAGCCGTCGGGATTTTTCTTCTTATAGATCTGCGCCAACGTCGATTCCACAAAGGCGGTAGCCCCGCCCAGGATTGCCGTTATCCACATCCAGAAGAGGGCGCCGGGACCGCCGAGGCAGATGGCCATCGATACGCCGATGATGTTGCCGGTGCCGACGCGGGAGGCTGTCGAGACCATCAGGGCGCCGAAGGAGGAGATGCGGCCGGCCTTTTCCGGCTTTTCCAGAACGACGCGGAAGGCCTCGCCGAGGCAGCGGACCTGGATAAAACGGCTGCGGATCGTGAAGCAGAAGCCGCCGATCAGCAGAATAAGGGGCACGAACCAGGGCTGATACAGAAATGCGGAGATGGCTTTGATAACGTCATGAAGGGCGCTGAGCATGGGGGAAAGTCCTCTCTTTGTTATATTTTCGGATAAAAAAAAGCTGCACACTACAGACGTGCGCAGCCATTATGTCACTGTCAGGCCAGTTTGGACTTGGCGATCTCAGCCAGAGCGGCGAAACCGGCTTTGTCATTCACAGCCATCTCGGCCAGCATCTTGCGGTTGATGTTGATATCAGCCACCTTCAGGCCGTGCATCAGCTTGCTGTAGGACAGACCGTTCATACGGGCAGCGGCATTGATACGGGTGATCCACAGTTTGCGGAAATCTCTCTTTCTCTGCTTACGGCCGGCGAACTGGGCTGTCAGAGCACGCATAACGGACTGTTTTGCGATGCGGTACTGTTTTGATCTGGCGCCATAATAACCTTTGGCGAGCTTCAGAACACGATTATGTCTTTTCTTGGCGTTAACGCCACCTTTAATTCTTGCCATTTTTCTGTCCTCCCCTTCATTACAGATACGGTAAAATCTTCTTCATGACCTTTGCATTCGTCGCATCTGTCATGGTCGCCTGGCGCAGATTTCTCTTTGTCTTGCGGGATTTCTTTGTCAGAATATGGCTCTTGTAAGCTTTCATTCTTTTCAGTTTGCCGGAACCAGTCACTTTGAAACGTTTAGCGGCGGCCCGTTTTGTCTTCATTTTCGGCATGATGTATAGTCTCCTCTCTTAATTTACTTCTTCGCAGCCAGAAACATGGTCATGAAGCGTCCTTCCATCTTAGGCGCCTTATCGACAACAGCCACATCGGACAGCTGCTGTGCGAAGTCCTCCATCATCGGACGGGAATCGGCGGTATGCGCCAACTCACGGCCTCTGAAACGGATACTGACCTTAACTTTGTTGCCTTTTTCCAGGAATTTGCGGGCGGAAGCAACCTTGACGTTCAGGTCGTTCGTGTCGATGTTCGGCGACATGCGGACTTCCTTAACTTCAATCACTTTCTGCTTCTTGCGGGCATCTTTTTCTTTGCGGCTCAATTCATAACGATATTTGCCATAATCGATGATCTTGCACACCGGAGGCACAGCCTTCGGGGAGATCTTAACCAGGTCAAGACCTGCTTCGTCAGCCATAGCCTGAGCTTCACGGGCCGACATAATACCAAGCTGTTCACCATCGGTTCCGATCAGACGCACTTCTTTATCTCTGATCTGACCGTTAATCATTAAATCGCTAATTGCTCTACCTCCTCATACCCTCATAACAACAAAAAAGATGGACGGCCGCAGACCTGTCCACCAACGCAATGAGTCCGGAAATTCCGTCTCTGCTATATTAACACTCAGTCACAGACCACATGCTGAGGTGAGAGTGGACACTCTGCTTTCTTTTCGAACTTCTGCATTCTATCATACAGGGGCCGCCGCGTCAAGCGATTTTCCCTGATTTCTGCGGTTTTTCTGCCGCCTGACGCCAAAAAGTGAAGATTGTGTGAAGGCTTTGCCCGCCTTTGGCATTGACCGCCCGGATATGGTATACTGCTGTCATCCTGTGTTTACGACAGCATCATTCGTACCGTCTTATGGTACCACGGAGGCAAGTTTATGTTCAACAGAAAAATACTGCCGGTCCTGGCCGTTCTCATCGCCGCCTCTCTGACTATGACAGCCGGCTGCGGACGCCGGGCCGCCGAATCCGATATCAGCGAAGCGTCCTCCATCAGCATCGTTCAGCAGCCCTTGAGCCCCGAGGAGGAGGCCGCTGAGACACCGAAGGAGGCCTACATCGATCCCAACATGCCCAGTGTCGAGGATTACAAGGTTACCGAGGAAACGAAGTCCGAAGGTCTCAACATCGTCCCGGGCACCCACCTGGACCTGTCCGACAGCGTCATTGCCGGCGAGATCGGAAAAACCTATGACATCACAGGCGCCGGCGCCGCCCTCTCCCTGACGATGGAGAACATCGCCGAAGCCGCCCCGGAGCAGATGACCAGCGGTCAGGAGGCGGAGAAGGTCGTCCGCATCACCTACACCTACCGCAACGTAAAGGGTATCGACTCCCTGATGGTCGGCCAGTATTCCTTCAAAGCCCTCGATGAGAACGGCAATGCCCTTCAGATCTATTATTTCAACCCGGAAAATGACGACGAGGTGAACATGATGCCGGTGAGTGAGGGAAACAGTTATACCGCCGCCCTGGGCTTCATCATGGACCCCGCTTCGACCAAGGTCACCATTGTCTACGATGACAACGCGCTCAGCAGCGGTACGCAGATCGCCTGGACGGCGGAACTCCCCTGAGCGTCAGCCCGAACAAAAAAAGACAGAGAAGAAAGCCATGCTGCTTTTTCTCTGTCTTTTCTTTATGGCCTGTCGGTGTTATTTTTTCTCTTCCGCCGGGGCATTCGGGCGGATCACCTTCGTCCGGATCTCTTCCTGAACATCGGCAATAAAGTCATCCAGATTGCGGATACCTTCATCGCCCAGGAAACGGGAACGGATGGAGACGGCATTGCCATCCTCGGCCTCCTTCTGACCGACGATAGCCAGATACGGCAGGCGGTCCATACGGCCGGAGCGGATCTTGTAACCGATCTTTTCATCCCGCTCATCGACCTCGGCCTTGATGCCGGCATCTCTGAGCTTCTTCTTCACCGCGAAGGCATAATCCATATATTTCTCGGAGATCGGCAGGATGCGGACCTGTTCCGGGCACAGCCAGGTCGGGAAGTTGCCGGCGTATTTTTCAATAAGCCAGGCCAGCGTTCTCTCGTAGCAGCCCACCGAGGTGCGGTGGATGATGTACGGGCGCTTCTTCAGGCCGTCCTTATCGGTAAAGGTCATATCGTAGCGTTCAGCCAGGAACATATCCAGCTGAATGGTGATCATGGTGTCTTCCTTGCCGTAGACGTTCTTCGCCTGAACATCCAGCTTCGGACCGTAGAAGGCGGCTTCGCCCACACCTTCCTTGTAGGAGATGCCCAGATCCTTCAGGATCTTGCGCATGAAGTTCTGGACCTCGTCCCACTTCTCGGCATCGCCCAGATAGTGATCGGCATTGTCCGGATCCCACAGGGACAGGCGGTAGGTCACGTCATCCTGAAGGCCCAGGGTCGTCAGGCAGTATTTCATCAGGTCGACGCAGCCGCGGAATTCGTCCTCGGTCTGGTCGGGACGGATGACCAGATGACCTTCGGAAATGGTAAACTGGCGGACACGGGTCAGGCCGTGCATCTCGCCCGAGGATTCATTTCGGAAAAGGGTCGAGGTCTCGCCGTAACGGCAGGGCAGATCGCGGTAGCTCTTCGGCTCGGCCTTGTAGATCATATACTGGAAGGGGCAGGTCATCGGACGCAGGGCGAAGATCTCCTCATTCGGGTCATCCTGCTTGTCGGTATCGCCGAGGATGAACATGCCTTCTTTGTAATGATTCCAGTGGTCGGAGAGGATATAGAGCTCTCTCTTGGCCATCAGCGGTGTCTTGGTCCTCATGTAGCCGCGGCGCTCTTCCTCGTCCTCGATCCAGCGCTGCATCGTCTGGATGATGGCGGCCCCCTTGGGCATAATCAGGGGCAGGCCCTGACCGATGACATCGACGGTGGTGAACAGACCCATCTCGCGGCCCAAACGGTTGTGATCGCGCAGCCTGGCCTCTTCGAGTCTCTTAAGATACTCTTCCAGTTCTTCCTTCGTGTTGAAGGCCGCCCCGTAGATACGGGTCAGCATCTTGTTTTTCTCGCTGCCGCGCCAGTAGGCACCGGAGCTTGATGTCAGCTTGAAATATTTGACCGGCCTGGTGTTCATCAGATGCGGACCGGCGCAGAGGTCGGTAAAGCCGCCCTGATCGTAAAAGCTGATGACGGCATCCTCCGGCAGGTCACGGATGAGCTCGGCCTTGTACGGTTCGCCCTCCTCTTCCATCCGGCGGATGGCTTCCTCGCGGGGCAGGGTGTAGCGGACGATCTCATGGCCTTCCTTGATGACCTTCTTCATCTCAGCTTCGATCTTATCCAGATCCTCACGGGTAAAGGGCGCCGTGTCAAAATCATAATACCAGCCGTTCTCGATGGCCGGACCGATGGCCACCTTGACATCGGGACGGATACGCTTGACCGCTTCGGCCATAATATGGCTGGCGGTATGCCGCAGGGTCCTGATACCGGCCTCGTCCTTAGCTGTCAGAATGTTGAGGGTGGCATCGCTGTCGATCACGGTGCGCAGATCCCGGATCTCGCCGTTAATCTCGGCCACACAGGCCGCACGGGCCAGACCGGCGGAGATATCCTCGGCAATCTCGTACGCTGACATCGGATGATCGTATTCTTTAACGGAATTATCTTTCAGAGTAATTTTCATGAATTTCTCCTTAAATTACTGATTCCTTCCGCAGCAGTTCTTATATTTTTTGCCCGAACCGCAGGGACAGGGATCATTGCGGCCGATCTTCTTCGGTTTGACGATCGTGCCTGATTTACGCTGTTCCAGGAAAAGAGCGTGCTGTTCGTCTTTTGTAAAGATGGCGTCCCATTCCGGCAGCTCATAGAGCCAGTCGGCGCGGGCCTCCACCATATTCTTGTAGAGCCTTGTCTTGTCAAAGCCCAGATTGACTTCGGTATCCTCGGTCATCGTCTCGATCGGGTTTTTCTCGATCAGGCTGTCATTGATACCGTCCAGGAAGCCAACCATCTTCTCCAGAGTCACCTCGAATTTGTCGGCCAGCTCTTTGACAGAGCCGCGGACGACCGTATCCGGAGTCTTGAGAAGCTCGGCATAAATAGCTTTCTCGGACAGGAAATAGTCCTGCCAGAGGCGTCTTAATTTTCCTTTATCCGCATTCTGGTCGTAGGCCTTGGCTCTCCACTGACCCAGAAGGGTGTTTTTATCTATTTTAAATTCCTCCGCCGCAGCCGGCGTGGGGGTGGCCTCCGCGGCCTCGGCGTTCATAAGATCTCTTGCCTTTTCATCAGCCATGATAATAATCTCCTCAAACAAATGATTTTCAGTGTGAAAAACAGCACGACATTAAAAGCACATCATATTGTAGCAGAAAATCCCTGAAAGTGCCACAAAAATGGCACTTCATCCGGCGGGATTGAAACGGGCCAGATTCTTCTTGTCTTCCGGCGTCGGTCTGATCTCACCGGCCTTCGTCAGAGCCCAGCGCGTCAATGTCGGTCCGACCAGTTCGTAGATCAGCACGCCGAAGAGCACGATATTCCGGATCAGCGCACCTTCTCCCGTCCCGAGAGAGGAAGCCGTCACCGACATGCCGAGAGCCACGCCGGCCTGCGGAAACAGGGTTATGCCGAGATAGCGGCAGACATCGGGGCTGCTGTGAGCCAGACGGGCGCCGACGGAGGCGCCGGCGTATTTGCCGATGACACGGACCACAACATAGACAAGGCCCGCGATCACCACGCTCACGGAACTGAATACGCTCAGGTCAAGATCCGCCCCCGACAGCACGAAGAAGGTGGCAAAAAGCGGCATCGTCCAGCTGTCGGCTCTCTTGAAAATATCCTGGGAGAAGGGACTGAGGTTGCAGAAGACCATTCCCATCATCATCAGAACCAGCAGATTGGAGAAGGACAGGGTTACCGGCCCCAGCGGAATCTCCAGTGAAGCCACGGCGATGGTGAAAAAGACCAGCGAGATCGTCATGGCCATACGGTTGCGGTTGGAATAGAAAAGACGTTCCAGCTTTGTCATAACAAAGCCCATCAGAGCACCGAGCGCCAATGAGCCGACGATCTCCAGCAGCGGATTGACCGCCACGGTGATCACACTGAGGGTACCGCCCTCCAGGGCCTGGGCGATCCCGAAGGAGACCGCGAAAATGATGAGGCCGGCAGCGTCATCCAGGGCTACCACCGGCAGCAGAATATCCACAATGGGGCCCTCCGCCTTGTACTGACGGACGACCATCAGCGTTGCCGCGGGGGCCGTCGCCGCCGCTATGGCACCGAGGGTGATGCAGGCCGACAGCGGCAGCACCTCTTCACCAAGAATCATATGAAGTCCCAGAAGGGCCAGGTCGACCAGCACGCAGGCCGAGAGCACCTCGCCGATCAGCACGCGGACCACAGCCCCGCCGACACGCCTGAGTTTCTCGAGCTTGAATTCACTGCCGATGGAGAAGGCGATAAAGCCCAGGGCGGCATCCGTGATCAGCGCCATGGCATCGACGGCTTCGAAGGACGTAAACCCGATCCCCGGAATGCCGAGACGGCCCAGGCAATAGGGTCCCACCAGCAGGCCGGCGATCAGGAAGGCCGTCACATCCGGAAAATTCAGACGGCACCATTTGAAGACACGGGTCATCATCAAACCCGCGAAAAGGGCTATCGCCGTCGCAAACAAAGGTTCCATTTCATTCATGGTCAAAACCTTCTTTCTTACTTGAATGTTGTCTCTTATCAGGCACTTAGCTATAATAAGGCTTATGAATAAAAATATCAAACAAATCCTGGCGATCATCGCCATCGTCCTGCTGGCGGGCTTGTATCTGTGCGCCTTCGTCTCCGCTTTTTTCAAAAGCGAACTGGCACAGACGCTATTCCGCGCCGCACTGGGCGGCACCATCATCATTCCGGTCTTCCTGTACGCCTTCCTGCTGGCGGCCAAAGCCTTGAAGCCGGGCAAATCACCCCTCATCGACACCATTGTCTTTGATGTCGGCAACGTTCTCATCGGTTTTGATTACCTGACATTCTGCCGGGAGGAGCTGGGATTTTCAGAAGAGATCATCACCCTGATGACGACGGACCACCGCTTCAGTGACCTGTGGCGTGACTTTGATCTGGGACTGCGTCCCTATGAGGAGATCCGCGACGACTATCTGCGGACATTTCCGTCATATCAAACTGAGATCGCAGCCTTCCTCGACAATATCGACCGGGCTATGGTGCCTTACGGCTACGCTGTCCCGATGCTTGAGGCGCTGAAGCAGCGCGGCTACCGGCTTTATATTCTGTCGAACTGGAACCGCTTTACCTATGACCGCCTCAGCGAACGCGGCGACATGGCCATCGAGGCTCTGACCGACGGCGCGGCCTGGTCACATCAGACCCATCTTCTCAAGCCGGATCCCGCCGCATACGCGTATCTGACCGCAGCCTTCGGCATTACGCCGGAGCGGGCTGTCTTTATCGACGACATGGCGGCGAACACGGCCGCTGCCGCCGAAGCCGGCTATCAGACCATCACCTTCACGGATTATCAGACCATGAAGGACAAACTCGCCGCCCTGGGTGTCCGTTTCTGAAGGACCGCGGAACTATGTCAAACCCTGAAGAGGGCGTAAGAAACAGCCATCGTTTCTTACGCCCTCTCATTTTGCCATGTTTTATACCTGCCTATGGCCGTCTTATTGCCGGCAGGCTGTCAGCTCTCCAGGAGCATGCGGTCGTTGTCCAGCTCCTCGCCGCTGTCTTCCTTGAATTTTTCCAGCAGATCAGCCACCTTCAGCGTCTTCTTCTCGTCGCCTTCAACGTCGTAGATGATACGACCGTTGCTCATCATGATCAGACGGTTGCCGTAACGGATGGCGTCTTTCATATTGTGGGTGATCATCATTGTGGTCAGATTGTGCTCGGAGACCAGCTTCTCGGTCAGAGACAGCACCTTGGCGGCCGTCTTCGGGTCAAGGGCAGCGGTATGTTCGTCAAGAAGAAGAAGCTCCGGCTTCTTCAGTGTGGCCATCAGCAGGGTCAGGGCCTGTCTCTGTCCGCCGGACAGCAGGCCGACACGGGTGGTCAGACGTTCTTCAAGGCCCAGATCCAGAGTCTTCAGCTGTTCCTTGTACATCTCACGCTCGGCGGCGGTAATGGCCCACTTCAGGGTACGGCGGCTGCCGCGGCGGTTGGCCAGAGCCAGATTTTCTTCGATCTGCATACTGGCGGCGGTACCGAACATCGGATCCTGGAAGACACGCCCCAGAAATTTGGCGCGTTTGTATTCCGGCCACAGGGAGATATTGACGTCATTGAGGACGATCTTGCCCTTGTCGATCGGATAGACACCGGCGATCATGTTGAGCATGGTGGATTTGCCGGCGCCGTTGCCTCCGATGACCGTGACGAAATCACCGTCCTTCAGTGTCAGATTGATGCCGTTGAGAGCTTTCTTTTCGTTAATCGTTCCCTTATTGAAGGTTTTTTCGACATTTGTGATCGTGAGCATATTATTTATCCTCCCCTTCTGAATAGGCACGTCTGATGCGTACTTTTTCGAGAATATTCGGTACAGACAGGAAGATGGCGACGACCACGGCCGACAGGAGCTTCAGATCGTTGGAATTCAGGCCAAGCCACAGGACGATCTGCAGAACAGCATAATAAATGATGGCGCCGACAGAGACCGACAGCAGCTTGACGGCAAAATTTCGGGCGATCTTACCGAAAAGGACTTCCGCGATGATAACGGAGGCCAGGCCGATGACGATGGCGCCGCGGCCGGCATTGACATCCGCAAAGCCCTGATACTGGGCGTAGAGGCCGCTGGCAAAGGCCACAATGGCATTGGACAGCATCAGGCCGAAGATCTTGCACAGGGTCGTATTGATGCCCTGAGCGCAGGCCATCCGCTGATTGGAGCCCGTGGCCCGGAGGGAGGCGCCGAATTCCGTCCCGAAGAAGGCATACAGAAGGGCGATCATAAGGAGCGTGATGATGACCGCCACCAGAATCGTATTGCGGTAGAAGGGCACATTCTTGATATAGCGCAGGGACACCAGAAGATCATACTTGTCAACGCTGATGGCCTGGTTGGCCTTGCCGCCCAGGATGCGCAGGTTGACGGAGTAGAGTCCCAGCTGGGTCAGGATACCGGCCAGGATGGCCGGAATACCCATCACCGTATGCAGGACGCCGGTCACCAGACCGGCCAGCAGGCCGGCAACAAAGGCAGCCGCAAGGGACACGCCGATAGAATAGCCGTTCAGCATCATCATAATGCAGACAGCGCCGCCGGTACACATCGTACCGTCAACGGTCAGATCGGCAATATCCAGGATTTTGTAGGTAATGTACACACCGATGGCCATGATGCCCCAGATCAGGCCCTGGGCCACCGCGCCGGGCATGGCATTCAGAAGGTTCAGAATTTCCACATCAACACCTCTTCGTTTTTCCAGAAATCATATAAATCTATTTGTACCTTAAAATGCGGCGAAGGTCAACCTCCGCCGCATTGTTTGTGGTGCTGTGGTTATGTTTACTCTTCGGCAAGAGCCGTATAGCCTTCCGGAACATTAACGCCGAGGGCTTCGCAGCGGCTGGCCACGTATTCCTTCGTGACTTCCGGAGCGTATTCCACCTCCATCTGGGAGATGTCGGCGCCGTTCTTCAGAATATCGACGGCCATCTCGCCGGCCTTATAGCCGATATCGTAATAGCTGATGGACAGTGTTGCCACACCGCAGCCCCGGGCAATGCCTTCTTCACCGGCCACGACCGGAACCTTGGCATCCAGGCAGACAGCATCGATAACAGCGGTGTTGGAAGCGGCCGTGTTGTCCGTCGGAATATAGATGACATCGGAGGCGGAAGCCGCATTGGTGGCTACGGCCGCGATATCATTGGAGTCCGTGAAGGTGTACGGTGCCACGGCATAACCCATAGCTGTCAGTGATTCTGTAATCACGTCAGCCTGATACTGGGAGTTGGGTTCGGCTGAGCAGTAGATAATACCGATATTCTTGGCATCCGGGAACAGCTCCTGGATCATGGCCGCCTGGTCTGCCAGCGGAGCCAGATCAGAGGTGCCGGAAATATTCTTGCCTGTGACGCCTGTCCAGCCGTCGATATCCAGAGCTGTGGCATAATCCGTGATGGAGGTGCCGAGGATCGGAATCTTATCCGTGCCGGCGGCAGCGGCCTGGAGTGCCGCAGTGGCATTGGCCAGAATCAGATCGACATCGTCAGAGACAAACTGATTGATGATCGTAGCGCATGTCGGGGAGTCACCGGCAGCATTCTGTTCGTCAAACTTGACCTTGTCACCGAACTCGGCTGTCAGGGCATCCTTAAAGCCCTGTGTCGCAGCATCGAGAGCTTCGTGCTGAACCAGCTGGCAGATACCGACTGTGATGGCATCGTCCTTCTTGCCGCAGGCGGCTGTCATAGTCATCACCATAGCGGCGGCGGCAATAACCGCGATAATTCTCTTTTTCATAATCTTCACCATTCCTCATTTTGTCCGGCGCTTTATCGGTTTAAAGCGTCGGCTTGCAAATGTAGATTATAATGACGCCGCTCCGTTTTGTCAATGCTTCTTATCATTTTCCGTGATAATTACCATCGCATTTTTCGATAATCCGGCTTCCCATCATCGATGAGACGGCAGCTGAACCAGCAGGGTCACGACATCCCCGCGCACTTCCGCGACGCCGCTGCCGACCTCGATGCGTGCCTCCGCCCCTTCGTGCCGGCAGAGGACCGTGCCCGCTGCCACCGCGCAGAGCATCGGCGCGTGACCCGGCAGAATGCCCACCGTGCCGTCCGTCGACGGCAGGTTAATGTACGAGGCAGCGTCGTGATAAAGCTCACCGCTGCCTGTCATAATGATCAGTGTCATAACATGACCGGCCATGGTTCTCAGCCCTCGTAATCCGCTTTTTTTGCATAGACTTCGTCGATCGTGCCGCACATAAGGAAGGCCTGCTCGGGAATATCGTCCGCCTCGCCGCCCAGAATGGCCTGGAAGCCCCGGATGGTCTCCTTGAGAGGGACATAGCGGCCCTCCATGCCGGTGAATGCCTCGGCTACATGGAAGGGCTGCGACAGGAAACGCTGAATGCGGCGGGCACGATTGACCGTCCGGCGATCCTCCTCTCCCAGTTCATCCATGCCGAGAACGGCAATCACATCCTGGAGCTGGCGGTATTTTTCCAGAACCACCTGCACATCCCGTGCCGTGGTGTAATGGGTCTCGCCGAGGATCTCCTTTTCCAGGATACGGGAGGTGGAGGCCAGCGGGTCAACGGCGGGGTAAATGCCCATCTCGGCAATAGACCGGGACAGAACCGTCGTGGCATCCAGATGGGAAAAGGCCGTCGCCGGTGCCGGGTCCGTCAGGTCGTCGGCCGGCACATAGATGGCCTGAACCGAGGTAATGGAGCCGTCGCGGGTCGAGGTGATGCGCTCCTGAAGGGCGCCCATCTCGGAGGCCAGCGTCGGCTGATAACCGACGGCAGAGGGCATACGGCCCAGAAGCGCCGATACTTCAGAACCAGCCTGGGTAAAACGGAAAATGTTATCGATGAAAAGCAGCACGTCGCGGCCGCTCTCATCGCGGAAATTTTCGGCCATGGTCAGACCCGACAGTGCCACGCGAAGACGCGCCCCCGGCGGTTCATTCATCTGGCCGTAGACCAACGCCGTCTTGTCGATAACACCGGAGCCGTTCATCTCGTTACACAGGTCATTTCCCTCCCGGGAACGCTCGCCGACGCCGGTAAAGACGGAATACCCGCCGTGTTCCCGGGCCACATTGTGGATCAGTTCCATAATAAGAACTGTCTTGCCCACACCGGCACCGCCGAACAGACCGATCTTGCCGCCCCGGGAATAGGGGGCCATCAGGTCAACAACCTTGATGCCGGTCTCCAGGATCTCAGTGGAAGGAAGCACATCGGTAAAAGCCGGGGCCGGCCGGTGGATGGGCATCCTTTTTTCCGCCTTGACGGGACCCTTGCCGTCGATGGCTTCACCGACGACATTGAACATCCGGCCCAGCGTCGCTTCTCCGACGGGAACACTGATGGGGCCGCCGGTATCCACGGCTTCCATCCCGCGGGATATCCCGTAGGTGGAGCTCATGGCGATGCAGCGAACCGTTCGGCCGCCGATGTCCTGGGCCGTTTCCAGCACCAGACGCCGACCACCCTCTGTGATCTCCACGGCGTTATTGATATCAGGCAGGCTGCCGTCCTCGAATCTGACGTCGACGACAGGTCCCACCACTCTGACGACTTTGCCTTTTGACATAGTCTCTCTCCTTCTATGTATCACTCACAACGGATGATCGGTCGATCTCAGTGCCGAAGCACCGCCGACGATCTCGGCGATCTCGGTTGTGATAGCCGCCTGACGGGCGTGATTCAGCGCCATTGTCAGTTCGCGGATCATGTCCTCGGTGTTGTCCGATGCCGCCGTCATGGCACGCATGCGGGCGTTATGCTCGCTGACCCGGCTCTCCAGCATCACGGCATGGATCCTGCTGCCGGTATACAGCTCCGTCAGGGCATCAATAAGCGCGGCCTTTCCCGGCTCATAGAGGCAGTCTGCCCCTTCGCCGCTGCTGCCTTCGGGAGGCATCACCGGCAGATAGACCTGAGAAGTCACCTGTTGGGTCAGCGCCGTCAGATACTTCTGATAGATCAGTTCGATGCGGTCTGTCCTGCCTTCCCGGAAGCGCGTCTTAAGGAAATCCGCGACAACGGCGGCTTCCCCGGGCGTCGGGACATCGCTGAGCGTGTCAAAATAACGGATGATCGGCAGATTCGAAGCCCGCAGCATCTCCTGCCCCCAGGCGCCGCAGATGACGATCTCGGAATAGTCGTACCGGTGCGCCGTCAGATAAGCCATCAGATCCTGATTGTAGGAGCCGCACAGGCCGCGATTGCCCAGGAAAACGACGGCGGTCACCGTCCTGACCGCCGGGGGCTGTCTCAGGTAGGGATTATCCGTCTCCGGCTCTCCGGCCAGAAGAGAGGCCAGCATCTGTTCACTTTTTTCGGAAAATGCCGTCAGGGTGCCTCGCATTTTCTGGACTCGCCGCATCTTGGAAGCGGCAACCACCTTCATGGACGAGGTGATTTTGCGCGTCCCCTCAATGCTTCTGATCCGCGCCCGGATCGCACGCATACTTGAACTCATCGCTGCTCCTTAATCACATCCTGTGAGCTGACAGGAAGTCCCGGGTGTACGCTTCGATATGGGATCTCAAAGCCGCAAGCACCGTCTCGGACAGCTTTTTGCCGCTCATAACGGCCGCTGTGAGATCCGGCATGGCGGTGTGAACATAGGGCAGCAGGCCCTTTTCGTAGTCCGCCGCATCCTTCAGTGCCACCGCATCAACATAGCCCTGACCGGCCGCATAAAGGATAATGACCTGGTCGGCGGCAGACATCGGATGGAACTGGGGCTGCTTGAGGATCTCTGTCATCTTCTCGCCGCGGTTCAGTGTTTCACGGGTCGTTTTGTCAAGATCGGAACCGAACTGCGAGAAGGCAGCCAATTCACGATACTGGGCCAGCTCCATGCGCAGACGGCCGGCCACCTGTTTGACCGCCCCCAGCTGAGCGGCGCCGCCGACACGGGAGACCGACAGACCGACGTTGACAGCCGGCCGGACACCGCTGTTGAAAAGCTCACTCTCAAGGAAGATCTGACCGTCGGTGATGGAGATCACATTCGTCGGAATATAGGCGGAAATATCACCGTCCTGAGTCTCGATGATCGGCAGGGCCGTCATGGAGCCGCCGCCCTTTTCATCACTTAAACGGGCCGCTCTCTCAAGAAGACGGGAATGGACATAGAAAATATCGCCCGGATAAGCCTCACGCCCCGGCGGACGCTGCAGAAGCAGCGAGATCTCACGGTAGGCCACTGCCTGCTTGGACAGGTCGTCGTAGACGATCAGCACATCCCGGCCGCTGTACATGAAATACTCACCGATGGCGGCGCCGGTATAGGGTGCCAGATAAAGCATCGGCGCGGCTTCAGAGGCATTGGCGGCCACAATGACGGTGTAGTCCATGGCGCCGGCCGCCTCCAGCCGGCTGACAAAGCCGGCCACGGTGGATTCCTTCTGGCCGATGGCAACATAAACACAGATAACGCCGGTGTCCTTCTGATTGATGATGGCATCAAGGGCGATGGCGGTCTTGCCTGTCTGGCGGTCACCGATGATCAGCTCGCGCTGTCCGCGTCCGATAGGCACCAGGGCATCCACCGCCTTCAGACCGGTCTGCAGAGGCACGGTCACGGGCTGACGCTCCAGCACACCGGGCGCCGGACTTTCGATCGGTCTGTGTTCGGTCGTCCGGATGATGCCTTTGTCATCGATGGGACGACCGAGGGTATCGACGACACGGCCAATCAGAGCCTCGCCGACCGGAACCTCGATGATGCGGCCGGTACGACGGACTTCATCGCCCTCCTCGATGGCATCAGGATTATCCAGAAGCATGACACCGGAGGTGCCGTCGAGAAGATCCATCCCCATACCGATGCTGCCGTTAGGGAAGGTCATCATCTCACCGTACATCAGGCGCTTAAGACCTCTGACATGGGCAATGCCGTCCCGCAGGGTGTCCACATAACCGGCCTCGTAGACAGCCATGCGTCGGCGGCTCCCGTTGATCGTCTCTGTCAGGGCTTCCTGGAAATCGCCGCCGGTCATACCGTCTGTAAGAATCTCACGGCGGATACGTTCCAGATTGTTTCTGACCGTCGTGTCATAGACCCAGTCATCCATTTCAAGGCGGATGCCGCCGATAAGAGCGGGATCTTCACCGATATCATACGAAACCGCCGCCTCGCCGGCGGCAGCGGATGCGGCTGTTTTGATAAGCGCCAGATCCTCATCGGCAAGGGGACGGGCACAGCGGACCCGGACCGAAACCTTCCGGCCGGTGCAGGGTTTGATGACGCCGCCCAGCATAAGGGCAAACTCATGGTTCATGGCCTGAAGCGCCGCCTCTGCGGACGGTGCCGTAAGCTTCTCTTCCGCCGCGGCTATGATCTTATCGGCGGCAGCGGCGGCCAGTTTACGGTTCAGCGTCTCCTTCAGCTTTTCTTTGTGGTAAGTGACCCGTTCCTCATAACCGGACACCTCCCGTGCCGTCTCCCTGTCATTATCCTCCCGGAGAAGGGCAAGGTCACGGCCGGCTTTGGCCCGAACGGCATCGAGTCTTTCCTGATTCTTCCGGCGGCGCTGCGGCGCATCGTCCAAAAGCGCTCTGGCGTCCGAAAGCGTCTGATCGGCCTCCTTCAGGCTCTGCGCGACTTTGTCGCGATAGGCACCGATCATTTTGCCGGCCAGCCTGCGCCCGATAAAATAAAGGGCTCCGGCCAGTATCGCAAAATTGATGAATGCCGCAAGCAGGCTCCATCCTTTCATGTCCTGTCAGGCTCCTTCCTGATAATCTGCGTAAAACTCTTCCGCCCCGCCTCAGCCGGCCGCGGCGTCAAGCATGCGTGAGGCCAGAACCGAGGCCAGTTCATCGGCAGACGCCTCCAGACGGCGTCCGGCGTTCTCCCCGGCCAGGCGCATCGCCTCATCGGCCTCTTCTCGTTTCTCAAGACTCCGCCGGCGTGCATCGGATACCGCCTTCTCCAGAGCCTCACGATGATCCCTGGCGGCCGCGTCGATGGCCTGACCTGCTTCGATGCGGGAGGCTCTGACAGCGTCATCCGCCGCCTTTTCCTCTTCATCCACAGACCGACGGAGGGCCTCGGCCTCACGGCGGAGACCGTCGATCTTCTCACGGCGCTTATCCATCACGCCGAGGATCGGCTTGAAGAGCAGGCGGTTCAGAAGAAAAAGAAGGATCAGGAAGTTGATCACTGTCCAGATGACTTCCGAAATGTTGATCGTTAACAAGGTTTCTCTCCTTTTGCGGCAGCGGGTCAGATCTTGCCGACCAGCATGAAGGCGATCAGAAGGCCATAGATCGTCAGGGCCTCCATAAGGCCCAGGGCCAGGATCATCGATGTACGGATGGCACCGGCTGCCTCCGGCTGTCGGGCGATGGCATCCATCGCATGAGAAGCGGCAAGGCCCTGACCGATGGCCGGACCGAGGGTGCTGACAGCCATGGTGATGGCGGCGGCAATGGCGATAATTGCGGATGAATCCATAGTTTTTTCCTCCTAAATATGTGTTCGCGTGGATTATTCTTCTTCCTCGATAGCTTCACTGACGTAGATCGAGAAAAGCATCGTAAAAACAAGGGCCTGGATGGCGCAGAACAGAAGGCTGAGCACCATCATGATCAGCGGTGCGCCGATCGGGAACAGGTTATAGAGATTGGATGTGACACTCTCTTCGCCGTACATATTGCCGAACAGTCGCAGTGCCAGGGAAAACGGTCTGACGATCTGTTCGATCAGCGTCAGCGGCAGCAAAAGGGCCACGGGCTTTAAAAATGATTTCAGATAGGCCTTAAGTCCCTTTTCCCGAATGCCCAGCGCATGGGTGAAGACAAAGGTCAGAATAGCCAGAGCTGCCGTCACGGACAGCGAAGCCGTCGGCACGGCAAAGCCTTCGACATGGCCGGCGCCGGGCAGGATGCCCAGATAATTACTGACGATGATGAAAATAAAAAACGTGGCAAAGATCGGAAAATACCGCCGGGCGTGCTTTGCCCCGAGCAGACCGGAAAAGTAATTGACCAGCCCGCCGACAGCCATCTCGGCTGCCGCCTGTACCGGCCCCGGCTCCTCTTTGAGTCTGCGGGTCGCCAGCACTGAGATCACAGCCAGCAGAAGTATAACGGCCCAGGTGGTGATCACCGGACCGGTGACCTCCAGGGGTCCGATCGAAAAAATGGCTCCGGATACCTCTTCCAAACCAACCTCCCCGCCAGAAGTTTCTGACGTATTCAGCATTTTTTAAAACAAAATTTAAAACAAAACGGCCGGCGCCTTTCGACGCCAACCGTTATTATAACAGATTATTGCCGACAATAACATTTATGACAGCACTTCAAAGCTGCCGGCGATCGTATCGAAGACAGCCTCCTCCGATCCGGCTCCGGCATTGCTCGTCCAGCAGCAGATCTGGTAAAAAGCCGTCTCGGTCTCCGCCGTGTACAGCGTATAAGCCACACGCCCGGCCTGGCTGTCAGCCGTAAACTGGGCAATATAGCCGCTAAGGCCGTCTCTGCCGAGGCTGATGGGCGTCAGCTGGCCCATCTGCACATCGGAGAACAGGCTGCTGGCCGTCATCCCCTGTACCAGGGTCTCGGTATAATCCCGGACATCCGACAGAATCGAACCTTCCCTGCTCTCGCAGCAGGCCAGAAGGAAGGCGGCTTCTTCCGGGCAGCCGGCCCGAAGGGGATAGGCCGCCTCAACGGAACCGTCGGTACTCATAAAGCCCGACATATCGCTCCAGTTATCTGGAAACTGAAGACGCATGCTCCCGTCGGCGCTGTCTATGGACTTTGTCAGCGTGATAACAGCCGCCTCCGCCCCGCTTTCGGGTTCACTGTCGGCCTGACTTTCCTCTGCCGGCAGACTGATGCCGCTCTCCGGCAGGCTCGTGT
This sequence comes from Lachnospiraceae bacterium, assembly GCA_029005135.1. Lineage (GTDB taxonomy): Bacteria > Bacillota > Clostridia > Lachnospirales > Lachnospiraceae > Chordicoccus. The sequence continues at coordinate 29,189 of JAQXFO010000022.1, forward strand.
CCGAAACCGGTGTGCGGTCTGAGCCGCAGCCGGCCGTCAATAACGATGCCGCCAGAAGAAAACCGGCCAGAACGGATACGCTTTGGCGGCAGTATTTCCTGTATGTCATGAATTACTGTTCTCTGTAAATGATATCCTGGCGTCCCGGGCCATTGCTGACCATCGTGATCGGGAAGCCGATCTTCTCTTCAATAAACTCCACATAACGGCGGCAGTTTTCCGGCAGCTCGTCATAGTTCCGAATGCCGCGGATATCGCACTTCCAGCCCGGCAGGACCTCGTAGACCGGTTTGGCCTTCTTGAGGAGGGCCGTCGTCGGGAATTCTGTTGTCACCGTGCCGTCGATCTCGTAGCCGACGCAGACGGGGATTTCATCCAGATAGCTCAGCGGATCAAGGACGGTAAGAACGACTTCCGTCGCTCCCTGCAGGCGGCAGCCGTATTTGGAAGCCACGGCATCGTACCAGCCCACACGGCGCGGACGGCCGGTGGTGGCACCGTATTCGCCCTTGTCACCGCCGCGTTTTCTCAGTTCCTCGGCCTCGTCGCCGAAGATCTCGGAGACGAATTCACCGGCGCCGACAGCGCTGGAATACGCTTTCGTCACCGCCACGATGCGCCTGATCTCATAGGGCGGCACGCCGGCACCGACGGCACCATAGGAAGCCAGTGTGGAGCTTGAGGTGACCATCGGATAAATACCGTGATCCGGATCCTTCATCGTCCCCAGCTGGCCTTCCAGAAGGACATTCTTGCCTTCCTTAAGGGCATTCCACAGATACAGAGAAACATCGTCCACATAGGGGGCGAGCATTTCCTTATAGCCGCGCAGCTCTTCCATGATATCGTCCGGGTTCAGCAGGGGCTTGTGGTACAGGTGCTCAAGCAGGACATTCTTCTTCTCGCAGATACCCTCCACCTTCTCGCGCAGGGCTTCCATATCCTCCAGTTCGCTGACCTGAATGCCGATCTTGGCGTATTTGTCGGAATAGAAGGGCGCGATGCCGGATTTCGTAGAACCGAAGGCCTTGCCGGACAGTCTGGCTTCTTCATACTCATCGAACAGGATATGATAGGACATGACGATCTGGGCACGGTTGGAAATCTTGATCTTCGGCTGCGGAACGCCCTGGCTGACGATCTCATTGATCTCACTGATGACCTTAGGCACATTCAGGGCAACACCGTTGCCGATGACACTGGTGGTGTGATCGTAAAACACACCGGACGGCAGGGTGTGCAGCGCAAATCTGCCGTAATTGTTGACAATGGTGTGGCCGGCATTGGCTCCGCCCTGAAAGCGGACGATGATATCGGCCTTTTCGGCCAGCATATCCGTGATCTTACCCTTGCCTTCATCACCCCAGTTAGCTCCAACGATAGCTGTGACCATGACGATCCTCCTTAAGTAAAGTCTCTGATAATCGAAACACTTTTATATTATACCGTGATATCCGCTGTCATGCCCAGTTCTTTTTCATGGGCTTCAAGAACCGGTCTGACAACCGTATCGAGATAGCGCGCCGTCTGCTCCGGCGCCCGGCCCACGTAACGCTGCGGGTCGGCAGCCGCCTCCAGCGCTTCCTTTGTCATGCCGAAGGCCGGGTCGGCGGCAATCAGATCAAAGAGGTTGTTGTCACCGCCCTCTTCCTTAACAACACGTCCCGCCTGCATGGACAGCCGGCGGATCTTTTCGTGAAGTTCCTGCCGGTCACCTCCGGCTTTGACGGCATCCATCATGATGTTTTCCGTCATCATGAAAGGAAGCTCCGCTCTCAGATGCTTCTCAATAACCTTCGGGTAGACCACCAGGCCGCCGGTAACATTGAGAAGAAGATCAAGAACACCATCGATTGTCAGGAATCCTTCCGCCACGGAAAAACGGCGATTGGCCGAATCGTCCAGGGTTCTCTCAAGCCACTGGGACGAAGAGGTCATCTCACTGTTCAGGATATCGGTCATCACATAGCGTGACAGGCCGGCGATGCGCTCACAGCGCATCGGATTGCGCTTGTAGGCCATGGCCGATGACCCGATCTGATTTTTTTCAAAGGGCTCTTCGATCTCCTTTTCATGCTGAAGGAGACGAATGTCCCCGGCAAACTTAGTAGCACTGGCGGCAATACCGGCCAGAACACCGAGAACCCGGGTATCGACCTTGCGGGAGTAGGTCTGACCCGATACCGGCACGCAGCCTTCAAACCCCATCTTGTCGGCAATCCGCTGATCCAGCCTTTCGCATCTGTCGTGATCGCCGGCAAAAAGCTCCAGGAAAGAAGCCTGGGTACCCGTCGTACCCTTGGAGCCCAGCAGCTTCAGAGAATCCCGGACATAATTCAGATCCTCCAGATCCATCATAAATTCATTGATCCAGAGCGTCGCCCGTTTTCCCACCGTCGTCGGCTGAGCCGGCTGAAAATGCGTATAGGCCAGACAGGGCAGGGACTTATAGGTATCCGCGAAATCTGCCAGCTGAGCAATCACGCTGAGAAGCTTGCCTCTGACAAGATCCAGGGCTTCCCGCATGACGATGACATCGGTATTGTCACCGACATAGCAGCTGGTCGCGCCGAGATGGATGATGCCTTTCGCCTTCGGGCACTGCAGGCCATAGGCATAGACATGGGACATGACATCATGGCGGACCACCTTCTCGCGTGCCGCCGCTTCCTCGTAATTGATGTCGTCGGCATGACTCTTCATCTCTTCGATCTGCTCATCGGTGATAGGCAGTCCCAGTTCCTTTTCCGTCTCGGCCAAAGCGATCCAGAGACGGCGCCAGGTGCGGAATTTCTTCTCCGCCGAGAACAGATACTGCATCTCCTTAGAGGCATAGCGGCCCGAAAGCGGGCTGACATAGCGGTTTTCGTTCACGTTATTTTTCCTTTCCGACCGGCAGCACACCGGTCGCCGGAGACATTTTACACCATGCCTGCCTCTTCGGCAAGCATGGTGCTGTAATTTACGCAAGATGGCATCAGGCGCTCCCGGAGACCTTCTCTCAGCCTTCGTAGCGACCGAGGAAATCATTGATGCGCTTGTTGCCGGAATCGAAGACCTCCGCCGGCGTGCCGGATACCGCGATCTCACCCTCATCCATGAAAATGATGCGGTCGGAAATGTTGCGGGCAAACTGCATCTCATGGGTAACGATCACCATGGTGATATGCATCTCGGCCAGGCTCTTGATGACCCGCAGGACCTCGGCTGTCAGTTCGGGATCGAGGGCTGACGTCGGTTCGTCAAAGAAGAGCACCTTCGGATTGAGCGCCAGCGCCCGGGCAATGGCCACACGCTGACACTGGCCGCCGGACAGCTGATACGGATAGAAATCGGCCCTGTCCGCCAGGCCCATGCGGTCCAGAAGCTCCCGGGCCTTCTGTTCGGCACTCCGGGGATCCTCCTTCCAGATATGGATCGGCGCATCGGTGATGTTCTGCATCACCGACCGGTGAGGAAAGAGATTGAAATTCTGAAAAACCATGCCGAAATAGCTGCGGATGCGTTTCAGGTCAGCCCCTGTGGGACTGATCAGACGGCCGTCCTCGACGCGGGCGGCACTTTCACCCAGATATCGGATCTCTCCGGCATCAATGGTCTCGAGAAGCGTGGCACAGCGCAGGATTGTGGTTTTACCCGAACCGCTGCGACCGATGATCGACAGTATCTCACCCTCATTGACCCGGATCGAGATATCCTTGAGAACCTCATGGCTGCCGAAGCTTTTCCTGATATTGTTGATTTCCAGTAAACTCATGGCCGCCCCCTTTATCGATAATAATCCAGTTTCTTCTCAATGCGTTCCATGATCCAGGCCACCGCAAAGTTGAAAATATAGTAGAACACACCGGCCGCCACCAGAGGCATGATCGTCGTCTGCGCCGACGAGATCTGCTTGGCGATCGCGAACATTTCCACATAAGACACCGAGTAGACAAGGGAGGTATCCTTGACCAGGGTGATAACTTCGTTGGTGACCGCGGGCAGCACGATCTTGATGACCTGCGGCAGGATAATGCGGAGGAAAGTCTGAACCTTGTTGTAGCCCAGAAGCTGAGCCGCTTCATACTGGCCCTTCGGCATGGATTCGATGCCGGAACGATAAATTTCGGCGAAGTAGGCCGCGTAGTTGACCGAACAGCCGAGAATAATGGCCGTGAACTTGTAATTGCCGATATTCATGCCCCACAGATAGAAGGGTCCGAAATACCACATCAGCAGCTGAAGCATCAGCGGCGTTCCCCGCATGACGGAGATATAGATCTTGACGATCCCGCTCAGGAGCCTGAAGCGGCTGGCCCGGCCGAAGTAGACGATAAGGCCCAGGGGCAGTGATATGACAAGGACAAGGGCAAAGATCAGAACGGTGCTGCCAAAGCCCGACAGCAGCTGTAATAGCATTGTCGAAAAACTCATGTTGTTCTCCCCGGCTTTCGGTTTTTACGGCTGAAGAAAAAGCCGGCACAGGGCCGGCTTACTTACCGCAGTTTTATTTGGCTGTCAGAGTCACCATATCGGAGATCTCGTATTTTTCGGCCAGCTCGGCAACAACGCCTTCGTTGGTCAGTTCCTGCAGATCCTTGTTGATGATTTCGGCCAGGGCGGCACCGCCGTCATCCTTACGGAAACCGATGGCGTATTCTTCGGAGTTCAGAGCCTCATCCAGCATGGCGAAACCTTCGCCGCGGGAGTTCAGCTGATATTTGGCCACACCGATATCGATGGCCAGAGCGTCCAGGGCGCCGGCCTGCAGTTCTGTGAAGGCTGTGTTGTAATCGGCGAACTGCTTGATCTCGGCAAAGCTGTCGGCCAGAGCCTTCTGATCGCTCTCCTCATCGGTCAGAACATCCAGGGCGGCGGAAGCCTGCTGGACACCGACGACCTTGCCGGCCAGATCGGACAGCTTGGCGATACCGGAGTTCTCGGCCACCACGATCACCTGGCTGTTGTCAACATAGGAGACGGAGAAGTTGTACTCATCCTCGCGTCCGTTCTTCGTGAAGCCGTTCCAGATGCAGTCGATGGAGGAGGAATTCAGTTCCATATCCTTGGATTCCCAGACGATCGGCTTCTTCTCCAGCTTCCAGCCTTCCTTCTCGCAGACAGCCTCAGCCAGTTCCAGATCGAAACCGGTATACTCGCCATTCTCATCCATGTAGCCGTAGGGCGGGTATTCGGCGTCGAAACCGACGGTCAGAGTGCCGTCCTCAACACCGGTCTTCACGTCATCTTTCTTGCCGCAGGCGGTCATGCCGATGACCATGACAGCCGCCAGTAACAGTACGCTGATTCTCTTCATCATAATCGTTATCTCTCTTTCCTCATAAAAATTTGGCAGATACTTTCATGTGCTATCTCTCTACCACATAAAAGTGCCATTGTTATATCATGAAAAGCCCTCTCTGTCAACAAAGAGGGCTTTTTTCGTCACTTTTTATCAGGCTTTTTGCTCCCGGCCTCAGACATCCGCGGCCCGGTGGTATTCCCGCATCAGATCAGCCAGATAACTCTTCATATCGGCCGCCTCGGGATAACGCACGGCGGCCGCCGCTTCCCTGAGACCGCGGTCTATCTCCTCCCGCGTCCTGTCGTCGACGCCGCGCTTTTTCAGTTCTTCCTCATATTTCTCCCGGGGTCTGGCAATGGCACAGACATAGAGATAATCCTTAAGGGCCTCCCGGGTATAGGAAAGGCTCAGCGCCTTTTCAAAATCTGACAGGGCCTCCGGATACGCCAGAAGCTGCATATGGGCCACACCGATATTGTGCCAGACGGAAGCCGCCAGCACCTCGCCGGAGCGGCACTCCTCCATCCGCAGCACCTCCCGGTAGACGTTGACGGCGCCGGCGAGGCGGCCGCAGCGCACCAGAGCATCACCCTTCTTCTTCAGACGGACAGCCTCGCTGTCCCGGGACAGAGCCTGAAGCCGCCGCTCAAAGGCCTGCATATCCCGATGTGAGAGATACGCCTCCTCCCGGAGGATCGCCGTCACAAAAGGCGCCGTCGGCTCATCTTCCGCCAGTACCTTTTCCAGGGTGCGGGCCAGGGCCGCCATGCCGAGCTGCTCCTCAAACCAGCGGGCCAGTTCCCGGCAGACGAAGCTCTCGTCCAGCAGCGCCGTCTCATTGACGATAAAATAGCAGATCTCCTCGATCGAACGGGCATTGACGCCGATCGAAGCGATGTAGAACGGTTCCTCCGCTCTCTTAGTCAGGCAAAGTCTCAAACAACCCATACCACGCCTCCGTCGGGGTGCTCCCGGGCATCGCCCGGATCAGATCACAAGTCCAGTTCCTCCTGCCACACAAGACCCGCCGGCGGATAGAAGCCGCCGAAGCCCAGGTCCTCGACCCGGATGAGACAGCGGGTCGGCGACAGCATGCTCACGCGAAGCGACAGCCGTGTCGTCCGGTTGGGCCGGTTCGGCAATCCCGGCAGATCCATCCGGCACTGACGTTTATCGCGTCCGCTGATAGGATTCAGGGAAAATGTCAGAGAGTCCGTATTATCCAGAATAAACTCACAGTATTTATCGGCGTCGAACCAGTTGCGTCCGGCGGAAATCAACGGGTAATAGGACGGCACGCCGCGGACGACCATTTCCATGCCCAGGTTGGTACGGACCAGATCGTCTCCCATGTAGAGCTGTCCCTTCAGGCTGTGGGTCTCCTGTTTTTCCAGGGAGGTGTAGCAGGCCCCGCGGACATAGAGATTCTCACCGCTGAAGACATGGCGGCGGCTCTGGCAGAGGAAAGCTGTGGATCGGTCGGCCCAGGTCACGTCAAAGCCGCTGCCGCACAGATAAACCGATGAGAACAGCCGCCGGTTCATCTGCACCCCGGCAAAGGCCAGGAAGGCTTCGTCACGGGCGTATTTCTCCGCCGGCAGCTGTGTCTCCCCGCCTCGCAGCAGCCGCACGGAGGCCGGCCGCGTCGTGCGGTCCATCGTCAGAGACACGCAGCTGACGGTGTCGCCTTCAAATTCATAGAGAATCGCATCCCGGGTGCACAGCTCCGGCTTCTGAGAATAAACATAGTAATAGAAACTTTCCATGTGATTCTGAACTGTCAGTGCCTCCGGCGAAAGCCCCAGCGAAAAGCAGGCCGTACGCAGGTTATCCACCAGCCCCTTGGTCAGGGAACGTGTCGTGACGGTCAGATGGCTGATCGCTCGAATGACATCGCGAACCCCCGTCAGAGCCAGCGCCTTCTCGAGAAAAACAGCCAGAAGCGCCGCCGGCGTTTTCCTGCGTCCGTCCACCTCGACGTCAGCGGTGCCGCAGAAGACATCGTAGAGATCCGGTACCGGGACGCCGTTGTCCCGGGAACCGAAATAGTCGGCCTCCAGACCGAAATGCCACTCTTCTTTACCGGCGATCTTGGTCAGATGTGTCGGAAAGGTATAGAGATTGGTGCCCACCTTGACGGGGACGGACACAGGCTCGCCGGCACGGCGTTCGTAATAGCTGAGCTGACAGCTGTCACGGTTAAGTTCAAAGCCAATCAGAAGATTGCGGATCTCATTCACGGCCCTTATCCTCTCCTTCCTCTTTCAGTCTGAACAAGGCGGCTGCCATCTGCGTCAGACGGCTGTAATCCCGGAGTTTTTCCCGAAGGACCTCCGTCTTGCCCAGCTTCTGTGCCGACAGCATCTGATTGATCAGCTGATAACGGCTGCGGCCCGTCATATCCACACGGGCCATCGTTTCTGTCCTCTCGGGTGTTAAGCGGGAAACGCCGTTGTGCTCGATCTTCAGATACCAGGTCAGCACCTCGCCGTAGAACAGCACGAATTCCCGGGAATACAGACCGTAACACATCTCCCTGAGCGGTTCGCTGACAAAGGGCTCGCCGGTATCGGCAGGTCCGCTGCTTAAGCGGTAATAGAGGGTCACCCGGTCCTTCGGTCCGGCAAAGGTCTCCACGAAGATCCTGTCCTCGAGGCCGTAACCGGCCAGAGCCCGGCGGGGCAGTTTCCGGCAGAAGCCCAGGCGAATGTCATCCTCGGCCATAATCTCCAGGATGCGGTCCGCCCGTCTCTCCTCCTCATCGTCAAGGGATCCCTGATCGGCATAGGCCTGGAGCAGCGCCAGCAGGCAGATGCCGTCCAGCTCCCATTTCCGGTCCATAGCCTCCTCCAACAGGCGGCGTGTGTAGGTGTTCAGCGGGCAGAGCCGGCGGAAGGCCTGATGGGATTCAAATGTCATCATCGCCAGCACGATGCGTGCCCTGCCGCCCTGCCGGCGGTAGCTGTGCAGGATCTGACCGCCGTCGTTCAGGGAGCGGCGGACAAACATGGCCTGCATCAGGATCCTTTCATCGAAATCATAGGTCTCCAGATAAAAGGCGGCGGCGCTTTGACGGATCCGAAGACAGATGTCAAGCGGCCCGGTATAGTATTTCATCAGATAGGTCAGTATGCTGTCATCATACTTGTCATGGCTGAAGACATAGAAGGCCGCCTTGAGAAGGCTGTCATCCGGGCCGTCGGCCTCCCGGACACGGCGGCTCACCAGGGGCATCATCAGCGCCGGGTTGACGCGTTCGTAACCGCAGCGCGTCATGAGGTACCAGGCCTTGGCATCCAGCGCATGGGTCAGAAGTGTCTCCAGATACCCGATCCTGTCCGTCTTGACAAAGAGGGAATCCCGGACCTTCGACAGAAGGCTCTCCGCCTTCGTACTCAGCGGATGATCGGTAAAATACGCCAGGATCCCGCGGCAGGCCTTTTCACGGTAAGCCGTCGTGAAGGCGTCGCTATCGGCAATGTAGGCCAGGGCACTGAGGCGGGCCTCTTCATCGAGGATTTCCGGGCGGCGGCAGGCATGGAGAACCAGGCCGGGCGTCATCACACCCAGCTTCAGGCAGTCGGCAGTCAGTGCCTCGTCATCGGAGAACCTTTCCAGAGAATAGGCCACACCGGAGGCATAACGGGCCCCCCGGGCATCACAGAAGGCGATCACCGCCTCCGGCGTATAGAGAGGGATATAGGCCGTGCCGCCCTTCAGCTTGACACAGATCTCCCCCTCCAGCTCGCCGTGCACCACGACGACCTCCCTCATCCGCGGATCATCACAGTAGAGGCGGGCCGTAAAGGCGGTGCCGGCCAGGGCGCCGGCGATCACACGGTCATCGGCCTTCGGGTAAAACTCGCGGTACAGAACAGCATAATTCTCGTCCATGGCCCCGTCCATCAGGGCCCGGGCCGTAAATTCGCCCATGGCGGGCAGATAGTCGTCGTAGGTGCCGGGGTCTGCCGTCTTGTTGCGGACGATATTGGCATAGATAAAGGCCATACGGGATCGGCTCACACCGCCGGACAGCAGGAAATACTTGCGGATCGGCAGCGGCAGCTTATCACGGAAGGACGGCGGGATCGTCTCGATATAGAACTCATAGAGGCGTGTCAGGCGCACGCCCTTGTCCACCGCCTCGGCATACCAGCGGAAATACGCCGGCCGCGCCGGCTCTCCCTTCATGATATGGCGGCAGATCGCCTCCAGCGCTTCGGAAGACGGCCAGCGGTCATAGCCCTCCGTCAGGATCCGGTACATCTGGGGACGGAAGGCCTTCTCATTGTCCGCCAGAAGGCAGACACGGTTATAAAGGGCCTCCGTCATCAGGTCATAGCGGGCGGCAAACAGGAGTACCCGGCGGGTAAAGGCATTGAGGCGCAGCAGGCTGTCCTGCCAGCGCAGCAGCGAAACGGCTTCCATATAAAGAAGGGGGCTGCTGCAGCCGCTGCGGTCCATCTCCTCCATCATGCGGAGCTTTTTGCCGGGACTGCGGGCCAGCTCATCGTCAACCTGCATCAGGATCAGCATCAGCACACTGCTCTCACGACAGCGCTGATACCAGTCGCGCAGGCGCGCCTTCACATCGATGCTGCCGGGCGTCAGAAGCCCCAGCACATGGCACAGATAGAGAAAGCTGCCCTTGATCTCCAGGCTCTCTCCGGAGAAATCATAGTCCTGCAGAGATCGGACAAGCCGGGATGCCGTGCCTTTGTCACCCGAGACCCAGGCCACATAAGCTTCATAGAGCGTTATGTCAACCGGGCAAGGACCAAGATCGCGGACGGCAGTGATCGTCATCAGGGAACGCCGGCTCCAGGCGGCGGTATCCAGACGGTTCATACGGAAGTCCAGATACAGACGCATCAGACGGGCCCGGCTCTTTCTGACAGCTTCGGCGGCATTCGGGCGATGGGGACCGCGGCGGGAAGCTGTCACCTCAAAGACAAGACGCTGTTCGTCAGAGGTCAGAATCAGACGCCCATAGCAGCAGGTCCTGCCCAGGCGGTCGGCATGAATGATATAGGGTACGTCGCAAACAGAGCCGATGAAGTCCTGATCGGTGATCCGGCGGCGCACCGCTTCCAGGAAGCTCCCCTCCGTCTCCACACGGAAATTCAGAAGCCCCCAGGTATGGCGTGTCAGACGCAGCGACTCGCAGGTATCGCTGTCCACATGATAAAAAGCGCGGGACGGCTGATCCACAGACACCGTCACAGCCTTTTTCCTGCCGGAAGCGACCAGAAAGGCCTCCAGCCTCTGAGCCGTCACCGGGTTGCGGGACAGGGCACGGTAGAGAGGCAGAAGTCCCTCATCCTCACCGGTCAGAAGCGACGGAAAACGGCGGCTTGAGAAAAGGCGCAGTGCCTCGCCCCCGGCCTGCTCGCTGAGAGCGGTGAACTCATCCAGCGTCTCGATACCCGCTGCCCGCCCTTCGCCGACGGCCTCCTCGATATCGAGCTCGATGGGGATGACCTTCTCGCCGGCCGAGGAAACGATCGTGACGGAAGCCTGCAGCGTATCACCCGGCCGGAGGCCCCGGACATTGATGCTGATTCTGACCGAAACCGACGTGCCGCGGAAGGTCTCCTCCGACAGTGTCACGCGGGGACTGTCCGTCGACAGGAAGCCGCGTATCGGAACATCCTCCTCCGTGCCGATATTAATCTCCGCCGCATAGTCCGAATCGGCAGGCACCGACGCCGTCAGGCGCTCCGGCGCCGTGATCAGTTCCGGCGCATCGGGTTCGTATTTCCCGGTAATAAGATGCTCTATTCTGCGTAACAAAAGTGTTCCCCCTGCGGACTTGACCAGACATCTTTTACAGCGTAAATTATATATCAGTTCGCACTTTTGCGCAATTTCATGAAAGGAACCGCCATGGGACAGAACAAAACGCCCTTCCACGGCAGTGATCTGGAGAAGGTCGAAGCCGTCTACGGGATCAAAAAGGAATCCATCATCAGCTATGCTGCCAATGTCAATCCGCTGGGCATTTCATCAAAGCTTAAGGAGACGCTGGCCGGCCATCTGGATGCTATCACGCGCTATCCCGATCCGGATTACGCCGACCTGCGCCGGGTCATCGGCACCTACTGCGGTGCCTGCCCCGACAACATCATCTGCGGCAGCGGCGCCACCGAGCTGATCTCTCTGGTTCTGACCGTCCGACGTCCCAGAAAAGCCGTCATCATCGGACCGACCTATTCCGAATACGAACGGGAGATCGCCCTGGGCGGCGGCACCTCGAATTATTATCCCCTGCGGGAAGAAGAGGCTTTTCGTCTGAATACGGAAGAATTCTGCGCCTCTCTCAATGACAGCCTGGATCTTCTGGTCATCTGCAACCCGAATAACCCCACCGGCACCGCCATCGACCGCCGTGACATGCGCCGCATCCTCGACGCCTGCATGAAGAACGGCATTTTCGTCATGGTCGACGAGACCTATGTGGAATTCGCCCGGGATGTCAATGCCGTCACCGCCGTCTCCCTGACCGAATCCTACAACAATCTGGTGGTTCTGCGCGGCACCTCCAAGTTCTTCGCCTCGCCCGGCCTGCGTCTCGGCTATGCCGTCACCGGCAATCACGATATGCTCAAGGCCATCAACCACCGCAAGAACCTCTGGACTATCAGTTCCCTGGCTGAAATCGCCGGCTGCATCATGTTTGCCGACGACGATTATATCCGTGCTACCCGGGAGCTCATCAGCCGGGAACGTGACCGTGTCATCGATGTCCTCTCCCGGATCGACACCATCAAGGTCTACCCGACGGAGGCCAATTTCGTGCTCTACCGGATCCTCCGGGAAGATGTGGACGCACAGCAGCTCTTCGAGTACTGCATCCGCCGTCATATGATGGTCCGCAACTGCGCCTCCTTCCCCTTCCTCGACGACAGATACGTCCGCTTCTGCTTCATGGAACCGGAACAGAATGATGCCCTCCTTGACACGATGAAAGAGATTCTTCTGTAAACACTGACGCCCAGAACTGACACCGTCAGAACGCAGTCCTGCGTTCCTCAAAACCTCCCGTCCCGGTAAGGCTTCAGAGCCTTGTGACGACGGGGGGCTTTTTTGTCACGACACGGCCGGCACTTCCTTTAGTGTTGACTAACTCTTGTGTTGAGTATACATTGTTATAGGTTATTGCTTTGCCACTTTAAAGCGACTCACCGTTCCTTCGGTAAAGAATTTTGTTTAACAGGAGTATCGACTATGTCTGACATCAAGTTCTACAAGCATCAACAGATTCCCTTGGAAATGCACAAGGTCAAAATCGTCCAGCAGCTCAGGCTTCTTCCCGCCGACGAAAGGCTGAAAAAAATGTATGCTGCCGGTTTCAATACCTTCCAGCTGCACAACGGTGACATTTTCCTTGATATGCTGACCGATTCCGGCGTCAACGCCATGAGCGATATGATGCAGGCGGCGATGATGCATCCCGATGATGCCTACGCCGGTTCCGAGACCTTCTTCCGTATGGCTGCCAAGCTTGAAGAGATCTTCGGCATCAAATACTGCCTGCCGGCCCACCAGGGCCGTGCCTGTGAAAATATCCTGGCCACGCGCTTTGTCAAGCCGGGCAACTGCGTCATCATGAATTATCACTTCACCACCGCCAAGGCCCACATCACACGAGTCGGCGGCCGTGTGGAGGAACTGGTCAGTGATGCCGGTCTTGAGACCGAGAGCACCCTCCCCTTCAAGGGAAATATCGACCTTGACAAGCTGGAGGCCTGTATCAAAAAGGAAACGCCGGCCAATATTCCCTTCGTGCGTCTTGAAGCCGGCACTAACCTGATCGGCGGTCAGCCCGTGTCTTATGAGAATTTCAAAGCCGCCACCGACCTCTGCAAAAAATACGGCATCATGACGGTCCTTGACGCCTCTCTTCTGCAGGACAACCTTTATTTCATCAAGACCCGCGAAGACAGCATGAAGGATAAGAGCATCCGCGAAATCACCCGCATGATTGCCGACTGCTTTGACATCATCTATTTTTCAGCCCGCAAATTCGGCTTTGCCCGCGGCGGTGCCCTGCTGATCCGTGATGAGACCCTCTTCCACTCCATGGAGGATCTGATTCCGATGTTTGAGGGTTTCCTGACTTACGGCGGCATGTCTGTGCGTGAAATGGAGGCCATGACCGTCGGCTTCGATGAATCCATGGAAATGGATGTCATATCCCAGGGCCCGCAGTTTATCAAATACATGGTTGATGAGCTGGCTGCCTACGGTGTCCCGATGGTCACCCCGGCCGGTGGCCTGGGCGGTCATATCAACGCCCGGGAGGTTCTCGAGCACCTGAAAGCCGAGGAATACCCGGCCGGCGCCCTTGTCTGCGCCCAGTATCTGGCCGGCGGCATCCGCGGCATGGAACGCGGCACGCTTTCCGAAGAGAGAAATGCCGACGGCAGTGAGCGCATTGCCTCGGTGGAGCTTGTCCGCCTGGCCGTTCCGCGCCGTGTCTTCACCCTGTCCCAGATTGAATATGTCATCGACCGCGTCAAGTGGCTCTACGATCATCGCCGCATGATCGGCGGTCTCCGCTTCGTCCACGAACCGAAGACACTCCGCTTCTTCACCGGCATCCTGGAGCCCACCAGTGACTGGCCCGAAAAGCTCACGGCCGCCTACAAGGCCGATTTCGGTGAAGACGCCTGAGAACAGCGGTACCGCCTCAGCATTCAGCATTTTCACCCAAAAAAAGGGATCTCCTTCATCGGGAGATCCCTTAGCTTTTTTATGGATTCATGGCGCTTCTGTCCCCGATCAGGCCAGATCAAAGAGTGAGATCTGATTGGATTCCGGCATATTACTGAGAATGCCCAGATTCTCCAGCTGATCAATGATCGTCTTGGAGACCTTGGTGCGGATACGGAAGTCATCCTTTGACAGGAAGGGGCCCTTGCGGGATTCGGCTTCCACCGCGTCCGCCTGGGTATCACCCAGACCGCCGATGGTGTTGATGGCCGGCATCAGCTTCCCGTCGATGATGCGGAAGTCCCGGGCATGGGCCTGCGTCAGATCCATTTTATGGAACTCGAACCCCCGGGCGTACATTTCCCGGCAGATGCGCATGTCGCGCAGGGTGTCCTTTTCATTGGCCGTCAGTTCATTTTTCCGGCGCTCAAAATCATCGATATGATACTGCAGCCGCTCAAGACCCAGACACATCAGCTCATAATTGAAGGTGGTAGACCGGATGGAAAAATAAGCCGCATAATAGGCCAGCGGATAATGGACCTTGTAATAGGCGATGCGGAACGCATTCATAACATAGGCTGCCGCGTGGGCCTTGGGGAACATATACTTGATCTTCTTGCAGGACTCGATATACCAGTCAGGCACACCGTGCTCCCGCATCTCCTCCTCCTGATCCGGCTTGAGTCCTTTGCCCTTTCGTACAGCCTCCATGATCTTGAAGGCGTGCTCCGGCTCCAGACCCTGGGCGATCAGATACAGCATGATATCGTCGCGGGTACAGATGGCCGTCGACAGCGTACAGTCGCCGTTACGGATATATTCCTGGGCATTGCCCAGCCAGACGTCGGTGCCGTGAGACAGGCCCGAGATCCTGATGAACTCTGCCAGGGTGGAGGGCCGCGTATCCTTCAGCATACCCATAACAAAGTCTGTTCCGAATTCCGGGATCCCCAGTGTCCCCAGCTCACAGCCGCCGATGTCCTCAGGTGTGATGCCCAGGGCCTCTGTGGAGCGGAACAGGGAACGGACGCCCTCGTCATCCATCGGCACCTGCAGCGGATCGGTTCCCGTCAGGTCCTTGAGCATACGGATCATGGTCGGATCGTCGTGACCGAGTATATCCAGCTTCAGAAGGTTTTTGTCGATGGAGTGGTAGTCAAAATGTGTGGTGATGATATTGCTCGACATATCGTCGGCCGGATGCTGCACCGGCGTGAACCAGTTGATGTCCATGCCCTTGGGCACGACGATGACGCCGCCGGGGTGCTGTCCCGTCGTCCGACGGACGCCGACACAGCCCTGGGAGAGCCGTTCCAGCTCACAGGGACGTTTCTTTTCCTCCCGGTCGGCAAAATAATGCATCGCGTAGCCGTAGGCGGTCTTATCCGCCACCGTGCCGATGGTGCCGGCCTTGAAGGTCTGGCCCTTGCCGAAGATGACCTCCGTGTAGGCCTGGGCGACGCCCTGCTCATCCCCGGAGAAGTTAAGGTCGATATCCGGCTCCTTGTTGCCCTTGAAGCCCAGGAAGGTCTCGAAGGGAATGTCAAAGCCGTCCTTTTTCAGCTTTTCACCGCAGTTCGGGCAGTTGCGGTCCGGCAGGTCGAAGCCGGCACCGCCGGCATGCTTTCTGACCTCTTCGGAGTCAAAATCCACATAATGGCATTGAGGACAGTAATAATGAGGCGGCAGAGGGTTGACCTCGGTGATATCCGACATCGTGGCGACGAAGGAGGAGCCGACCGACCCCCGGGAGCCGACCAGATAGCCGTCCTCCATGGACTTGGCCACCAGCTTCTGGGCGATCATATACATAACCGAGTAGCCGTTGGAGCAGATCGAATGGAGTTCCTTCTCCAGACGTGTGGCCACGATCTCCGGCAGCGGATCCCCGTAAATGCGGTGAGCCTTCTTATAGCACATTTCCGTCAGATCCTCCTCGGAATGGGGAATCTCCGGCGGGCATTTGTCCGGATGGATCGGAGAGATCTTCTCCAGCCTGTCCGCGATCTTATTCGTGTTGGTGACGACAACCTCATAGGCTTTCTCATCACCCAGATAGGCAAACTCAGCCAGCATCTCGTCCGTTGTCCTCAGGTAAAGAGGCGGCTGTGCCTCATCCTTATAGCCGTGACCCACCTGAATGATGCGGCGGTAGATCTCATCCTCAGGATTCAGGAAATGCACGTCGCAGGTGGCGCAGACCGGTTTACGGAACTGCTCGCCCAGCTTGCAGATGCGGCGGTTGATCTCACGGATATTCTCCAGGGTCTCGATGCCGTCAAGGTGATCCCGGACCAGATACTCATTATTGCCGTCCGGCTGGATTTCAAGATAATCATAGAAATCCACGATCGAAGCGATCTCGGCGTCGCTTTTGTGCTTCAGGATCGCCTGGTACAATTCACCGGCGGAGCAGGCGGATCCGTAGATAAGTCCCTCCCTGAGCTCTGTCATCAGACTCTTGGGGAGACGGGGGCGTCTCTTGTAGTAGCGCAGATGGGACTCGGACACCATTTTGTAGAGATTGCGGCGGCCGGTCTCATTCTGAATCAGGATGATGGCGTGGTAATAGGGCAGGTTCCGGATACGCTGATCGTCCACCCTCCCCTTCTTATTGAGGTCGCGCAGAGTCTGAATGCCTGCCTTGTCCATGGCGTCCTGAAGACGCGTGTAGACAAGGGCCATGCTCCGGGCCCGGGGGAAAGCCCGCATAGCGTCGCTGCAGGGGATCTTGAGATCCTTGCAGAGGCGGTCAAAACGGATCTTGCCGATATTGGGCAGCAGATAGCGAACCACCGACGGGATATCCACATAGGTCGCCGGTACCGGCAGCCCCGCCTCTGTCAGGGCACGGCTCAGAAAGCTCATCTCGTAATCCGCTTCGTAGGCCGCCAGAACATGATCCCCGGCAAAAGCCAGAAAAGCCTTCAGGGCCTCGCCGATCGCCGGGGCGTCCGCCACCATGTCATCGCCGATGCCGACGGTGCGCTCGATGGAGAAGGGAATCGGCCGGCCCGGGTTGACCAGAGTCTTGAAGGTGCCGGTGATCTGGCCGTCCTCCAGAAGGACGGCACCGATCTCGATGATGTCATGGTCATAGGGGCTCCGCCCTGTAGTCACGGTGGAGAAGACGACCACCGGCTCCGTCACGGCGCGGCTGTCAGCGCCGGTAACCAGGCTGACGGTATCATCGACCAGATAGGCTTCCATGCCGTAGATGATCTTCATATCCGCATCGGCGGGGATGCCTCCCTTGCCGCCGAAGGCATGCAGTGCCTCCGGGAAGGCCTGCACGACGCCATGATCCGTGATAGCCAGCGCCTTATGCCCCCAGCTGTAGGCTCTGGCGATGATTGAGGTGGCCGAGGAGACTCCGTCCATATCGGACATCTTCGTATGGCAATGCAGCTCCACGCGCTTGACCGGAGCGGTATCCTCGCGGACAGGACGTATGCTGCTGCTCCTCTTAATGGAAAAGACCTGGCGGATGATCGTTTCCTTATCGTAGGCATCAAAATCCATCATGCCGCGGAAAATAAAGCATTTACCCTTGCTGAAGGTTCCGCGGAAATCGTCCAGTTCTTCCTTGTCAAGCCAGAATTTGATACGAATACTGTCTGTACCGTCGGTGACGGCGATACTGAAAATGATGCGTCCGGAGCGTGTCTCCTGCTCTGTCACGGCGAAGACCTCGCCGCGGATGATCACCTCATGGGGATCGTCACCCAGCTCACTGATCGGCACAGGCTCACCCTCGAAATCCTTGCCGTAGATCACATTCGGATCAGCGGGCGTAAAGCTGTGCCGGCGCCGGCCCGGATTCTCCTGACGGGAGGGCAGCTTCTTCTCCGGCTCCTCGCCCTTTTCGCTTTCCCTGAGGTTCTTATCCATGATCGACTGCACACGGGCCTCGATCAGCTCCTCCCTGGACACCGCCTGTCGGGCATCCTGGTAATGATACGATTCGGCAATTGCCGCGGCGGCGGCCATAGCCATCTCTTCATCGGCGGCGTTGTGTCCGGCCGTCTCTCCCGAAGGCCGTGTCTGCGGCGCGTTCCGGTGCGGCTGGTAGCTTCTGCCGGCGCCCAGGCGTCTTTCCCGGCGTTCAAAATACCCGGCAGCTTTTTCGAGACTATCCTCGTAGGCCGCCTCATTGAAGGTCTTTTTGACGGCAGCATCGCTCAGAATGCGCACTTCGACCGTCAGGTCGAAGCCGGCTCTTTCATTGAATACCTTGTGGAGATAGCGCTGCAGCTCATCGGCCTTCTGCCGCGATACCAGCGTCGGCGGCATCGTGACGAAGAGACGGGCATCGCCGTCAAAGGAGAGATGCGTATGCAGAAAGGTCTGGTGAAGGGCCGGACTCTGAGCTTTCAGCTCCTCCAGCATGCTGGGCCGGTAGACCTCATAGAAATTCTCCGGATGGTAGGAGGCCGACAACCGGAAATGTTCCACGACTTTGACCGTCATCACGGCCTCCGGAAAAAACTGCGCCTTCACCGCCTTTTCCAGTTCTTCGATATACCCGCGGCCGATCCAGTTGCGGGAATGGATATAAATATGCAGAAAATCCCTGGCGGGGTTGAGGGTCACCCTGTCGGCAACCACCTCGTCAAGGAATTCATCCAGCCGGTCAGACACTTTTAAGTTGGGAAATGCACTCTTAAAAGGAGTTTCTGCCATAATTCGCCTTCCGTCTTTATCTATCGGCCCTGACCGGGCTCCCAGTTGTCCAGTTCTTCCTTCAGAGCCGGGATGAGTTCGCTTTCCGGCAGCTTTTTCAGGATTTCACCGTGCTTCATCAGAAGGCCGTAGCCGACGCCGCCGCAGATGCCCAGATCCGCTTCGCGTCCCTCGCCGGGCCCGTTCACAACACAGCCCATGACGGCCACCTTGATATCGTAATCATAGCGGGAGGCCAGCTTTTCCGCCTGCTCCGCCAGAGAGATAAGATCGACCTGAGTCCGGCCGCAGGTCGGGCAGGAAACGATCTCGATACCGCCCTTCCTAAAATTCAGCGTCTTCAGAATCAGGCGGGCCGAGCGGATCTCCTCCAGGGGATCCCCCGTCAGCGACACGCGTATCGTATCGCCGATGCCGCGGGACAGAATAAGTCCCAGACCGATGGCCGATTTGATATTGCCGGCATAGGGTGTTCCGGCCTCGGTGATGCCCACATGCAGGGGCAGATCCGTCCTGTCGGCGATCAGCTCATGGGCTTCGGCACACATCATCACATCCGAGGATTTGATGCTGATGACCAGATCCTCCATGCCGTAATCCCGAAGGATGCGGACCTTGTCGAGGGCCGATTCCACCAGTCCCTCCGCGGTAACACCGCCGTATTTTTCAATCAGCGGCTTCTCCAGAGAGCCGGAATTGACGCCGACCCGGATCGGGATGCGGCGGCGCTTCGCCATGTCGGCAACGGCCCGGATATTCTCGGAGGAGCCGATGTTGCCCGGATTGATGCGGATCTTGTCGGCACCGGCCTCCATGGCCTTCAGCGCCAGGCGGTGATCAAAATGGATATCCGCCACCAGCGGGATATGGATCGCCTTCTTTATCGCCGTCAGAGCCTCCGCGTCCGCCATCGTCGGCACGGCGCAGCGGATGATATCGCAGCCGGCCTCCTCCAGCGCCAGAATCTGACGGATCGTCGCCGCCGTATCGGCGGTTCTGGTATTCGTCATTGACTGTATCAGAATCGGATGGCCGCCGCCGATGACTTTATCACCGATGCGGACGGCCCTGGTGTGATCTCTCTTCATAATGTCCTTTTGTATACACAAAATGTGTAAATAATATCAAAATACGTCTTTTCGTCACTCTCTTCGACGAGGGTCCAGCCTTCTTCCCTGTCCAGATCGGGCATAAAGCTGTCGCAGTCGTAGCGATAGTCCAGCCGGGTGATGAGCGCTGTCTCGCACCAGGGCAGTAGCGCCCGGTAGACACTCTCGCCGCCGGCGGCAAAAACCTTATCGGCGGGCAGATCGGCTGTCATCCGAAGGGCCTCCTCCACTGAGGCGGCCCGCTGCCAGCCCCTGAGAGCCGTATCCTCGCGGCGGCTCAGCACGATGCGGCGGCAGTTATCAAGAAAAAGCCCCTGGGGCAGTGAAGCGGCAGCCCGGCGGCCGAAAATAACCGCACCGCCTTCCGTCACGGCCTGAAAGCGGCGGATATCTTCGGGCACCGTGACCGGGCGGCGTCCGCCGCTGCCGATGCCCCACCGGCTGTCGGCACAGGCCAGCAGTATCATAAAGCCTCCTATATAGCAATCGGAATGTTTTTGACCTGCTCGCCGCAGACATAATCCCCGACGATCAGATCCTGTGTCGTAAAGTCATAAAAATCACGGATATCCGGGTTCAGGGACACCTTCGGTGCCGGATGAACCGGCCGCGTGATCAGTTCCTCTATGATCGGGATGTGGCGGTCATAGATGTGGGCGTCGGCAATGACATGCACCAGCTCACCGGGGATCATATCGCTGACCTGAGCCACCATCATCAGCAGGATGGCATACTGAGCGACATTCCAGTTATTGGCCGCCAGTACGTCCTGAGAGCGCTGATTCAGCACCATGTTGAGGGTCAGCTTCTCCTGATCCGGCTCCTTCGTCACGTTATACGTCACGGAATAGGCACAGGGATGCAGCGCCATCTCATTAAGATCATGGTGATTGTACAGATTCGTCATGATCCGGCGGCTGTAGGGGTTTTGCTTCAGATCGTAGAGGACCCGGTCCATCTGATCGAACATCCCCTCGCGGTAGGCATGCTTCACGCCGACCTGATAGCCGTAGGCCTTGCCGATGGAACCGTTCTCATCGGCCCAGGCATCCCAGATATGGCTGTGGAGATCGTGGATGTTGTTGGACTTCTTCTGGTAAATCCAGAGGATCTCGTCCATGGCAGACTTGAGGGCGGTCCGTCTCAGTGTGATCGCGGGAAATTCCTTCCTGAGATCATAGCGGTTGACGACGCCGAAGGCCTTGATGGTGTAGGCCGGCGTCCCGTCCTCCCAATGAGGTCTTACCTTTTCCCCTTCCGTGCTGGTTCCGTGATCCAGAATATGGCGGCACATGGTGATAAACAGCTCATCAGCGTAGCTCATACGGACTCCTTTTCCTGTTCCTCCTCATCGAGAAGGCCCTCTTCCTCGTTCATCCGGCGCAGTCTCTCACGAATACTGCTGCCGGTCATATCCCGCGGGGCCGGTGCCGGCGGAGCGGCTTCCTGTTCCTTCTCAGCCTGCTCGGCCTGCTCCTTCTTCTGCTGCTCCTGCAGTGCCAGATACTGCCGGATCGAGATCACGGCGAAGACAAAGCCGAAGCCGGCGAACAGTACCGCGATAAGAACATAATACCAGCGGATATCGCCGCTCTCCTTCATCTGTGAAAAAAGGCTCCAGCCGGTGTAGATCAGATAGATACCGGCCAGAGCGCGGATCATGACCATGAAGGTCGCCTTGCGCCCGCCGCCGGGTCTGCCATCCTCTGCCTTCGTTTCGGCCGGCTGATTCTCTTCCGTGCCGGTTTCCCCCGTTATCGCCGTCTCAGCCGCCTCCGGCCTCAGCTCTCTGTTTTCTTCCATAGCGTTTTCTCCTGTCACGAAGGCCGCCTGAACGTCTTCGCGCCTGCCGCTCATAACGGCCTCTTATTTTCTCAGACCGTAAACATCCGCCAGCTTCTCAAAGGCCGGCAGGGATCTCTCGATCATATGGTAATCGCAGCAATAGGCCAGACGGACATAGCCCGGACAGCCCCAGCTCTTCATGCCGACCATCAGGATACCCAGCTTTTTGCCTTCGTTGACAAAATCCGTGTCATCCTCCGTCGGTGATTTGACGAAGAGGTAGAAGGCACCCTGGGGCCTGACACAGGTGAAACCGTCTTTCGTCAGGGCATCGTAGAGCAGCTGACGGTTCCGGTCGTAGGCGGCGATATCCGTCTTCTCATCAAGGCATTCCGCCACCACCAGCTGGAAAAGCGACGGCGCGTTGATATAGCCGAGGGCCCGGTTGGCGCAGATCAGGGCGCCCATGATCTCATCAAAGGCGTCCACGTCGGACGGCACGGCGATATAGCCGATGCGCTCGCCCGGCAGAGACAGCGTCTTCGAGAAGGATTCGCACAGAATCGTATTCTTCACATGATCGGGCATATAAGGCACCGTCTCGTTGTCATAGGCCAGCGCCCGATACGGCTCATCGCAGATAACATAGATCGGATGGCCGGCCTTTTTCTCGGCTTCGATCAGCAGTTCATTGAAACGGTCAAGCGTCTCGCCACTGTAGATAACACCCGTCGGATTGTTCGGGGAGTTCAGGATGACCGCTTTGGTCTTCTCATTCACATATTCCGGGAAGGCCTCCAGATTCAGCTGGAAGCTGCCGTCCGGATTCACCGGCACCGCCGCGATGCGGCCGCCGAAATTGGCCGCGTAGTTGCGGTATTCGCCGAAATACGGGGCAAAAGCAATGATCTCGTCGCCCGGATTGACCAGCACGCGCATGATGCAGTTAAGAGCGCCGGCCGCACCGGCTGCCATCATCACATTCGCCGCGGTCATGCCGGCATTGAACGCGCGGTTCAGATAGTCGGCCACGCAGGTTCTGACATCGTCGTAACCGGCATTCTGCATATAGCCATGAACATAGAGGGAATCCTGCTCGTCAAGGATCCGGCGGATCGTATCCGCGACCCTGGCCGGCGCCGGCACCGACGGATTGCCGAGAGAAAAATCGTAGACATTTTCCCGGCCGATGACTTTGGCCATGGCAATGCCCTCTTCAAACAGTTTTCTGATGGCCGAGCTGTTCGCCACCAGGTCCTTCATGCTTTCTGATATAACCATGATAAAACTCCCTTCCTTAAAGCCCCGCCCCATGTGCGGCGGTCTTGCCGTATAGTTCATTGTCACGCCCTGCCGCGCCTCTGTCAAGTCAAAAGCCGTGTCCGTCCTTCACCGGAAAAGACGGTCCGCAATCCCAAGCGACAGCGCCGCGGCATCATCCATATCGAGGTAGCGATAGGTGCCCAGGCGGCCGCCCATGATAACACGCTTCTCGTTCCCGGCCCGCCGGCGGTAGGCCTCCGCCAGGGCCTCATTGACAGGATCGTTCACCGGATAGCAGGGCTCGGCCCCCGGTGTCATCCCCTCACTGTATTCGTATGTCACCACGGTCCGCGGCACAGCCGTGTATGCCTCCGGCAGAAAATGCCGGTGCTCGATGATCCGGGTCCAGGGCACCTCGGTGCCGGTATAATTCACCACGGCGCAGCCCTGATGATCCGTCACGTCGAGCACCTTATGCTCGAAACGCAGTGTCCGGTAGGCCAGTGCCCCCAGATCGCAGCGATAGAACGCATCAAGGGGACCTGTGTAGAAAATTCGCTCCGCCAGACGACCGTAAAAGCCCCGGTCCGCCAGATAATCCTCCGACGTCCGAATCTCGCAGCCCTCCAGCATCGCCGCTGTCATGGCTGTGTATCCCTCCGCGGGGATCCCCTGGAAACGGTCGTCAAAATAGCCCCTGACATCGTTAAACCGCACCGGCAGACGACGGATGAGAAAGGCCGGCAGCTCCCGGCAGGGTCTGCCCCACTGTTTTTCCGTGTAGCCGCGGACGAGCTTCTCGTAGATATCCCGGCCCACCAGGGCGACGGCCTGCTCTTCCAGATTGGCCGGCTCCCGCGCCGCGTTCTCATTGCGCTGCGACGCGATGATGGCGGCCGCCTCCGCCGGTGTCACATCGCCCCACATTTCCCGGAAGGTGTGCATCGTAAAGGGCAGTGAATAGAGCCGTCCCCGATAGTTCGCCTTCGGCTCGTGGCAATAGGGCACCAGGCGGGCAAAGCGGCTGACAAACTGCCATACCGCGGCGTTATCCGTGTGGAAAATGTGAGCGCCGTACCGGTGGACCGTGATGCCGGCCAGGGTCTCCGTGCGAATGCTGCCGCCGATATGCGGCCGCTTGTCGATGACCAGGACCTTCTGTCCGGCTTCCCGGGCGCGCCGGGAAAAGACGGCGCCGTAAAGCCCGGCGCCGACCACCAGATAATCATAGCCCATGGCAGACCTCCCCGTCTGTCAGTTTTCCAGATAATTGCCCAGATAGAGATAGCGCGGGCAGGTTTTTTCCATATCGTCCAGAACCTCCCGGACAGCGGGATCCGTCACCGACGCCGTCAGATCGATGTAAAAGAGGAATTCGAAGTCGCGTCCCGGGATCGGCACGCTCTCCAGCTTGATGACGTCCACATTGAGCTCGGCGAAACCCTGCAGCACATGGTAAAGGGAGCCGGGCTGATGGGGCAGCGACAGCATCAGGGAGATGCGGTTGGAGCCGGGATAGACCGCCTTCTGACGGGCGATGCAGACAAACCGCGTGTAGTTATTGTCGGAATCCTGAATATCGATGTCCAGATTCTCAAGGCCGTAGAGCCCGGCACAGACGGCATTGGCGATGGCGCAGGCCCCCGCCGGCATCCCCGCGACCTCGCGGGCAGCGATAGCGGTGTTGAGGACCGGCGTGATGCGGACCTTATCCCCCAGACTCTTCAGGAAATGGCTGCACTGGCCGATGGCCTGTTCATGGGAATAGATCTCGGTGATATCCTCCAGACGTACGCCCGGCTTGACCAGCAGATCGTTATGGATGTGGATGCGTTCTCCCCGGACGATGGTCACGTCACCGTTCTGCAGCAGAGAATAGACCGTCCGGACGGAGCCGTGGATATTATTCTCAATGGGCAGGACGCCGAAATCCGCCAGCCCTGACTTGACCGCCTCCACAACGCCTTCAAAATTCTTGAAAAACAGCTGTTTCCCGTAGGGGAACATCCGCTGAGCCGCCACCTGGGAATTGGCGCCGGCAATCCCCTGACAGGCGATGCGCCCGCTCTGGGGAAAAATGACATCCTGATTCAGAATTCCGTAATCTTCTGCTCTCATACCGTAATACCTGCCTCTTTGATCATGCTGACTGACCGGGTGATGGTCCCGAGGGTCTCGGGAGTGATGGACTGGGAACCGTCGAAACGGGCGTGGGACGGATCGTGGTGGACCTCCAGGAAAAGGCCGTCGGCACCGGCGCTTACCGCGGCGGCGGCCATCGGCGGCACCAGATACGCCTTCTTGACAGCCCGGCTCGGATCGACGATGACCGGAAGATGGGACAGCTTTTTCAGCACCGGCACCGCCGTGATGTCCAGCGTCGTCCGGGTGTAGTTTTCAAAGCTGCGGATACCGCTTTCGGAGAGGATCACCCGGTCGTTGCCGCCTGCCATGATGTATTCCGCCGCCATCAGAAATTCCTCGTAAGAGGCGGAAAAGCCGCGGGTCAGAATAACCGGCCTGTCCAGCCTGCCCAGAAGGCTCAGAAGCTGATAATTCTGCATATTGGCGGCACTGACCAGCAGGATATCCACCTCCTCGAAGCAGGACATCTGCGCGTCGTCAGAGATCTCCGAGACCACCGGCAGGCCGGCCTTATGCCCCGCTTCCACAAGATAACGGATCCCTTCCTCCCGGAGCCCGGCAAAGGCATAGGGGGAGGTGCGCGTCATGAAGGCGCCGCCGTAGAGGAGATCCGCCCCTTTTTCCGCTGCCGCCAGAGCGATGGTCAGGATCTGCTCCCGGGATTCCACGGCCCCCGGTCCGGCGATGACCACCGGACGTCCGCCGCCGATTCTCACGCCGCCGACCTCGATCACCGTGTCCTCCGGATGAAACTTGCGATTCACATTTTTATAGGGCTCCTGCACACGCTTGACCTCATCGACGATGTCGAGGGCCGCGATCATGTCCTGGTCGATCGAAGCCGTATCCCCGACCAGACCCAGGATCGTCTGTCCGGTTCCCACCGTCGGCCGGACCGTGATATGCTGATCCTCAAGCCAGGCGATCAGTCCCTCCAGCTGATCCGGATCCGGATCCTTTTTTAGAATGACGATCATGACTGTCTCCTTCTGCCTTCAGGGCGCCTTGGGCGCACCTGCTTTTTCACAAAAAATAAAGCCCGCAGCGGTCGGCTGCGGGTCCCGGACGAAGTTCATAGAAGCTTCTGCACCTTTTTTCAGCCAACCAAATTAGCCCTGCCGTTAAACGCAAAGCTGAAAAAGCTGAAAAAAAAGTTGCCGTGGGATCTGAAATTCATAAAAAATCTCCCGTCTGAAGCTCATTTAACGCTATCATAACCGCTTATTTTTGTCAATATTTCCAAACTCTTTGCCCTCTCTGCAAAACATTTTTATTCTGCTATCTTTTTATACTCCGTTATGGTAAACTTATGGTCAAATGCAACTCAAAACGGGCCAATTTTTTTGGTATTTTCCCTGCAAAAGCACTTTTCACCGACCGGTGCCCCGCGCCGCGGTGTTTCTAATCAGCAGCCATTCATGACGAAAGGAGGTTATGATGGATCATTACAAAAAAATGTATCAGTATGCTCTGGACAAAACGGCGATAACGGTTCAGAACGATACCATTGACAACAAGCTCTTCACCGATCTGGGTGTTTACCGCGGTCTGCGTGATGAGAAGGGCAAGGGCGTTCTGACAGGCCTGACCTCCGTCTCCCGTATCGATGCCTACAAAATCGAAAACGGACAACGTATTCCGACAGACGGTGCACTGTATTACCGTCATTACAACATTGCCGATCTGATCGACCGCTACATCGATGACGGCTTCGGCTTCGAGAACACGGCTTATCTCCTGCTCTTCGGCGAGCTGCCGACGGAAGAGCAGTCGGCGGAATTCATCAATATTCTGGCGAAGGCCCGGGACCTGCCCCAGAACTTCACCCGGGACGTCATCATGAAGGCGCCGACCCAGGATATCATGAATTCGATGATGCGGAGCATCCTGACCCTGTCCTCCTATGACAAAAATGCAGCCCGCACCGATATCTCCAACAGCATCACCCAGAGTCTCAACCTGATCGCGGTCTTCCCGATGCTGGCGGTCTATGCCTACCACGCCTTCAATCATTACGAAAATTACGGCAGCATGTACATTCACCGTCCCTCCAAGACGTATTCGACGGCGGAGAATATCCTGAGGATGCTGCGTCCCAACAAGACCTTCACCCCGACCGAGGCCAAGGTTCTTGACGCCTGCCTGATGCTGCACATGGAGCATGGCGGCGGTAATAACTCAACCTTCACGACCCGCGTCGTCACCTCCTCCGGTTCCGATACCTACTCCGCCATCGCGGCGGCCATGTCCTCCCTCAAGGGACCCAAGCACGGCGGTGCCAACATCAAGGTTATGGAGATGTTCAAGGACATCCGCGCTCACGTCAATGATCCCTATGACGAGGAAGCCATCGCCGATTATCTGGGCAAGATCCTCGACGGCGAGACCTTCGACCGCCGCGGCCTGATTTACGGTATGGGACATGCGGTCTACACGATCTCCGATCCCCGTGAACGCATCCTGAAAAAATTTGTCCTGCAGCTGGCCGAGGAAAAGCATCTGCAGAAGGAGCTGGCCATGTATCAGAATGTCGAAAAGCTGGCGCCGCGGCTCATCGCCGAGAAACGCCACATCTACAAGGGCGTCAACCCCAACGTCGACTTCTACAGCGGCTTTGTCTACAAGATGCTGGGCATCCCGGAAGAGCTGTACACCCCGCTCTTTGCCATTGCCCGTATCGTCGGCTGGTCGGCCCACCGCCTTGAGGAACTGGTCGGCAGCGGCAAGATCATCCGTCCGGCCTACATGAGTGTCCTGAACGTCAACAACTCCCTCGACCCGAATATGCCCGACAACGTGATCTGACAAGACAAAACGAGTGCGAAAGCGTAAACCGCTTTCGCACTCTCTTTTTTTCTCTGCTGATCCGCTCTTATGACCCCGGTCATAATCCGCGGTTATGTCATGACGATCAGCTCATAGCTGCGGGTGCCCAGACCGATCCTTTCGCCGTGGGCCAGCGTCTCCTTCCAGCTGACATGCGGGTTGCTGTCCTTGAAATGATCATGGTGATGATGCCAGTCCGGCCTGGCCAGATTGTCACCCAGCTGACTGTTGCGGATCGGCTCCGCCTTCTGACACAGATCGACGCAGGCCTGATCCAGGGCCACCGGGTCAAAAGAGGCCAGAATGCCCAGATCCGGCAGGATCGGTGCGTCATTTTCCGCATGACAGTCGCAGTTGGGCGAGACATCCGTGATCAGTGAGATGTGGAAGCACGGACGGCCGCCGCAGACCGCTTTGGTGTATTCGGCCATCTTGCAGCCCAGCCTGTCGGCGGCATTGAAATCGGGGCAGCTGATAGCGTCGAAGGCGCAGGCACCGATACAGCGGCCGCAGCCCTTGCAGGCAGCCTGATCGATCACCGCCTTGCCGTTCTCATAGCGGATGGCGTCGGAGCCGCATTCACCGGCACAACGGCGGCAGAGACGGCACAGATCCGGATCCACGACGGGCTTGCCGTCACTGTGCTGGTGCATCTTGCCCGCGCGGCTGCCGCAGCCCATGCCGATATTCTTAATAGCGCCGCCGAAGCCAGCCTCCTCATGACCCTTGAAATGCGTCAGTGAAACCAGAATATCCGCGTCCATGACAGCCCGGCCGATGTAGGCCTCCTGACAGTAGACGCCGCCCTCCACGGGCACGACCACGTCATCGGTACCGCGCAGGCCGTCACCGATGAGGATCTGACAGCCGCAGGTCACCGTATTGAAGCCGTTGATATTGGCGCAGTCCAGATGCTCCAGCGCATTTTTGCGGCTGCCCGGATACAGGGTATTGCAGTCGGTCAGAAAAGGCCGGCCGCCCTGATCCTTGATGACATCCACCACCGCCCGGGCATAATTCGGCCTCAGATAGGCCAGATTGCCCAGCTCACCGAAATGCATCTTGACGGCGACGAACTTGCCCTCCATCGGTATCGTGCCGATGCCGGCCCGCCGGATCAGCCGTTTCAGTTTTTCTGTGATCGAAACACCCAGCTGTGTCCTGAAATCCGTAAAATAGACCTTTGATTTTTCCATCTCTCTCCCCTTTCGGAAAACACATCTCAGAATAAAAAGCCTTCCGTCAGCATCCAGCGGATACCCTTCGCCAGACGGCCCGCCGGATCATCAAAATGCCCGCCTCTGTTTTTTTCAAATACCGTCGTCACCTCCGCAGCCCTCATGATCGACGCTGCCTCCGCCATGACAGCCTCATTGCGGGACATCCGCGGATGGCGTGTCCGGCACTCGCGGTCGCCGATGGAAAAATACGCCGCGCAGAGATCCGGCGGCACCGTTTCACTGCGCATATACCCGTCAAAGCCCGGATACCACAGGGAGCCGGAGGCACAGATCACCCCGTCAAAAAGGGGCGTCCGATAGAGGCTCCAGAGGGCAAAAAGCCCGGCAAGAGAGTAGCCGGCATTGATGATAATCAGCGGCTCGGCGGCCATTTCCCGGAAGACAGAGGGCAGCATAACGTTCATCAGAAGCTGATAGAAGCCCTCGCCGAGCCCGCGGAAATCCTCACCGTCGGGCCAGGGGCTCAGTTCGGCGCGCCAGTCCAGCGGCTCCACCGCCGCCAGATAAAAGGTGGGACAGTCAAGCGCCCGGCAGGCCTCCCGAAGGGCTTCCCATTCCCCGGGCATCAGATAACACAGCACCAGCGGATCCTTGTCAAGGCCCGTTTCTGTGCCGATAAGGCGTACCAGCCGGACTGTGTGGCCGGCGGCCGTCAGTTCTTTTTCATGCGACAGGTTCAATAGCGTGCTTCTCTTTCTCTGATAATACGGTACCATTCATCGTTGATCGGTGTCGGCACCCCCGTGTCACGGCCGAGACGGCTGACAGTGCCGGCAAACAGCGCCACCTCGCTCGGGCGGTGAGCCCGGCCGTCCTGTCTCATGGACGGCTCCCCCGTGGGATCCAGGGCGTCAATAACGCCCGTCCAGAAGACGACATCCTTCTCTGACAGATCTATCCCCATGGCCTGCGCCACCGCGGCAGTCTCACGCATGGCACCGATCATCATCCGGCGGATCTCACCCTCAGCCTGCATGCCGCTGTAAGTCGTCTCATAGACAAAGGCGGCCTGATTGCAGCCCACATTGCACAGGAGCTTGCCCCACATCTCTTTCTCGATATCCTCCGTCAGCACATAAGGAAAATGCGCCCGCTTAAGGATATCCGCTGCCGCGGCGGCATTTTCCCGCTGGGAGGGCGTCTCCGGTCCGATCACCAGTTCTCCCGGCGTGATGGCAGTGACACGGGGTCCTTCCTTGACAGCGGACATCTTGCGGGCCACGCAGTCGATGACCTGATCTGCCGGGTAGATCTCCCTCAGATCCTTCTCGCTGACGACACCGTTCAGCACGGAGATGATGACCGTCTCCGGCCGCACCCAGGCCCTGACGCTCTCCGCAACCTCCCTCAGCTGGCCGTATTTGCAGCAGATCATCAGCAGATCCACGGCGGGCCCGTCCTCTGGCCGTTCGATATCAACATAATGAAAATCGCATTTTTCACCGTTAAAGAAGAGGCCCTCCGATTCATAGCGATCAAGACGGGCCCTGTCGGCGATGGCGACGACCGATTCTTTTCCCAGGGCGCCCGTCAGATGCCAGGCGTACATCACGCCCAGGGCACCCAGGCCGATAATACCGATTGTATTCAGTTTTTTCACAGCTGTTCTTTTCCTTTCCTGTCCTGTTCATGTACTGCCGCCTGGCTGTCGGCCCGGCCGGCCTCATCACCGGCCAGCCCGCAGGCGGCTATGGCCGTCCGGCAGAAAATCTCCGCGCTGCGGCATACCTCATCCAGTTCTATGATCTCTTCGGCAGTGTGGCACAGACTGTTGTCCCCCGGGCCGAAGACCAGTGTCGGAATTCCCATGTCATTAACCAGGAAATCCATATCGGTGTAGCCGGTCCAGAATTCCTTCTCAACCGGAGCAAGCCCCAGCGACACCGCCGCCTCGTTAAGATAGGTGTAAAGGGGCGTGTCGAGGTCCGTCAGCGTCGGCTCCAGACCGCGCCGGATGATCGGCTCCCAGTGCCAGTCCGGACGCGCCGTCATGACGGCGGCCTCCAAAGCCGGATCATCCCGGCGGGCCTCGTCGATAATGGCTTCGATCTCACGCAGAGCCAGGGCCGTTGTCTCCCCAGGCACCGTCCGCCGGTCCATCCAGATGACCGCTTCCCCCGGCACGTTATTGTAGGCCGTGCCCGCGGCCATCTTGCTGACGCACAGGGTCCCTTCGTAAATGCCCAAAGGCCCCAGATCCACCCGGGCAAACCGGGCTCTGAACAGCCTCTCAAGAAGCGGCAGAGCCTTCTCGATGGCGTTGATCCCCTTCCAGGGCATGCCGGCGTGGGCCGTCCGCCCCTTCACCACCAGGCACAGCGGTGTGGTGCCCTTGCAGCCAAAGGCGCAGCGGCCGCCCGTCGGCTCGGTGGAAATGGCATAATCGGCGCGAATGCCGCTTTCGGCCAGGGTATAGCTGCCGCTGTGCTCCGACTCCTCATCGATGACGCAGGCCGTCATCAGGGGCTTTGTCAGGCGGACACCGGCGCGTTTCAGCGCAATCATGGCCGCCAGTGAGGCCGCCAGTCCTGCCTTCTGATCCACGATGCCGCGGCCGCGCATCCGATGGCCGTCGATGACCGCGGTCTCATAGGGATCCGCCATATCCATCACCGGCACCGTATCGTAATGCCCGTGAAGCATAAGACCGTAATCTCCCTCACGATACGATCGGCAGCCCAGTGACCAGATCACATTGAAGCGTCCCTCTTCGCGGCAGGGCATCACCTCGACGGTGAGCCCCTCCCGGCGGCCCAGCGCCGTCAGGTAACGGCCCAGGGCCTCCTCCTGTCCCGTCACGCTGGGAATGCGGACAATTTCCCCCAGGAGCCGGCAAACCTCCCGGCAGGTCATCGGGGCCGCTTCGCCGATATAGGTGCCGGCAAAGGCCGGCCGATACGTCTCTTCTCTGATGTCAGACATGGTTTTCCTCCCGACGGCCGGCTCTGTCTACAGACCGGCGTAGAGCGTCACTTCCGAGATGCAGCAGTCACTGCTGGTACCGGCATAAACACTGTTGATCGTCAGCGTCAGGGCCGAAGCGTTGACGTAGTCCTCAAAGCAGATATAATGAGCCGTCATCTGATCGCTGAAGGAGAAGGTATAGCTCTCTCCGCCGAAAGACAGCGTCAGCGAGGAAGGCCGGTTGTTCTCGCGGTAGCTGTCGCTGTTCCGCCAGTTGCCCAGCTTCAGCTCAATGTATTTGACATAGTAGTAATTGCCGAACCTCAGCTGCAGCTGCTGGCCGGTGCCGTCGCCCGCATCCCCCTCCTGCCAGGAGGTGGTTTCGCTGCCGTCGGCGGCCATGTGGGCCTCGTTGTTGTAGAACGGATTGTCCTGAACAAGATAGGTTGTCGCCAGGGCCGAGGTCACCGGTATCACCCCGCCGGCCGTCAGATCGGCCGGAGCCGTATCCGTCGCGTAAGGCGGCTTCAAAGCCGGCGGCGTGATCACCACCGCCTGAGGTACGCTCTCCGCTGCCGACTCTTCGACGGCGGTGCTCTCTTCGCCTCCCGCCTCCGACGCCGTCTCACTTTCGTCCACATCCAGCTTATCGATATTCTGGACCGGTACCGGTGAGGCCCGCGCTGCCTCGGCATAGGCCTCCGCCGCCGCTTCAAGGCGGCTCTCCGTGTCGGCCTCCAGCTTCTTCATACGGTTTGGGATCACCCGGAACATCAGATAGATAAGGAGGAAGGCCAGCACCACCGTCACCGCGATTACCAGGATCGACACGACGCACCGTCGGCGTTCGCCGGCCCGGCGTTTCTCCTCAGCCGCAGCCGCCTCGGCAGCTTCCTCTTCGGCTCTCCGGCGTTCGGCCCGCTCCCGGGCCCGGCGCTCCCGTTCTTCCGATTCCTTCTGCTTTCTGTCCTTTTTTTCCTTCTGCTGCGCCTCCAGATCCTTGACGGTCTGATAAGTCTCGACCTCCCGGATGACGGGAGTGCCGCAGTGGGGACAGAACAGCTTTTCGTCCGGCACGTCATGGCCGCATTTTGTACATATCATAAGCTTACCCGTTTTCCTTATTACTGTCTGTGCTTCCGTGCCGCCAGATAGGCGACGGCCGACAGCGCCGCCGTATTGCCCTGGCCCGCCGCCTTAATATACTGATAGGGCCTCCCGGTGATATCACCGCAGGCAAAAAGGCCCGGCACTGACGTGCCCATCGTCAGGTCTGTCTTCACATGAGGTCCGTCCGTGACCAGACCGGGCACCAGCCTCTCCGGCCGCACCGCGTCCCTCAGAACAAAGATTCCGTCGACATCATAGCGCTGTCTGTCGGTGACGAGGGTATCGGCCTTCAGCCTGCCTTCGATGGTCTCCGGCTTCTCACGGATGATCGTCAGATTATCCCTCCTGTCGGGTTCAGGACCGCTCACCGGGAAATACAGAACCTCACCGGCGATGCCGGCCAGATAGTCGGCCTCCGCGGCCGCTTCTTTCCCCGCGCCGACCACCGCGATCCGGCGTCCGCGGTACAGAGCGCCGTCACAGGTGGCACAGATGCTGACACCCCGTCCGAGGAAAGCGTCCTCCCCCGGCAGCGGACGGTCCGTAACGATCCCCGTCGCCAGCACCACTGTGTCAGCCTCGATGACCGCCTCCCCTGCCTGCAGGGCAAAATAGTCGCCCATGGGGTAAACGGCATTCACACGCCCCTCCGTCACAGCGACACCGGCATCCGCCAGCTGCTGCCGGAATACCGCCGCCATGGCCTCACCGGACACAGAGGGCAGGCCGGGATAATTCTCGATACGTTCGGCCCGGGAGATCTTCTCGCTCAGCTTCCCGCTGCCTATCAGAAGAAAATTCAGGCGGCGAACCGCCGCTGTCAAAGCTGCCGAAATACCGGCTGGGCCGGTGCCGATGATTGCCATATCATAGCGCATAAGTCCTGCCTCCCTTCATCGCCGGCCGTCATCCGAGACGGTCGGCCAGCAAAGTCTTAAGGGTCCTGCCGACGCTGTCGGTCGTCCCGAAACACCGGCTTTTCAGAGTCTCCGGCGCCTGTGCCATCGCATAGCTGTAGGTCACCGCCGCCAGGGCTGTCTCATCATTATCATTATCGCCGAACATCGCGACCTCCGAGGGCTGATACCCGTAGGTCTCCATATACCAGGTGAGGGCCTTGCCCTTGGTCGTTCCCAGCGCTGAAAAATCGATCCAGCCGTTGCCGCCGTAGACCACCGTCAGCTCGCCGGCAAACAGCTCCCGCCAGGCGCTGAGCCTCTCTGTGATGTGCGGGATATCGTCGACCCAGAGCGATATCTTAAAATAAGGCTCCGGTATCGTCGTCAGGTCATCCCAAAGGGAGAAGCGCACCCGGCAGAAATCACGGCACATCGCCGCAAATGCCGGGGTTGATGCTTTGATATAGGCATGCTCCACACCTGACACCAGTATACCATATTCGGGCCTGGCCGACGCCTCCGCGATAAGGCGAAGGGCCGATTCCCGCGGCATCGTTTCCCGGCGGACGATCTCCCCGTCATGAATCACCAGGCAGCCGTTCTCGGCGATGTAATCCAGCCTTCCCGCCTCATCGCGAAAAAGCTCCCGCATCAGGCGATACTGACGGCCGCTTACCGGCATAAAGCGGATCCCCGCCTCCCGCATCCGCCCGATCAGAGCCAGATCCTC
The DNA here is from genome assembly GCA_029005135.1 of Lachnospiraceae bacterium. Taxonomy (GTDB): domain Bacteria; phylum Bacillota; class Clostridia; order Lachnospirales; family Lachnospiraceae; genus Chordicoccus. The sequence goes on from JAQXFO010000022.1 coordinate 63,889, forward strand.
CGGGGCCACATCGGCGTCCGTCGTCGGCAGCAGCGTGCCGTCCAGATCACTGCAGACCAGTCGTATCATACGCGTATCATACCTCCGATATCCTGCTCGATCTCCGCCTTGATGGCCAGCACGTGGACGGCCAGTTCACGGATCCGGGCATCATCCATCCGGCCTGCCGGCGCCGAGATACTGAAAGCATAGTCGGCCGCCTGCCCGTTCAGCATCAACGAGGCGGCGATACAGCGGACGCCGGTCTCATTTTCCTCATTATCCAGGGCGTAGCCCTTCTCCCGGACCAGCTTCAGTGCCTCCAGGTACCGGTCATAGTCGGTGATGGTACAGGGCGTCATCTTTTCAATACGGCTTTCCTGCCAGATCGCCCGCACCTCGGACTCGGGCAGCGTCGCGGCCATCGCCTTGCCGACACCGGAACGGTAAAGGGGGATGCGGTTGCCGATCCGCGAGATCAGCTGGACCGACTGGCTGATGGATTCCACCTTATCCACATAGACCGCCTCGCCGCCCTCCCGCTTCACAAAATGCACCGTCTCACCGGAGATCTCCATCAGGCGGCGCAGGTAGGGACGGATGGCCGTGATAATATCGGCCCCGGCCATTTTTCTGTTGGCCAGGCCGACGATGCGAAACGTCAGCTCATAGGTATTGTCCGGCTCGTTCTGCTGTACATAGCCCAGATACTGGAGAGAACAGAGGATGCGGTGCATGGTGCTTTTGTTGAGCCCCATGGCCTGGGACAGCTGCATCAGACCGCAGCGTCCGTGCTCTGCCAGATATTCCAGAGTCCCGAAGAGGCGGTCTGCCACCTGGATCGGGTTGCCTTTTTCTTTATCGGTTGACATAAATGTCTCCTTCATTCCATAATACGGAACTCATTCTATCACGGAAGGGATTTTTAGGCAACCTGCCCTCCGAAAGGCCCATGGAATCGGGCACTTTTTTCAGGGAAATGGCCTTGACTTTCAAATGAAAACGGTTACAATAAAATTACCGCATTGTGAAATATAGTTTCATATTGCGGAACTTACACATTAGATGATGCGGTCCGGAAAAGCCAACCCCCGCACGCTTTTCCGGGTGCCGCTGATATTGTCGAGGAGGTCATTATGGATTTAAAGCTTAGACCGGCAGAGGAATGCCGCTTTGATGCCGTATCGCTTGGCGAGATTATGCTTCGACTTGATCCGGGCGAAGGCAGGATCCGCACAGCCCGTTCTTTCCGCGCCTGGGAAGGCGGCGGTGAATACAATGTTATCCGTGGTCTGCACAAATGCTTCGGCATGAACACAGCCGTTATCACAGCCTTTGCCGATAACGAAGTCGGCAAGCTGATGAAGGATCTTATCGAGCAGGGCGGTGTCGACACCTCTCTGATCAGCTGGAAAAAAACAGACGGCATCGGCCGTATCTGCCGCAATGGTCTGAATTTCACCGAAAGAGGCTTCGGTATCCGCGGCGCCGTCGGGTGCTCCGACAGAGCCAACACCGCCATTTCTCAGGCCACACCGGAGGATTTCGACTTTGATTACATCTTCGGCGAGCTGGGTGTCCGCTGGCTGCACACAGGCGGCATCTACGCCGCCCTGTCCGAACAGGCCTGCGAAACCGTTATCGCCGCCTGCAAGGCTGCCAAAAAATACGGCACCATCGTTTCCTATGACCTGAACTACCGTCCCTCCATGTGGAGTGCCATCGGCGGTCTGGCCAAGGCTCAGGAAGTCAACAAGGAAGTCGCCAAATACGTCGACGTCATGATCGGCAACGAGGAAGACTTCACCGCCTGCCTCGGTTTCCAGATCGAAGGCAACGACGAAGGCCTCAAGAAACTGAACATCGACGGCTACAAGAAGATGATCGGCGAGGCTGCCAAGGTCTATCCGAACTTCAAGGCCGTGGCCACCACGCTCCGTACCGTCAAGACAGCCACCGTCAATGACTGGAAGGCCATCTGCTACGCCGACGGCGAGATCTATATGTCCAAGGAATACAACGGTCTGGAGATCATGGACCGCGTCGGCGGCGGCGACTCCTTCGCCTCCGGCCTGGTCTACGGCCTTATGACCTTCGCTGATGCCGAGAAGGCCGTCAACTACGGTGCCGCTCACGGCGCCCTGGCCATGACCACTCCGGGTGACACCTCCATGGCTTCCAAAGAAGAAGTTGAAGCCATCATGGGCGGTGCCGGCGCCCGCGTCAAACGCTGATCATCCATCATTGCCTGATTCCAACATATCATTCATGAAAAAGGGATACACTCCGAAGCCTTCATGGCCCCGGGGCGTATCCCTTTTTTATCATTGTCTTATTTGGCGGCGTCTCTCTGCGTCCTGTCCTGCTGCTCTGTCAGACCGTCGTCTTCAGGAAATTTTCCATGATTCGATCGCCGCAGGACGACAGGAAGGATTCCGGATGAAACATGACGCCGAAGAGAGGCAGAGACGGATGTTCGATAGCCGCCGCTTCACTGCCGACGACCGCCGTCACGCGAAAGACGGCCTTTGCCGCCTCCGCCGTGATTGTCTCCGACTGATAGAAGGCGGCCCGGAAATCGTCCGGCACGCCCTGAAAAAGAAGGCCCGGTTCCGTCACATGCACCATTTCTGCCTTGCCCTGCCTGATCTCCGCCATTTTTACCGGCATAATGCCGTATTCGGCGCCGATGATGCGCATACCCTGACAGATACCGAGAATCGGGATCTTACCTGCACAGGCCCGGACGATGGCATTGGCCTGGCCGGCCCGGCGGGGATCGCCGCTGCCGCCCGACAGAATAATGTGGTCGGGCGCCATCGCCGCGGCCCCATCGGCTGTCACGGCATCATGGCGCAGGATCCGGATATCCGGATCAAAACGGCCCGCCAGCTGATAGATATTGTTGGCACAGCCGTCATAATTATCAATAATCAGGATCATGTCACGCCTCCTTTGCGGCCTGGCAGACGGTATTCAGCATCGCCTCCGTCTTGACCATGGCCTCACGGTATTCCTCGTCGGCATCGCTGTCGATCACAATACCGCCGCCGGCCCGGACGGTCAGGATACCGTCCTTGAGGAAAGCGGAATGGATAAAAACGAAAAAGTCGGCATCGCCGTCAAAGCCGATATAGCCGACGGCCGAGCCGTAGATGCCGCGCCGCTCCTGCTCGATCTCATTGATCACCTCACAGGCCCGGATCTTCGGCGCCCCGGACACGGCACCCGAGGGCATGATGGCGTTAATGACATCAAGAGCCCCCATCTCCGGCTTGAGATCCCCCTTAATGGTGGAGCCCAGATGCATAACGCGGGCACAGCGGACCACATTGAGATAATTCTCGACCCGCACTGTGCCGATGCGGCTGACATAGCCGAACTCATTGCGGGAGTCATCCACCAGCATATTGTGCTCATCCACCGCCTTGGCGTCACGGCGAAGAGCCTCGGCGAAGGCCCGGTCCTCCTCGGGAGTTTTACCGCGGGGATAACTGCCGGCCAGCCGCTCTGTCATCACGGTACCGTCCCTGAGTTTCAGGATCGGCTCCGGTGACGCCATAGCCGCTTCCACGTCCTCCGTACGGAAATAACACATATAGCGGGTCAGATCATTCTGTCTCAGGGCCTCAAAGGTCCCTGTCAGATGCCCTTCCGCCTTCACACGCCTTCCGTTCGTCAGCACGATCTGTGCCACATCCCCGGCCCGGATCGCCGCCTTGGCCTTCTCGATCATACCGGTATAGAAGGCTTTCGTGTAGATCTCTTCGAAATCGCCCAGCAGATGCAGCGGTTCACCGGGTGACGCCTCGCCGGCCAGTTCCCGCTCCATCGCATCCAGACAAGCCTCCGCCTCCCGAAGACTCCTGTCGGGATCCGCCGTCGGAGCCTGGCAGATGAGCATCACCGTCTTTTCCTGCCGGTCCAGAACATAGAGCCGGTCAAACAGCATCAGTTCAAAATCTTTCGTTTTGTCCCTGTTTTCCGCGGCAAAACGGCAGGTCGGCTCACTCAGATGGATGTACTCATAAGAAAAATACCCGGCAAAGCCGCCGAAAAAGGGCGGCAGCCCCTCAAGGCGGGGCGCCCGGTTCTCGCTGAGCACATTCCTCAGCGCACCGATCGGATCCCGGCACACCGTCGTCATCGACCGGCCTCCCACTGTCAGTGTCAGCCTGTCATCGAGTCCGGCGATGGTCAGACGTGGTTCAAAGGCCACATAGGCATAGCGATCCAGAACCGCTTCGCCGTCCTCATTATTATCGGAGGACTCCAGAACAAAGAAACGGCGGTCAGGCTTTTCCGGACGGTCCAGACGCCTCAGAATATCAACCGGCGACGTCATCGCCGTCGGCAGCGTCCGCCACACCGGTACCAGCGGGTATCGATCCGCATACTGTGCCATATCAGACTTGGTCATCATCATGCTTCACCTCAGATACCGTTCAGTTCATGCACCCGGCAGCACCGGACAAAATGCCCCGGAGCCACCTCTTCCGGCTCCGGATTCGTCTCGAAGCAGGCCGGACAGGCATAATTGCAGCGCGCCGCAAAACGGCAGCCGGGCTGCGGGTCGATCGGCGACGTCAGCTCGCCCTTCAGGCGAATGCGTTCACGCTTGTGATCAATATCCGGGATCGGAACGGCACTGATCAGCGCCTGGGTATACGGATGATAGCGGTGGCGGAACAGATCCTCCGCCGGGGCCTTTTCCACCATCTGCCCCAGGTACATAACCATAACATCATCACTGATGTATTTCACGACAGACAGATCGTGGGTGATGAAAATGTAAGTCAGGCCCATCTGCTCCTGAATATCCAGCATCAGATTCAGGACCTGAGCCTGGATTGACACATCCAGAGCCGACACCGGTTCATCGCAGACGACAAATTTCGGATTGAGCACCAGCGCCCGGGCGATGCCGATTCGCTGCCGGCGGCCGCCGTCCAGCTCATGGGGATAGCTGTTGACAAAACGGTCGGCCAGACCGACGATGTCCATCATCTCCCGGACACGGTCACGGATCTGCTGCTGGCTGCAGCCACCGGCGATCTGCATCGGCTCGGCAATAGTCTGATAGACCGTCATACGCGGGTTAAGAGAAGCAAAGGGATCCTGAAAAATGATCTGCATCTCCCGGCGCAGAGCCGACAGCTGTTCCCGGGACACCTGGGTGATATCCTCGCCCTTATAGAGGATCTGCCCGCCGGTATTGTCGAGAAGGTGCAGAAGCACACGGCCCAGAGTGGACTTCCCGCAGCCGGATTCACCGACCACGCCCAGAGTCCTGCCTTCCTCGATAGTAAAGCTCACGCCGTCAACAGCATGAAGCATGCCGCCGCCGACTTTAAAATATTTCTTCAGATCTTTGACTTCAAGAATCGTACTCATCCCCGCTCCTCCTTCTTCTGCGGATTCAGGCACCGGCAGAAATGTCCCGGTGTCAGTTCACGCAGGGGCACCGCCGCCTTCGTGCACGCCTCGGTGGCATAAGCGCAGCGGGAGGCGAACTTGCAGCCCTCCGGCAGCTCCGTCGGATCGGGCATCATGCCGGGAATCAGCTTCAGCCGCCGGCTGGTGGAATTCAGATCCGGCAGGGATTCGAACATGCCGATCGTGTAAGGATGAGACATATGGCGGAAGACATCGGCCGCCGTTCCCATCTCGACGACCTCACCGGCATAAATAACCGCCACCTCGTCGCACATTTCGGCAATAACACCCAGATCGTGGGAAATCAGGATCATCGACGTGCCCAGCTTCTGCTTCAGATCGTTCATCATATCCAGCACCTGGGCCTGGATCGTCACATCGAGAGCCGTCGTCGGCTCGTCAGCGATCAGAAGATCCGGCTGGCAGGCCAGCGCAATCGCGATGACAACACGCTGTTTCATGCCGCCCGAGAACTGGTGGGGATACTCCCCGGCCCGTTCGGCCGGGATACCGACCATCTCCAGACTCTGGAGGGCCCGGGTATAGGCCTCCTTGCGGCTGATCTTATTATGCAGACGAATCACCTCGGCGATCTGCTCACCGACAGTATCAATCGGATTGAGGGATGTCATCGGATCCTGGAAGATCATTGAAATCTTGCGTCCGCGGATCTGCTGCATCGCCCGACGGCTCTTCTTGTACAGATCTTCCCCCTCGAAGAACACCGTCCCGCCCGTCACATGGCCCTGGGGAACCGGCAGCAGCCTCAGAATACCCTTGGCGATCGTCGTCTTGCCGGCACCGGTCTCACCGACCAGACCGAGGGTATGGCCCTTTTCCAGCGAAAAGGACACATCATTAATGGCATAACAGGTGCCGAAATCCTTCGTCACATAGGTGATGCTCAGGTCTTTAACTTCTAATATCGGATTGCCCATATTGACACCTCACTTAGTCCTTCCAGCGCGGATCCAGCGCATCACGCAGGCCGTCGCCCATCAGGTTGAGCGCCAGAACCACCATGGCGATCGCCAGACCCGGGAACGTGACCATGTAGCTGTGATTCAGGATATACACACGCGCCGCGGAGATCATCTGGCCCCATTCCGGATAGGGCGGCTGAACACCCAGCCCCAGGAAGCTTAAGGAGGCCGCCATCGTAATGGCGTTGCCGACGCCCATGGTCACCTGCACAATGATGGGGCTTAAAACATTGGGCAGGATATGCCGCAGGATAATGCGGGAATCCCTCGCGTCGATGGCAAAGGCAGCCTCGACGAATTCCTGATTGCGGATAGCCAGGATCGGTGCTCTGACCGCCTGGGCATACCGCGGGATCGTCGCGATGGTCACCGCGATAATGGCGCCCTTGATGCCGGGGCCGATCATCGTGGAAATCACGATCGCCAGCAGCATCTGCGGCAGCGCAATGAAAATATCCAGGAAACGCATGATGAAATTATCGACACGGCCGCCGTAGAAGGCGGCTATCGAGCCGAGAATCACGCCCACAAAGGCAGCGGTAAAAGCAGAGACAAAGCCGACCATCAGAGAGATACGGCCGCCGTAGAGCAGGCGGCTGAAAATGTCGCGGCCCAGGTTATCGGTACCGCACAGATACTCGCGGCAGGGTTCGGTGAACTTCAGCAGTGTATTCTGGTCATCGAGACCGTAGGGGGCGATGACAGGTGCCAGAAGACACATCACCACCACGACCACCAGGATCACCGCACCGATGACCGCTGTCGGCTTACGGAAATACCGGACAGCGACCTCACCGGCCATACTCCGGCTCTTCATTTTTTTATCGTTCGTTTTCATGCGGCTGCCCCCTCCTGGTTCCTGTCTGCGGCACGCTTTTTCTTATGACGGCGGGCCGAATTGACAAACTGGGCTTTGATGCGCGGGTCAACGCAGGCATAGAGAATATCCACCAGCAGATTGACGACACCAAAGCTGGCCGCCAGCAGAAGAACGCTGCCCCGGACCAGCGGATAATCGCGGTTGTTGATGGCCATGATCATCAGACTGCCCAGACCAGGGATCGAGAAGACCTGCTCCGTGATAACGGCACCACAGAGGGATATGCCGAAGACATTGCCGGCAGCCGTGATAATCGGAATCAGGGCATTGCGGAGCACATGATGATAAGTGATCACGCTCTCCTTCTGACCCTTGGCTCTGGCTGTGGTGACATAGTCCTGCCGGATACAGTCCAGCATACTCGAACGGGTGGTTCTCATAATGCTGGCCGTGAAGGTCAGGCCCATCGTCACGGCGGGCAGCACCACATAAGCCGGACCGTACCAGCCCGAAACCGGGAACCACTGCTTATTGACTGCGAATTCCAGGATAAGGAGAAGGCCGAGCCAGAAAATCGGGATCGAGACGCCCGCCATACCGAGAATCCTCAGGAGATTATCGATCCAGGTACTCTGATGATTCGCCGCCAGGATGCCAAGAAACAGGCCGGCCACGATGGAAATCACGCAGGTTGCCACCGCCAGAACGAAGGTCGTCGGAAAACGTTCCAGAAGCGAGGTAGTGACATTTTCACCGGTCTTGTAGGACTTGCCGAAATCACCGCGTGAGATGATACCCCAGATATAACTTCCGAATTGCTGCAGGAAGGGCTTGTCGAGGCCGCGCTCTTCGCGCCACTCGGCCAGCTGCTCCTCCGTGGCCTGATCCCCCAGCATCATCGTGGCAGGATCGCCCCGGGAGAAAAACATCATGGTGAAGATCAGAAACGCGACGCACAGAAGCACCGGGATCAAAGTCAGAATTCGTTTGACGATATAACGTAACATTCCTCATTCCCCTTCTTAATCGTGCGAAAGGGCTGCAGCTTCCCATGAAGCTGCAGCCGCTTTTCGTCAGGTCATTTTTTCGATTACTTGATCTCGGCGTTATTCCAGATCCAGTATTCGCCCGGCATTTCGATACCGGAGATATCGCTGTTGTAGGCGGCGTAGATTGTCATCTGAACGCCCGGCATCCAGTACATCATATCGTTGATAAAGACTTCCTGAAGCTCTTTGTAGAGTTCGACACGGGCTTCCTGATCCATCTCGGCAGAGATCCTGTCAAGATAATCAGTGTAGATCGGGCCGTTTTCGGTATCGGCTTCCACGTTGATAGCGGTAAAGCCCATGCTGGTGCGCAGGAAGGTAACGATGTCGCCGCTGTTGTTGTAGGCGCCGCGGATGTACAGATCGTAATCGCTGGTGTTGGCAACGATATCATCCGTGGTGGCGGAATCATACTTGTCGATGGTGATGGTGATGCCGACAGCGCCCAGCATATTGGACAGCTGTTCCGCCATCAGCTGGCGGCTCGGTGTCTCGTCGACCAGGATTCTCAGGGCCAGACCGTCGGCATAGCCGGCTTCGGCCAGGTATTCTTTTGCCTTTTCCGGATCATAAGTGTACGGGTACTCTGTCTCCCACTTGCTGTCGAAGCCGAGCGCATTCTTGCCCAGCGGGCTGACGCACGGCACAGCAGCGTTGTCGAAGGCACCGGCGCAGATGGATTCCCAGTCGATGGCGCAGGCGATGGCCTTACGGACATTGATATTGCTGAGGGCTTCATTTTCAAGATTGCAGCCCAGGAAGACGTTAACGATCGGCGGCTGGCCGTCATAGCAGGTGACGCCTTCCATGGCGCCGGCAGCTTCATAATTCTCCTGAGACAGGTTGAACAGAACATCCGCGCCGCCTCTCTGAAGTTCCATCAGAGCAACAGAGCTCTCGGAGATAACACGGACGATAACGTTCTTGATCTTCGGAGCGCCCATCCAGTGATCCGGGAAGGCTTCGAAGGTCAGATGGTCGCCGGAAACCCATTCCTTCAGCACATAAGCGGAGGTCGTCATCGGATCAAGGTAGAATTCATCCGGTGAAGCCGCTGCTTCGTAGGCGGAGCGCTCGATGATGCCGATGGCCAGGAAGGCACTCTGCCACACACCGTTGATGCGGTTAAACTTCAGATACAGGGTGTTGTCGTCAACAACCTTGCTGTTGTCAAAATCGATGAAATCGAGCTGGCTGCCGGAGGCGGTGTCCTTCATGCCGTATTCCAGAGAGGCCAGAACGTCATCGGCTGTCATGACGTTGCCGTCATGGAATTTGACATCGTCGCGCAGATTCATCGTCACGCCGAGGTTGTCGTCATCCAGCTTGTATTCCTTGCAGATGCAGGCCTCGTATTCACCGCTTCTGTTGCGTGTGAACAGATAGTCGTAGGCCATGCGGTTGAACGGGATCTCCTTCAGGCTGTTCAGCGTGTCGCTGCGCAGACGGCCCGGATCGCCGCTGGTGACGATAACGACCGTATCCTTGCCGCTGCCTGAGCTTTCCTCAGTCTGGGCTTCGCCTGAGCTGCCGGACTGGGCGGTGTTGTTCTGGCTGCCGCAGCCGGCCAGCATGGACACGGCCATCGCCGCAGCAAGAAGCATTGCTGTCAACTTCTTCACTTTCATTTTCCATTCTCCTTATCTTAACTTCTATATTCAGCCTTTTCCTCAAAAGACTCAAATACCTGTAAAATAACCGAAAAGAGGACGCATCTTGTTAACGGTCTCATCGTATTCCGCTTCAATATCAGAATCCCTGACGATGCCGCCGCCCGCGTACAGACTCACGCCGTCCTCGCCGAGACGGGCCGTCCTGATAACCAGAGCCGTATCGGCCTCATCCTCGAAGTTCCAGTAGCCGAAGACTCCGGTAAAATATCCCCGGGCAAAGGGCTCTGTCTTCGCCAGCAGATGCTCCGTCTCCGCCACCGGGATGCCCCAGATCGTCGCCGGCGGATAGATGGCGCCGATCACGTCAAAGCAGTCCGCCTCGCTGTTGAGATCCATAGAGATCTCACTCTTGATATGGAAGGCATAGGGCGTCTCAAGGACCGTCTTGCTGCGATCAATACGGACATCGCCGATGCCGGCCTTCTTCAGGCCGTCGGCCATGAAGTAGAGCGCGTATTCGTGCTCCGTGATATCCTTATCCGTCGCCGTCAGTTCCTCCCGGACAGCCCGGTTGAGGGCCTCGTCATCCGTCTTCTTCCGCGTACCGGCCAGCGGCTTGGTCACAGCCCGGCGGCCGCGCATTTTCATGATGATCTCCGGGGAAATGCCCAGATACGTATCGCTGCCGCCCTGGCGGAACATGTAAAAGTATTCCTGGAAATAGCGGTCATACAGGAAGGCGGCATAATCGAGACTGTCAAAGGACGGATCCGGCACAATCCCGACCCGTCGGGCCACCACGACCTTCTGCATGGCGCCGCTCCGCAGAGCTTCGAGCACCGGGCCCATGCGGCGGGTATACTCTTCCCTGCCGGGACAGTTCTCCCAGGCTTTCATGGGGCAGGAGGTTCCTTCCGGCACTGCTGCGGCTTCCGCCTCCGCCTCAAAGGGCGGGATTTCCGGCAGACCTTCGGCGGTAAAGAGAAGGCTGCGCTCCGCGTTCTGCCAGCTGACAATCTCCGGCAGATAGTAATCTGCGATCACCTGCGGTTCATCGCTGAGAATCAGGCTTTGGATGCCGCCGAGAACCGGTACTGCCGTCAGCTCCGGTGACAGATGCCTGCCGAGGGCCTGTCGCAGGCGGCCGGCCATGGCAAAGACCTCATCAAAGGGGAGGCTGTCCCAGGGCCGCTCCGGCTTTACGGTCATCACATCGACCGTCTCGCCCCCGCTGTCGAGGGTGCCGGTCAGCCGATCGGCCGATACACGGATGCGGAAACCCGCCAGACGGCCTACGGCGCCGATCAGCATCGGCTTATTATCAATATCAAAGCTGCGGAAGACGGCGCTGTAATCATGGCTTTGCAGCGCGTCTCCGCAGGCTTTCTGCAGATTGGCGACCCGGACAGTCATGGCTTTGGCATCGCAGCACGGGACGGACTCCCGGACGCGGCCCCTGACGAACCGGGCAGAGGTATCATGGTTCATAACGTCTCCTGAAACCGGACAGGCTGTGATTTTGTCACCACAAAGCTGTGTCGCTTTAATTCATTAAACTATCCGGTGCTAAAATAATCGGGGTTTCCCCCCGACGGCCAGAGCCAAAACAGCGCTCAAGCAAAAAAAATTATAGCATATATGGCGCAGGAATCAATAAAAAAAATGGAGGTCACGCAAAAAGCTTGACGAAAACCGGAAAGAGGGTATAATCGGTCTTTGTGACAAGACACATATCTTTACACAAAGTTTCTCATGTCCTGCCGCGGAATCCGTTAAAGAATACTATGGAATCACAGGGAAGGTTTTTCTAATGAAAGAGTTCTTGAAACGCAAAAACGTTATCTTTTCCGCCAAACGCTACGGCATTGACGCCCTCAGCGCCATGGCCCAGGGTCTGTTTGCCTCGCTGCTCATCGGCACCATCATCGGCACACTCGGTGACCAGCTGGGCATTGCCGTTCTGTCCACCATCGGCAGCTATGCCAAGGGCGCGGCCGGCGCCGCCATGGCAATCTCCATCGGCTTCGCCCTCCAGGCACCGCCGCTGGTTCTCTTCTCTCTGGTTGCCGTAGGTATGGCAGCCAATGAGCTGGGCGGTGCCGGAGGTCCCTTAGCCGTCCTCATTGTAACGATCCTCGCCGCGGAAGGCGGCAAGCTCGTTTCCCGGGAAACCAAGATCGATATCATCGTCACGCCGGCCGTCACCATCGGCATTGGCGTCCTCTTCAGTCTCTGGTGGGCGCCTGCCATCGGCTATGCCGCCAGCAGCATCGGTCGGGCCATCATGTGGGCCACCGAGCTTCAGCCTTTCTTCATGGGCATCCTGGTCTCCGTCATCATCGGCATCGCCCTGACGCTGCCGATCTCCAGTGCCGCCATCTGTGCCGCCCTCTCCCTGACGGGGCTGGCGGGCGGTGCCGCCGTGGCCGGCTGCTGCGCCCATATGATCGGTTTTGCCTTCCTGAGCTGGCGCGAGAATCGCTGGGGCGGACTGGCCGCCCAGGGTCTGGGCACCTCCATGCTCCAGATGGGCAACATCGTCCGCCGCCCCGTCATAGCCCTGCCGCCCATCATCACGTCCGCCATCACAGGACCGCTGGCCACCTGCGTCTTCCGTCTCCGCATGGACGGCGCCGCCATCGCCTCCGGCATGGGCACCTGCGGCCTCGTCGGTCAGATCGGCGTCTACACCGGCTGGCTTTCGGACATCGCCGCCGGCACAAAGGCTGCGATCACGGCCTTCGACTGGTGCGGCCTTATCCTGATCTGTTTCGTGCTGCCCGCTGTCATCACCTCGCTGTTGGGCCTTCTCTTCCGCCGCTTCGGCTGGATTCGGGAAAATGATCTGAAGCTGGATCTGTAAAGGCGCGGCCGCTGTGTTATACTGAAAGTGTTCCGCTGAATCTCTCATAATAAGGAGGCGCCATGACAGGTGACGAACGCCGCAGGGAAATCATCCGTATCATAGAGAGCAGCCGTGTGCCTGTGCCGGCCAAAAGACTGGCCGCCGATTTTGACATCAGCCGTCAGGTCATCGTGCAGGATATCGCGCTGATCCGGGCCGCCGG
>JAQXFO010000023.1 GCA_029005135.1 Lachnospiraceae bacterium
CATAACATCCGGCGATTCTATCACCAGTTCAACCGCCCGATTTTCTTCAATCTCCAGATTTATGAAAAGTTCCGCATTGACTAATCTCATAAAAAGACAAGCCTTTCATCATTATCGAGAACATTTGTCATCGAACGGCCCACGATATACTCTATTCGAGCATATTGCTTTTCCGTTATCCTCAACACCTGGACAAGCCCGCCGGAAGGTTTATTCTTACGCACATTCTCCGTTATGGAATCAGCGGCGGTCTGATTAGGTGCCAGCTTGCTATAGACACTTTCCTGAATCATGATAAAACCGGATTTTAGAAGGTATTTACGGAATTTGACATATTCACGTCTACCGGCCACCGTGGTGACCGGCAGATCAAAAAAGACCATCACGCGCATAAACCTATAACTCATAATCGTAGAACTTGATCAGAGACACATCCTTGTCATTAAGAGCTTCGAAAATGCTTCGGGTATAGATTTTCACCGCATTACCAAGATATTCTGTATGTCCGTTAATGTGTATTTCCTTATTCAGCAGTTCAAGAATCTTATGCTTTTCATCTTTTTCAAAGACATCCGGCATTATATGGATAACCATCCGATCCACAATCGGCCGGAATGGCTCCATAAGATCCGATGCCAGATTAAAGGGATTAAACATATTGTCGTGAAACATGCCGATTTGTGTGATATAGCCATTCGCTGTAATCTCCCTGGTGAAGAGTGACAGGATGATGCTGTAACCATAATTTAAAGCAGCATTCACCGGGCACTCCTCACTTCGTGTAAAATCCTTTCCGAACAGCGCGTTGAAATAAACCTTTGCCGCATGACCTTCACGATTGGTTTCATCTCCAAAAGAGATTTCTGTCAGGTACTTCCTAAGTAAGGCTTCCTCAGGTTTGTGAAGTTCAGCGAGGAGGTCAGCCTGCTGTCTAATTTTTTCGGTGACGATTTCAGTCCATACAGCCGCTTTTTCTTCCGCACGCCATTCCATCTGATGTCGTATCTTGGTACTGGTGTCATGCGATCCGTAATAAGGCAAAAGTTCTGATGATGGATTACGTTTTTCATCGCAAAAAATCACTTTCACCTTATGGCGTATCAATTCATTGAGCAAATAAGCTGTCAGAGAAACCGCCGTGCTCTCAACAATGAGCATTTCGATCTCATTGATATGGATCTTGACGGTTTCTTCTCCCCTGACAACCAAAAAACCCAGCTGATAATCCAACTTTGACGCACTTGATACGACGATCGTCCGCCAACTCACACGGTCAGCAGGTCGATTTCTTCCCGATACAGACCTGCCGGAGACTGATTAATAAGTTTTACCTCTTCTTTATCAGAAATTTTTTTAATAATTGTGGATTTTCCGCTATTCTTCGATCCACCTATGTATTTCAAATCAACTCCCTGGTTTTCATAAGACGATATACGCAAAATCTGCTTGAGCACATCGATTTGCTCTGATATCGACAGTTCTTGAAACAATTCCATACCTTGTTTCATTATTACGCCTATTGAACTCGGTCGCTTGCTATATATACCACGGGAATGCTTTTCAAGAAGCTTCTCATACAAAACCATATTTTTATCTTTTGAAACACCCAAAACAGTCTGGTTATCAGAATAATCATATATCTTTCTAATATAATCTGCTGAGTCTCGGTCTAAAATAAGTTCCACGCCACTTGAAAAAGCATAACTCTTTTGCGTTTTTGCAGTAATGTACCCCAAAAATCCGTTTACTTTTAATGTGGATTGTATCTTAATCTTGCTGAGCCGGACATCCGGGTCAACATATCCCAGAACATCACGGCAATACTTTTCCAGATCCTCCTTTCCATGAATGCCGGGAGCCGCATATATCGGTAAATCTTCGATAACGCGAACACGTTTTCCTTTTTCGGTCACCTCCACTAAGAAGAAGTAGGCGACCTTGACAGCTGTGTACCCGCCATATTTTGTCACATCCGCTAACCGCTCATCCGAAGTTTTTGTCGGAAAATGCACGTTGACTTTACATTCACGGGCAGGAATGGGGTTCTGTTTATAAAGCATCCCGTGCTGTTCAAAGTTCATCCGTGTCACCAGCGGGGTATTGCGGTTCATAACAGACTTCACAATATTGATACTGGCATTCCCTTCGGTTTCCCAGGCCGTCACGCCATCACGAGTCACGGTGCGTTCAAACAGTTTATCCATATGATAACTGTTTGCTTTAGGATTCTTACGGTATTCTTCTACGAATACCATCGGATTCTTCGTAAATTTCGTATAATACGTATTCCCCACCACTATATTGAGATAGGCATCGTTAGCATGATGGAAATTGTTCAGTTCGCGGCATTTCAGGAGATCAAATTTTTTTCGGAAGTCACTGACATTCCCGGCTTTTGAGTAAACTACCGCGGCAGTTGGGAACGAGTTTTCAAAAAGCTGTGTCACCGCCTTGGTGCCCTGACGCGTTTCGACAAGCTGCCGGTTAATGAAGGCCGACTGTTCGTCTACGGTGAAAGCCGTACTTCGCGTCAGCCGATCAAATTTGTCCTTTGAGATAAGATGACGATCTCTCAACTGCTGCCAGAAAGACATCCTGGCGGTGCGAATGCCCTGCTCAATCGGGAAGGTATCGCTCTTGTGAGCATTTTTCTGCTTATTAACTAGGACAAGGTTCCTCTCGATACTGTCATCCTTGACAAAATGCCGCGGATAAATATGGTCAATGTCGTAGAGGTTATCATTGAAAAGATCCTGAAGCTCAATCGGTTCACCGGTGTACATACACCTTCCCATCTGGGTATAGTACAGATACAGTTTTTTTCTTCGGAATTCACTGTCACTGAAACCTTTGATTTCTTTTTCCCAGTCACGGTGTTCATCCGAAATGTTTTTATAAAGGGCCAGAAGCTGCTTCTGGCGGCTGTCTTTCCTGACCTTTGCGTTTTTATCATCCTGATCCCTTGCCATTTCGACAAAGATACGTGAGGGGCCGTGCCCCATCACAGAACAAATCTCACGAACGACAAGTATCGTCTGCCAGACCATGCGTTTCACCGGCGCAGAAAGATACAACTCATCAAGATCTTCAAAGCTTATGGTTTGAAATGAACGGTTAATACCGTCTGTTGATTCCTTAAGGCTGTCTGTATAAGTATATCGGCCGCTCAGGCACTGCATCAAATTGACATTCTCATCCCACAGACGCGAAATCAGTGTCTTGATCTCACCTGTCTCCCGGTCAGCGCCTTCCAGATTAAGAAAATCTGAGGATAGACGTCCCCAATCATTAAACTTAATACCGCTGATACGTTTTATCTGTTCTTCCGACAGCTTGTCACCGTAGTTTTCCCGAATCTTCTCTTTCAGGAACGTGCGTGATTCTCCGAAAACCGTTGCCCACAGAATGATGTCTTCGGCCATTTTCTCCTGCGGATAGGTAAGCACATCCACGTCAAGAATCTCCGTGAATCGCCGGTAACTGGAAAGCGTGTTGGCAAAATCACCGTCGATACCGGTAATCTCCACATCATCCTTTCCTGAAACATAGCCATGGATAACCAGGTATTTTTTCAAAGCCTTGCCTGTGACCTTCTTACCGGTTCGGAACAGCCCATTGAAAAGCTCCTGTTTGAGGTCAACAGAGATAGGTTCGCCGTTGATCTTAAGGTTGTTGAGTTCATTAAGCACCATAAACTTTTGATAGAGAAGCGAATTCTTAGGCAGAACACTCTTGCCTGACATATAGGTACAGCGACGCACCATGCGCTGAATAAAGACTTCGGCAGAAGCCTTCTCGTCAATTTTTTCCGTAAAATTCCAGGGCAGCACCGCTCCGGCCTCTTTCCGGACAGCCCAGGCGTTATGCTTGCCGTCATTATAAAGAGGCCCTACATAATACGGAATGCGGAACTTAAACAGTTCAATCAACTTTTCACTATTCGTTAGGTTTGATTCATCCTTGTCTTTGAGGAAAGGCAGGTATGTTTCCGCATTGGCGAGAATTTTCTTCAACTCGGCCAGATGTACCTGATTAGGAATCACGCCGTTAGCCGAGGTCAGCTGCTTGGGCAGGAATGTTTCTTTCTCGATCTCCGACAGGATATACGCCAGATCGTCGTCTTCCGGATGCGTTAACAACATCTCCTGAACATCCTTTTTGACGGTATCGAAGATACCGTTTCTTGCTTTCGCGTTCCGTCTGATTTTTGAAGAGTGATCTTCGTAAATCTTTTTCTGCTTCTCAGAATTGACCGACCCCACATAAGCACTGTAATTATTCTCTGCCATAATACGGAACATGCCGTTATACTTTCCCTGTCCGTATGCTTTATAAACTTTCTTTAATATAGCAAGATCATGTTTATGTTTCTCAAAGGAAGCCACACGAGCATAGGAAAGATAGGACTGGCCTTGCATGATACCGTTAAGCTGTCCCCAGTCGTGGATCTTTTTCAACTGCATAAGCAGATCTCGATCTTCATCTGAGAGCAGCTGATTAAGTAAGTCTATCGTTTCAGGGGCCCATTCTTCCCGGAAAGAGAGTGCAAACCCCTTATACTCTTCATCAATACCGTCAAAGGCTTTGTAAAGGATGCCTTTTAAGCCGCAGATAAGCTTAATGAGCTCGGCTTCACGGCTTCTCTTCTCAATGCCGAAAAGGTGAACTAATTGCTCCGAGCGTTCTTTGTTCGAGATTTTCTTCGATGTCAGTATTTCTTCTAACCTTGACAAGTCGACAGTTTCCGGAAATCTATCTGTCATAGATATCAATTCGGCATAAATATCAGCGAGATTCCCGATACCGTCAGCATCAAGGTTATCATTAAGGAAATGTCCGCGATGCTTAAAGATATTCAGAACGGCAAGGAAAACAAGCCGGACATCTTTCGGTTCGGTACTCTCGATAAGTGCCTTTCGAAGATGAAATATGGTCGGATACTGATCGTAATACTCTTTATCCGTGTAGTCTTTACCGGAGAACAGCGAAAACCGAGTTTTGACAGACTTATCCTCTTCAAAAAAACGGCTTTCATCAAGACGCAGGAAAAAACCGGGATCAACGGCATTCACCGCATCCGCAAAGATGTCCCTGACATAGCCGAGACGAGCCACCTCACGCTGTCTTCTTCTTCGATTGGTACGGTTAACACGCCGATCGGCCGATGTCTGTGCTTCCTGGAAAAGGCGTACGCCCCAGAGATCTTTGCCTTTTTTTCGAAGTAAATGGTACTGGGGATCCGTAACACACCAACCGACAGAAGATGTTCCCATATCCAAACCAAGATAGTATTCGCTCATGATGTTCCTCCGCTTCTTTTTTCTCAGATATTGACTTTTGAAGAAAGTGGCGATAATATTCAAGTTAATTACAGGGTGAGTTCAAATAAGGCTTTAGCCGAAATCGCACCTGGTGTCCGCATTGTGCGGGGTTAAAAGGAGAATCGCAAGATTCTCTTTTTTCTTTCCCAGAATACTCTTTCTTGAGTCCCAAAAAACCGACTTTCTCATCACGTCCGCCTTTTCCTCGCCAATTTTCACACAATTCACCCTGTTAGATGGAAGATATCTCTATTTTACCCCCTTAACGCCCTCATGAGAAGCCAAAAAAGCAGCCCCCGCCGTGGTGGTCTCCCACCACCGCACAGGGGCTGTTGTCTTTTCTTAAGCTGTTTTCTTATCGTTTCTGCCGGGGCTTTCCGTCTTCTGATTTTCCGCTTTCCCGGTTTTGACTTTCCATTCAGACCTCGGCCATATCAATATCGTCGAAGTCCTCAGGCTCGTCGCCGTGCAGGTCATCCGGTCCGCCGTGGCCGATGAATTCGCGCATGGAGACGCGCTTTCTGTCGCGCTCGGCTTCAACCAGGTCGGAGAGCCGCTCCTTGACGGACTCGCTGTTCTTGATGTTCTTGAGATCAAAGTCCTTCAGAGTCGAGTCGGTGGAGCAGACATGGACGGTACCAAGGCCGAAGATGCGCTGGATGAACGAACGGTTCAGGCTGACATCCTTGATACGGTACAGGCGCACTTCATCTTCACGCAGCGAGAAAAAGCCGGTTTTGATGTAAAGCCTGTCGGAGCTCAGGCGATAGACGGTAAATGTCCACGGAAGGCCGCACCATAAGCGCCTGCGCTCTTTCCAGAGTATTTCTTTTCCGGCGTGGATCTCTTCTTCTTTTCCCATAGCAGCCTCCTTTTCTGACAATGCGGTTCAGGTATCCCGGCCATCAGCGCCGACACTCAGACGGACTGTGTCTCGAAGACGTCGAAGTATTTCGCAACGACTTTTTCGATGCCTTCGCTGTAGGCTTTTTTCACGACCAGATAGTCATCGGAGGCGCAGGCGCGGATGGCTTCCAGACCGCCGACGGACAGGTCGGTGTAAATGTTCAGTTTGGCAATGCCTTCCCTGGCGCAGCGCTTCAGGTTCTCATCGCCGGAGCCGGATCCGCCGTGCAGCACCAGCGGTGTGTTCGGCAGGGCCGCGCGCAGGGCATGCAGGACGTCGAAGTTGATCTTCGGGGTGCCGGTCTTGTAGGCGCCGTGGGAGGTGCCGATGGAGACGGCCAGGGAATCGCAGCCGGACATTTCGACGAAGCGGGCGGCTTCTTCGGGCTGTGTGTAGAGTGAGCTGTCGTCCGAGATGACATTGGAGCCGACGTGGCCGATCTCGGCTTCAACCTGGATGCCTTTCTTGTGAGCATCAAGGGCCACACCGCGGGTGATGGCAACATTTTCGTCAAAATCCTTCATGGAGGCGTCGATCATGATGGAGGTGAAGCCCAGATCCATGGCTTTGTAGACAAAGTCCAGATCCTGGCCGTGATCCAGATGGAGTACGATCGGGGCATCATAGCGCTCGGCCATCAGCTTGCCGATGGCGGCGGCTTCCTCGATGGCCAGGGCGGTGCGGTGAACCTCCGCGTAGGACAGGAAGATCGGCTTATGTTCTCTGGCGGCAACCGAGCAGTGCGCACGGGCGGAATCCAGATCCCAGAAGTTGTATGACGGGATAGCGTAATGGTTTTCTTTGGCTTTCATCAGAAGGCCTTTAACATCTGTCACTAACATAATTTACTCCTTTGAGACTTGTTTCAATGATCGTCTCGTTATCATTCCCCTATAAGTGTGAGGATGCATTTGCGGCTGCGGGCACGGCAGGTGTCCCAGTCAATGAAATAGATATAGCCCCACTGGCCGATCTGCAGTTCACCGTCTATCAGCGAGAAGGTTTCGCTGGCGCCGATCAGAGAAGCCTTGAGATGGCCGTCGGCGTTGAGAATGGTGATCATATCGTTGGCGACGGCCGGATCGTTTTCCACGCCGAAGGCCTGGTGCTTGGGGCCCGGATAACGATAGTAATAATCGTCCGATTCCTGTTTCGGGAAGATCTTGCTCAGGCCGTGATTGAGGTCGACCTGCAGATACTCCTGGCCCTTGATGTCAGTGTCGTGTACCATTTCCTCAAAAAGGACCGAGCAGGTGGTATGGGGAGACTGAACACTCAGGATGCCGTTCTTAATGCCGCTCTCCTTGACGAACTCAAGGACCTGCGGGCGGATATTGATGAAGGTCGGGATCTGTTCCCGGGTCTCCATATGAAGGATCTTGTGCTTGACCATCAGACGCAGCCCTCCGCTTTGGCTCTGGCGCAGGCTTCGATCATGTCACGGATGACTTTCTTGGGATCCGGTGCGGCGGTGATGCCGGAGGTGGCACCGGAAGCGTCGCCGCCGGCCTTGATGGCTTTGTAGACGTCTTCGCCGGTGCTGATGCCGGAGCCAATGAGGACGGACGTCTTCGGAGAGACGGCCTTGACAGCGCTGACGGTAGCCTCAATGTAGGAGGCATCGGCGGTGGTGCCGGTACCGATCAGGGCTGTCGGTTCGCAGATCATGCACTCCGGTTCCAGGGTAGCGATCATGCGGGATTCCTCAGCGGTATCGGCGCAGATGATCGTCAGCATATCCAGTTCTTTGGCGCGATAACGGGCTTTGACGAGGCCGTTGGTCGTCATCGGACGTTCAGCGTGGTTCAGCACGACGCCTTCGCAGCCGGCGGCCTTGAGGGATTCCGGCAGAACGGCGCCCATCCCGCGGCCCGGTGTGATGCCGTCCATGCCCTGGGCGCAGACGATGGCCTTGTCAACGGCAGCCGCCACACGGCTGATGTCGGCGTAAGGACAGGTCACCAGCACGTCGATGCCCAGCTCCTGTCCGACCTTATCGGCATAGACAGCCAGATCGACCAGCTGGTCGCCATAACAGTATGATTTCGGGTTAAACATAAAAAACGGTCTTTTGACTTCTCTCATAGTGATTCTCCTAATTATTCTTACTGCAGGCCTGTCAGATCAGGAATTTTCCATCCTTGAAGACCAGCTTGCCGTCGATATAGACCTCGGCCTCTTCACGGGTATCCTTGATGATATCCCAGTGGATCGGCGAATAATAGCTGCCGTCGTAGGGGCGGCCCAGGGCGGTGTGCATCGTGCCGAAAATCTTCTCATCGATCAGGATGTCGGTGGTGCAGATGTTGATGTAGGGGTTGGTGCCAAAGGCCACCTCGCCGATGCGGTCGGCATTTTCGTTGGTGCGGATGATCATTTCCGCGTAATCAAGGTTGCTGGAGGCATCGATCTTCGTAACGTGGCCATTTTCAAATTCCAGATACAGATCATGGATGACCTTGCCGCCGATGGTGGCCGGGAATTCATAGTAAATATGACCGTTCACAGTGTTCCAGATCGGTGTGACGTAGGTCTCGCCGTCCGGAATGTTGGTGGTGTTGTCCATGACGACCCACTTGTTATCACCGTATTCGAAAGAAAGATCCGTCTTCCGGCCGACCAGACGCAGGGTGCGGCCCTGATCCAGGATGTCAGCGATACGCTGATTGTCGCGGATATGGGCTTCCCAGTCCAGCGTGCAGGAATCGAAGAACATATCCATCATGTATTCATAATCCACATGGGCCTGCTGGGCAAAATGCTCATTCGGCACGCGCACCAGCGCCCAGCGGGTGTTTTTCCAGCGCATGCCGGAGACGACACCCATGGCCTTCTGATATTTGGCCACCTTGTCCGAGGGCACATCCCAGCACTCATCCAGATTGAAGGCACCGCGGAGGCCCAGGTAGCAATCGGCCCATTCCATGCCGTAGGCTTCCACCTCAGGCACCCAGCTCAGCTGATCGTCATTGCCGTATTTGAGGATACGGTGCTTGATCGCCTCGGACATGAACTGGATCTGGGCGTAACCGCCGGCCCGGATGACTTCACTGTATACTTCCAGCGCCAGGGGATAGGTTTCCACCTCCATCATCATGATCATGACCTTCTCGCCCGGCTGTACTTTCAGCGAGTAGTTGACCAGAGTCTTTCCCAGCGCATTCCAACGCTTATCCATAATAAAGCTCCTTGTTCTCGAAGCGGCACAGGCGGCTTTCGCACCGCCCGCCGGCTCCGATAATTGACTGTGTATTACAGTTCGATCTCGAACTGTTCGTCTTCACTGAGTTCTTTCAGATAAAAATCTTTGACATAGGCTCTTTCCGGCAGAATGATCAGGGCATGAAGCTCTTTTTCATGAACCGGCAGCGGGCACAGATGGTATACGCCCGGCTTGATGGCAATGACGGTGCCCTTCGGAACGATGAAGGCCCGGGTCTGGCTGACATCAAAGTCGCCGGAAGCCAGGGTAACATGCATGATGGCATCGTCATTGAGCGGCAGCATGGCTTCGCAGGTGTTGTTGTGCCATTCGACGCTGTCGACCTTCATGCCGTGCTCTCTGACGGTCAGCGGGGACAGACCGAGGGGAAGGCCCGGCTCGCTGTAATAAACAGCGGCATCTCTGTAGAAATCATGAACCTCACTGCCGATATGGTAGCCTTCCGGTGCCAGAGGGCTTGTGAAGGTGCCAAACGGGGCAAAGGCTTCGACTGTCAGCTTTTCGGCTTTGATCTTGTGCATAACGGACTCCTTTCAATGGTTACAGACGATCCAGGAAGGATCTCAGAAAATCAGAGACATACTTGATATAAGCGACATAATCGCGGTCGGGATCACAGAAGATCTCGGCGGTAAACAGATGCACGCCGATGGCTTTGGCGGCCTCGGTGCAGCGCCGGAAGTCCACATGACCCCTGCCGTAATCCCGGAAACGGTATTCGCCCGGAATACTGTCCTTCAGGTGAAGCGATGTGACGTAGCCGCGGCCCTTCAGCAGGTCCTCGACGGCGGCATCCGTATCGCCGCAGAACGCATTGGTGGTGTTGCCGATGTCGCCGTAGACCCTCACAAAGGGAGACTCGACCGTGCGGCAAATCTCGACAGCCCTCTCGATCGTACTGCAGAAGGGCATTTCGGCGTTTTCAATACTCATGATCATGCCGTGGCGGGCGCAGATGCCGGCGGCTTTTTTCAGGTTAGCGAAGAACCGCGCCTCCGTCTCCGGGGTGGAGGGTTCGCCGTAGACATCGTAGCCGTTGATCAGCATGACCCGGCTGCCCAGATCAGAAGCCAGACGGCAGGATTCTTCCAGCACGTGGAAAGCCTGCCGGTTGGCCGCCTCATCGAGCATGCCCAGGGGCGTTTTGCGCAGGAGGCTCAGCGAGAACGTCGTAAAGGGCATCCCCAGCTCATGCTGCAGGCGGCGCCATTTGGCGCGTTCCGCCTCGCTCCAGTTAATTCTGTCAGCGCGTTCTTCGTTGAGATCCACGCAGAATTCGATGTGATCGTAGCCGTTTTCCCGGGCCAGGACCATCTTCTCCTCCAGCGGCATCGCATCGGGAAGCGCTTTTTCATACATGCCTAAAGAATAAGAATACATAAAATGCCTGTTTTATTCGGCCAGAGCCGTGGTGTCATGCATCCAGTCTTTCATAAGATCATAGACTTTGCGGTACTGGGCGAAGTATTTCTTGTAGACTTCGTGATTTTCAGCGTTCGGCTTGATGACCTTGCTGTAACGGACCATATGGGCGACCGCTTCATCGACATCCTTGTAAACGCCGGCACCGACAGAGGCCAGAATAGCGGAGCCCAGCGCACAGGACTGGGGATCCTCCGGCACGTTGACGGTGACGTTGGAGATGTCGGCATGGATCTGCATGAAGAGGTCGGAATTGGTGGTGCCGCCGCCCATACAGATCTCGTTGACCTCGATACCGGCATCGCGGAAGGACTGACAGATATTCTCGGTGCCGTAGGCGACGCCTTCCATGCAGGCCCGGAACAGGTGAGCCTGAGTGTGGCCCAGCGACAGTCCGTAGATGTTGCCGCGGATGCTGCCGTCGGTGTACGGTGTCCGGTTGCCCTGCCACCAGTCGCAGACGATGAGGCCGTCGGAGCCCGGTTTGATCTTGGCCGCTTCACGGTTAAGTTCACCGTAGATGCCGCCTTCCCTGTCCTTCAGATCCTGACAGAAGTTATTCTTGAACCAGCTGACAATGGAACCGGAGGAGGTCTGGCCGCCTTCGATCATGCCGTATTCCGGACGTGTGCCGCCCGGGAACGGACCAAAGACGCCGTTTTTCGAATAGTTGAAGACATCGGTCTGAGCCATGAGCAGATGGCTGGACCCGGTGATCAGCGCCACCTTGCCCGGTTTGATAACGCCCAGGCCGAAGCAGCCGATGTAGGCATCCGGGCCGCCCTGAGCGACGATGGTCTTCTCGGAGAGGCCGAGGTCGGCCGCAGCCTGCGGTGTCAGCGTGCCCAGATTATCGCCGAGGTTGTGGATGTCCTTCGGGAATTTGTCCAGGACGTCCTCCAGTCCGATGGCTTTGTACAGGGAGCGCGGGAAACCGCCGCAACGGGCGTCGTAATACCAACGGGCGGCGATGTTGGACATGTTGATCGTCCAGCGGCCCGTCAGTTTGTGGGTCAGCCAGTCGGCGCATTCGCAGACATAGTCGGCCTTGTTGTAATTCTCGGTATCATGGCGTTTCAGCCACAGGGCCTTACAGGGCATCCATTCCGCCGAGACATTGCCGAAGCCGTTGAACTTAAGAGCCGGGTCACCGGTGGCGGCGATCTCGGCGGCCTCTTTGGCGGAGCGGACATCCATCCACAGCAGGCAGTCACGCAGCGGCTCACCGTCTTCACGGCAGAGCATAACGGTGCAGGCCGTCACGTCGTAGCCGATGGCGATAATGTCTTCCTTATCGACACCGCTCTTCTCAAGGGCTACCGCCATACTGTTCTTCAGGCCGTTCCACCAGTCATCGGCCTTTTGTTCGGCCCAGCCCGGCTGCGGGAAGTAGGTCTTGTATTCGGTGACACCGAAGCTGACGCAGTGGCCGTCGAGTTTATAAATACCGGCGCGGACTGAGGATGTGCCCATATCCACGCCAACGATATATTTTTCGCTCATGCTTTCCTCCGAATGCTGAATAAGCAGCCGGCCTGTCCGGCTGGTACCGAACAGGCCGGGCCTTGAGTTTTACGCAAAGGTTTCCTTTAATGCCTTATACAGGAGGCTTCCGACAATGGCGCCCTGATCCGGAACACCCTTCAGCTTCTCTCTGTGGACGAAGGCCTTGCCGTAGACCGGCGCCATAGCCTTGGTAGCCTCGACACCGGCGCAGGCGGCTTCGTACATGGCTTCCGTCAGGACTTTGATGTCATCACAGCCGCCGTCGATCAACTCACGGGCCTTATCGGCTGCCGGCTTCAGAGAATCAAGCAGTGTTCTCTCGCCCGGATTGGCTTTGCCTCTCTTCTGTACGCCGTCATAATAGGCCTGGGCAAAGGCGGCGATGTCGGCGCCATCCAGAACCGTCTTGCCCTTCAGGGCCTTGCCGACACCCAGGAAACCGCTGGCCATCAGCGTGCCCATCGTGGACGGGACAGCGGCTGAGATAGCGGAACCGGCCTTGAAAAGGAGCTTGCCCAGATCGGTCTCCGGATTGGCGGTGACCTCATCCTTCGCAGCGGCAAAGCCCTTGCTCATGGTCAGGCCCAGGTCGCCGTCGCCGGAATTGGCATCCAGCTCGATCAGATAATCTTTGTTTTCATTCATGATGTCAGATGCGATACTGACAAAACGAACAACATCATCTCTTGTCATTTCCATATGGTTACCTCTGATACTTATTTAATGGCACTCTGGTGAACGAACGGGGTATCGGCTTCAGCGGACAGATAGGTCTTCAGTTCGTCATCAAGTTTCATAACGGAAATAGAAGCACCGATCATATCCATGGATGTGGCAAATTCGCCCATCTTGGCAAAGAAGACCTTGATGCCCTTCTCTTCCATAATCTCGGCCACGCGGCGATACATGATATAAAGCTCTTCCAGCGGTGTGCCGCCGAGACCGTTCATCAGGACAGCCACTTCGTCGCCTTCAGCGGCTTCCAGATCGGCCAGGATGCGGCTCAGCATGTAGTCAACCGTCTCATCGGCGGTCTTGATCGGGCAGACTTCAACGCCCGGCTCGCCGTGGATACCCATGCCCAGCTCCATCTCACCTTCTTTGACTTCAAAGTTGGCCTTGCCGTTTTCCGGAATGACGCAGGGTGACAGAGCCACGCCGAAGGTTCTGACATTATCACAGGCCTTCTGAGCGATTCTGGCAACCTCTTCCAGCGGCAGCATGGCATCGGCCGCTGCGCCGGCGCATTTGAACACGAAGTAGATACCGGCCACGCCGCGGCGCTTGTCTTCGTCGCCCTTATCGGCGGAAGCCACGTCATCGCAGCCCTTGACATGCAGGCACTTGATATCATCGAAATCAACCAGTTCTTCGGCCATCTCGAAGTTCATGATGTCGCCTGTGTAATTGCCGTAGACATAAAGGACGCCGGCACCGCTGTCGATCTCACGGGTGACATTGGCGATCTGATCGGCGCTCGGAGACTGGAACACGCCGCCGATAGCACAGCCGTCCAGCATACCGTCGCCGACATAGCCAAGGAACAGGGGCAGATGGCCGCTGCCGCCGCCGGTCATGATACCAACCTTACCGGGAACCTTCTTTGTGGTACAGTAGCAGCGAAGATCATCTTCGACGTATTTCACACGGTCGGGATGAGCCGCGTAGATACCCTTGAGCATCTCATCAACGTAATCTTCGGGTTTGTTTAAAAGTCTCTGCATAATGACAACCTCCTTTAATACGTTCAGTTAGCGGCTTTCGCTCTTTCAGCGGCAGCTTTTTTCTTTTTTCTCTTCTCTGAGAACAAATCACCGTAGTAGTTGAGAATCATGGCGCCGACCAGAACAGCCCCCCAGATGAAGGTCTTGAAGTAGCTGTCGACACGCATCATGTTAAAGCCCGAGGACAGGAACTGAAGCGTTAAACAGGCCATGATAACGCCGGTAACCTTACCGGCGCCGCCGGCCGGGTCGACGCCGCCCAGGATCGCGATCAGAAGGCACTGCAGCACGTAGGAAGAACCGTAGCTGGCCTTCGCGCTGTTGGCGCGGGAGGCGATGATAATACCGGCAACGGATGACAGCAGACCGCCGAAGACATGCGTCATGACGATGGTTTTAGCATTGCTGATGCCCGAGAAACGGGCCGCTGTCGGATTGGTACCGACAAGATACAGTTCGAGACCGTATTTCCTCTTCTGAAGCAGGAAATAAAAGATCACGACAACG
The DNA here is from genome assembly GCA_029005135.1 of Lachnospiraceae bacterium. Classification (GTDB taxonomy): domain Bacteria; phylum Bacillota; class Clostridia; order Lachnospirales; family Lachnospiraceae; genus Chordicoccus. The sequence goes on from JAQXFO010000023.1 coordinate 14,611, forward strand.
ATAACGAACACAATGATCGGAGCCGGGATGCCGAAGGGACCCTTCCCGCCGAGGAAAGTGAAGTCCTCCGGTGTGCCGAAGACCGCCGCACCTTCCGTGACGGCAACGCCAAGGCCCATGAAAATCTCCTGAGACCCGAGGGTGGCCAGCATGGCGGGGATACCCACATAGGCGATCAGAAAGCCGTTCAGGGCGCCGCAGACGATACCGGTCAGAAGCGCTACCAGAATGCCGAGTAAAATCGCCGGCCAGGTACCGATTGACGGGATCAGAGCAATGATGGTGTAGCAGCAGAAAATACCGCTCAGGTTGGCAATACCGACAACCGACAGGTTAATACCGCCGAGGATCATAGCCAGTGACACGGCAATGGCCAGAATGCCCAGTTCCGGGAACTGTGTCATCATGGACATGAAGTTTTTGGCCGTCAGGAATTTATGACCGGCCAGAGCAGCCATCAGGATGAAAGAGCCGATCATGATAAAGAAGAGTCGGCAGATGGCCCCATCCTCAGCAAAGGATCTGAAGAATTTTTTTGCTTTTTCCATTAGGCGGCACCTCCCTCTTCTTCAAGGATCTTGGCAATCTTACGGCTGTCGCGCAGTTCACGGTAAGCAGACAATGAACAGCCGGCAACGATGATAAGACCGACAACAAACTGCTGCCAGGTGGATGTAATGCCGATCAGGATCAGGGAGTTTCTGGCAACAACCAGCAGGATAAGACCAAGGATCGTACCGAAGACGGTACCCTTGCCGCCGCTGATATTGGTTCCACCCAGAACGACCGCCGCGATACACATCATCTCATCGCCCATGAGGTCGGTCGGCATACAGGTCCGGGCCTGCATCGTATGACAGATACCGGCAAGACCGCCGCAGGCACCGATAAAGGTGTAGACAAAAAGCGTGATGCCGTCAACGTTGAAGCCGGCTCTCTCGGCAGAGACACGATCACCGCCGATGGCGTAGATGCCGCGGCCGAGCATCGTGTATTTCAGCATAATGTACACGATAATGATGATCGCCACCAGGAACAGGAAGGTATAGGTACAGGTCGCTGTCGTGGAACCGGAGGTAACGCGGATCATCTCGGCCTTGCCGAAATTTTCCATGCAGGAAACCAGACGGTTGACCGGCTTGGAGCCCACGATCGTGACCAGAAGACCGTAGAACAGTGAAGAGGTGCCCAGTGTCACGATGAATGCCGGCAGCTTGAACCGGGTGATGATCACACCGTTGAGGAAGCCGAGGACAATGCCGATGCCAACGGCCATCAGGATCGGAAGGATCACGGAGCCGTCATAGGCCAGCTTATCCATCAGTTTGCTGGTCAGATACATCGCGCAGACGGCAATGGCCGGGAAGGATACGTCGATACCGCCGGCAATGATGCCCGGCATCAGACCGAAGGTCATGATACCCATAACGATGCAGTTTTTCATCAGGCTGACGCCGTTGGCCGCCGTGAAGAATACCGGATTACGGAAACCGATAAAGGCGCACAGGATCACCAGTGCGATGAGAACGAAAAACTCGTTTGTTTTTAAATATTTTTTCACATTCATTAGGCTGACACCTCCGCCTCATCTTCCAGAAGGATATCCATCAGCTGGGCTTCTGTGATCTCACTTGTGGACAGTTCGCCCGACATACGGCCTCTCTTCATGATAACAACGCGGTTGCAGTTGTTGACGACCTCTTCCAGATCATCCGAAATGATGATGACGCCGATACCCTCTGCCGCCAGCTTTCTGGTGTAGGCATAAATATCCGCCTTGGCACCGACGTCGATACCGACAGTCGGGCTGTTGAGGATCAGAACCTTCGGTGACGTGGACATCCACTTGGCCAGAACGACCTTCTGCTGGTTGCCGCCGGACAGAGCCTGCGCCGCCAGATCCACGGAGGGGGTCTTGACCTTCAGCTCGTCGACCCAGCCCTCACAGCGTTCCTTCACGCCGTCAAAGTCGATCATGCCGATCTTGTTGAGATTTCTCTCGATGACGGCCGAGATCATGTTTCTGGAGATTGTCTGGGGCATGAAGAGACCTTCTGTCAGACGATCCTCCGGCACCATCGCCATACCGGCATTGATGGCGTCCTTGACGCTGCGGCATTTCAGTTCCTTACCTTCCAGAACAATGGAGCCCTCGTCGATCTTTATCAGGTTGAGCAGGGCTTCGGCCACCTCACTGCGGCCGGAACCCAGAAGGCCCGTGATGCCCAGGACTTCGCCCGGATACAGCTTAAAGGAAATATCCTTGAACAGATCCTTCACGCCGATACTGTTAACTTCAAGGATCGGCGTCTCACCGATCGACTCCGGCGCGAACTTGATGCTTTCCACTTCGCGTCCGGTCATGTAATAAATGAACTTCTTTCTGTCGAAGTCGGAGATCGGACCTTCGATGACCTTGCGGCCGTTTCGAAGGATCGTCAGTTCCTTGGCGATCTCATAAACCTCTTCCAGTTTATGGCTGACGAAAACGATAGCAATTCCCTTAGCCTGAAGATCACGAACGACCTTGAACAGCGCGTCTACCTCGCGCTTTGTCAGAGCTGTCGTCGGCTCGTCCATGATCAATAGTTTCGCATTCTGAAGAAGAGCACGACAGATCGCCACCAGCTGCTTGTCAGCCACCGGCAGATCCGCCAGGATCGCATCCAGAGGCATCTTGACATTGATCATGTCAAGGGCTTCCTGCGCTCTCTTTTTCACATTACTCCAATTGACCCATTTTTTCTTATCAAGACGCTCGGCTGACAGCGCGATATTTTCGGCGACCGTCAGGTTCGGGAAAATCGAGAAGTCCTGATAAATAACCTGAATACCAAGATTGATAGCAAGGCGCGGATCGAGTTCCTTGTAAGTTTTACCGCCAATTTCAATCGTACCGCTGTCCGGTTTATAAAAGCCGGATATAATTTTAATCAAAGTGGATTTGCCGCCGCCGTTACCACCGGCGAGGCAGCGGATCTCCCCCTCTTTGATTTCAAAATCGATATCCTGCAAGGCCTGAACGCCGGCGAATGATTTCGAGATCCCGTTCAGTTTGATTAACGTCCTGTCTGCCATGCCTGTTTATCCTTTCCCTCGTGTTGTGACGCTTTTCATAAAAAAACGGAACTGTTATTGGAGTCTTCCAATAACAGCTCCGTCATTTAAGCTATATCGCCTGAAATGGAAGACTTGAGCGGATTATTAGAAATCGTAATCTCCCATGTTGTCTTTGGTGACGTCGATCCAGGCTTTGCCGTAGAAGACTTTGCCGTCAAGGACCAGATCCTGATAACCTTCGGCGTTGAGGCTGATGCCGTCAACCGGTTCTTTACCCTGAAGCATCATCAGAGCCAGTTCGTTCATAGCGTAGCCAGCGAGAGCCGGATCCCAGAAGGAGATCTCATCGATGGCGCCGGATTCAAGGTACTGACCGGCAACAGAGACCAGAGATGTACCGATGACATATGTGGAATCAGCCTTGCCGGCTTCTTCGATAGCACGAGCAACACCCGGGGCGTCGGTCATGGCAGAGCCCTGGAAACCGACCAGATCCGGATAAGCGGCCAGAAGTTCTTTCGCCTTGGAGTAAGCAATGTCAGAGTCTTCTGTTGTCTCGTTCTTGTTGGAAACCAGTTCCATGTTCGGATATTCAGCAGCCTGCTTTTCTGTAGAAGCATCAACCCATTCATTGTGGGATGTAGCTGTCAGAGAACCGACGAATGTGGTGTACTGGCCTTCGCCGCCCATCATTTCGCCCAGCTGATCCATGAAGTGTGCGCCGTAATCAGAATTGTTGAAGGCTTCGATATCGAAGTTAGCGTTCTGGACGTCGGAAGCTTCATGTGTGATAACGATGATGCCGGCATCCATGGCTTTCTTCAGAACGGTTTCGAGAGATTCTGTGGAGTTCGGAACAACGCAGATAGCGTCAACGCCCTGAGCGATGCAGTCTTCGATAACCTTGACCTGTTCGGCCGGGTCAGCTGTGTTGGCGCCTGTCTGATAAGCATCAACGCCTGTGTCTTCGGCGAACTGGTTGACACCGACTTCCATACGGTCGAACCAGGCAACGCCTGTCAGCTTAACGATAGTAGCGATGGTGAAGTCTGTGCTGTCGCTGGTTTCCGGTTCAGCTTCGGCTTCGGATTCAGCTGCGGATTCAGCCGGGGCTTCTTCCTTGGAGGATTCGGCCGGAGCGGCTTCAGAGGAGCTGGCGGCGCTGCCGCAGCCTGCCAGCAGGGCAGTGACCATACCGGCAACCAGGAGTAAACTTAAAACTTTTCTTTTCATTCTTTCTTTCTCCTTCCTGAGATTGCATGAATGTATTTTATTCAGTGGGTTTGATGCTTACTCGCCGATGACAACGATCTTGCACTTGCGCTTTCTCGACTGGCAGCGGTCAAAATCCACAAAATAAACATAACCGGTGGTTCCGACACCCAGTTTGCCGTTATCGACATCCAGGATGCAGCTGGAACCGAGCAGAGTCGATCTCAGATGGGCGTCGCCGTTCCAGAGATCGGACGGATCATCCGTCGGGAGATAATCACGGTAGTTCGGCCATTCCTTAACGGCATCATAGTGGGCCTGACCCGGATAGCGGTAGATATCCGCCGAGGTCTGCTGCGGGACGATGCGATCGAGGATGTCGTTGAGATCGGCCTGCAGGAATTCATCGCCGTCTTCGGTGACATCGTGAACGTATTCTTCAAAGAAGACCGAGCAGGTCGTGTGCGGTGAGATCACGGCAACGATACCGTTCTGAATGCCGCTGTCGGCGATCGCCTTCTTAACCTTTTCCGTCACATTGATGTAGGTCGGTGTTCCGCCGTGGGACTGTAAACTGATGACTTCTTTGTAAACTGCCATAATTATCTGCCTTTCATTGTGCTTTATTATACGTTTTTTCAGCAAGCATTGTCAATATAGACACCTTCCGTCTAAATTAACAGCATTTTTCTATGCATTTTGTGCAATATTGAGTTCTGTTTTTCGTTAATACTCAACAAACACGTATAGCGATGCCAGCTATTTTGTATGATAGCCGACATCGCTTTTCTCTCATTTGGTGCTATGAAATATTTTCCGGACCTTTCGTCCCCATCAGCGGACGGAATGAACCTTGTCCATGAATTCTTTGACGCGGTCAAGCACAACGGCGTTCTCGAATTTGCCGTCCTTCTTGAAGGTGGTGCCGACGACACAGCCGTCTGCCACTTTCAGGATATCTTCGATCGTGTTGACACGGCAGCCTGTGTTGGCAAAGACCGGTGTCTCCGGAATGGCATTCTTGACCTTATCCAGAACTCCCATATCCGTGCCTGAACCGGCGGTCTGACCGGAGACGCAGATGGCATCCGGAGCACAGTTGAAGACGGTTGTCTTGGCGACCAGTTCGATCGGACGGGTGCCCAGATAATTGCTGGATTCCGGCACGATATTGAACAGCTTGCGGACACCTCTGGCACCGCAGCGGACCTGATGGCGGGCCACCTCACCGGTGTTGGTATCCCACAGACCGAAATCACTGGCATAGACGCCGCTCATGATCTCGCGGATAAACTTGGCGCCTGTGGCAGCAGCCAGATCAAGGGAAGCCATCGGATCCCACAGAACATTGACACCGAAGGGGATCTTGATTTCAGACTTCAGTTCACCGATAACACGGGCCATGGCAGCAGCCGTGACCGGTTCGCATTTTCTCAGATACGGCAGGCTGAATTCGTTGGAGAACATGACGGCATCGACGCCGCCCTCCTGCAGATCCAGGAATTCTCTTCTGGCACGTTCGACGACCTTCTCCATACCGCCGTCTTCATCATAACCGGAATCACCCGGCAGCGGCAGCAGATGGCACATAGCAATGACCGGTTTCTCAGTTCCAAGGGTTTCTTTGATCCATTCCATTCCCATCGTAGTTTTCTCCTTATATGTGATCTGGAATTGCTGTGAGCAGATGATATCTCTTGGTATCCATACTAAGGGGAGAAGCCGGGTATGTCAAGATAAATTTGTTTCTTTTCTTATTTTTTTGATTCTTTTTGTTCTTTTCAGGCGCATTATCTCACTTTTTCTTGTTTTTTTATGTTCGTTATTCTATAATCGTGATCAGAATATAAAAGTTACCAAAGTGTACACACTAAGGGAGGTTCCCATGTTTCAGCTGGAGCGCCTGGATAAAATCCTGACATTTGTCAACGAACACAAGAAGGCCAATACGGCCGAGCTCTCGGAGATTTTTGATGTCTCCCCCGTCACCATAAGACGGGATATCGAGAAGCTTTCGGCCGACGGTCTCCTCATCAAGACCCACGGCGGCGCCATGGCTTCCGAGAGCACCAACCTTCACGATATTCCCTTTGCTTCCCGTCTGGTACAGAATCTGAGTGCCAAAAAGGCGATTGCCAAAGCCGCGGCCGCCCTGATCCGCGACGGTGATACGATCATACTGGATTCCGGTTCGACGACCCTTGAGATCGCGCGCAACATAACGCAGCAGCAGATCACCGTCGTTACCAACGATATCCGTATCGCCATCGAGCTGTTCAGCAAGCCGAATATCACGGTGCGCGTCCCCGGGGGAACGCTGCAGGATACGGTGTATGTTCTTATCGACGGCAATACAAACCGGTATTTTTCAATGCTGCATGTCAACAAGACCTTCCTCTCCTGCGATGCGGTCGACTCCGCCTTCGGCGTCTCCAACCGTTCCTATGATCAGGGGCTCATCAAACAGCGTCTGATCGCCGCCGCCGACGAAGTCATCCTGACAGCCGACAGCAGCAAGTTTAATAAGAAGGCATTTTCGAGCATCTGCGGCCTTGACGAGATCAATACGCTGGTCACCAACCGCATCCCCGCCGATATCCAGCAGGAATGCAGCCGTCACGGCGTCCATGTCATCAACACCGACACGCCGGAGGACGGCGATGCGAAAGCCCTTGAGGACATGACGTCTCCGTAAATCCCCTGCCGGCACTTAACTGTCACAAAAAACCGGAATCGCCCATAGGGCGGATTCCGGTTTTTTTGACGACAGGCTGTCCTGTTCTTTTTATTCGTTTTTCAGGGCTTCGAACTCAGCTCGGATTCTTTTTGCCAGCTGAGGATCCGTCATCAGATCATAAGCTGCCGCCGCCATCGCATAAGCCGCCGCATGTATGGCCCGATGAGCCATATCGGTTTTTCCGGCCGCTGTAAACGCCGGGCTGTGAGTCGACGTGCCGACGGGGGCAAAGGCGATATCCAGTCTGGCCGCCGGCATGATGCGCGTCAGGTTGCAAAAATCCGTGGAGGCCATCGTTGTCTGCGGCAATATCTGATCGGCACCGCCATCCACGGCATGGGCCAGCAAAAGGCTGTTAAGTGCCGGCACCCGCAGATTGCTTTCAATCGTTTTGCCTTCGACTATTTCAAGTTCGGCACCGGTGGCCAGGGCTGCCCCGCGGAAACAATTTTCAACGCGTGTCACCACTTCCCGCAGATAGCGGCTGTCATCCGCCCGGATACCGTACTCAACAGAAGCATAATCCGGCACGGTGTTGGGCGAGCTGCCTCCCTTGTTGATGATACCGTGAATGCGCACATCATCCCGGACATGCTCCCGGAGCATTTCCACACCCATATACCCCAGCACGGCCGCATCGCAGGCACTGATGCCCTTTTCCGGTGCGCGGCTGGCATGGGAAGCCACCCCGTGGAAAATGAATTCCCGTTTTGTGATGGCCTTAAAGCGGGCATCGCTCATGGTGCGGTCATTGGCATGACACTGGAAAGAAAAATCCACATCCTCAAAGACACCGCGCGCAATCATATCCACCTTATCGCTGGTGCTGTCCTCCGCCGGCGTGCCGACCACGCGGATGGTGCCTGTCAAGGAAGGCATCATCGTCTTCAGAGCCAAGGCGGCTCCCAGGGCGCCCGAGGCAATGATCTGGTGTCCGCAGCCGTGTCCCATCTCCGGCAGAGCATCATACTCTGCCACGAAGGCGATCACGGGTCCGCCCGGACGCCCCTTAAGTTCTGCCGAAAATGCCGTCGGTATATCGGCTGCACCGCGTACAACATCAAAGCCGTTGTCCTCCAGAGTCCGGCAGAGAAGGTCGCAGGCCTTGAATTCCTCATGGCCGAGTTCCGGATTATCATAAATATAATCCGAGATCGCGATGAGCTGCGGCATAAGCGGCACAAGGGCCTTTTCAAGAGATTCTTTTATCATTTTTCAGTCATTCCGATCTCAACCATGATGTCATGAATAGCCGCGTCGTTCTCGCTGACATAGGCACTGAAGTCTTCCGGGCCCAGATAACTCAGCTTGATGTTGTTGGCTTCAGCATAGGTCTTGTAATCGTCACTTTCCATACCCTGACGGAAGGCCTCGGCCAGAACAGCGACGACCTCGTCCGGTGTTTCCGCCGGCACAGAGATACCGCGGTACATGCTCATGACCACATCATAGCCCAGGCTTTTTGCTGTCGGGACATCCGGGAAAGCCTCCAGCGGCTCTTCACCCAGCGTCAGAAGTATCTTAAGATCGCCGGATTCGACGTAGTTTTTGACATTGGACAGAGAGCTGACAATAAGCTGAACTTCACCGTTTTTAATGTTGGTGATCTGGTCAGCCACAGGCAGCGGCATATGCTGGAATTCTGTGCCGATGGCGTTCTGGAAGGCCACGCCCGACAGATGGTTGAAACCGCCGAGACCGCCGTTGACCATGATGTAGGCGCCGGGATTGGCCACAGCGTCAGCGATCATATCTTCGGCACTCTCCCATTGGCTGTCGGCGGCAGCCGTGATGACCATGTCTTCGACAGAGATACGGCAGACCTGCTTGAAGTCATCGATGGTGCATGCCATGTTGCCGTTATAGCTGGCGATGGACTGGGAATTGCTGTTCCAGGAGAGGGTGTAGCCGTCCGGCTTGGAGGCTGCCACATAGGTATAGGCCAGGGCGCCGCCGGCACCGTCCTTGTTGGTAACGGCAATACTCTGTCCCAGATAGGCCTCGGCCTGAGTGCAAAGCAGACGGCCGTTGGTATCGGCACCGGAACCGGCGTCGAAGCCGATAATGAAATCCAGGTAGTGTGTCGGGAAGTCAACGGAGGCCGTTTCCTCCTTCTCGGTGCTTTCCTCACTCTGTGATTCCGCAGCGGATTCCACCTGGGATTCCGCCTGCGATTCCGGTGCGGAGGCGGCGCTGCTGCCGCAGGCAGCCAGCATAGCTGCGACGGTAATGAGGCTCATACAGGCTAACAATTTCTTCTTCATTTTTTTGATTCCTTTCTTTTTTCTATGTCGTCACCCGGAGGTGGTGCGGCCTTTTCGCTTGTCGATCAGATTTTTCACATACGGCTGGAGAATAATGCCCAGCGTGAAGATCAGAATGACGCAGCTGATGGGGCGGGTAAGGAACACCGAAGCCTGGCCCTTTCCCATAGTCATGGCCATCCGGAAGTTGCTCTCAAAGCCTGATCCCAGGGCCACGCCCAGAAGCAGCGGCGTGGTAGGGAAGCCGGCCCATTTCAGAAGATAGCAGATAAGGCCGGCACCGATCATGACAATGACATCGAAGTAGCTGTAGCTCTGAGCAAAAGCCCCGATGAGGCAGAGGACCACGATGATGGCGTTCAGATAGTTCAGCGGTATATTCAGAACCTTGGTGAACAGTCGGATACCGAAGGTCTGCACCACCAGGATCATCAGATTGATGACGAACATACTTATGAAAATGGCATAGACCGTCTTGCTGTCATTCTGGAAAAGCAGCGGTCCCGGCTGAAGGCCGTGTACCATCAGTGCCCCCATGATGACCGCCGTGGTGCTGTCGCCGGGAATACCCATAGTCAGCATCGGGATCATGGCGCCGCCGCTGACGGCGTTGTTGGCCGCCTCCGGTGCGGCAATGCCCTCCGGTGCGCCATCACCGAACTCCTCGGGATTTTTGGCGTGACGCTTAGCCGAATCGTAAGCCAGAAAGCAGGCTGTGGGGCCGCCGGTGCCCGGAATCGCCCCCACGACGGTACCAGTCAGAGCGCCTCGGATGACCGCGGGAATTATGCGCCGCATTTCGGAGAAGGACGGCAGGGCCAGACGGCTCCCGGAGCGTTTCTGCTCCATCTCCTTCACCTTGTTGACCAGGCCGCTGATGACCTCGGGTATCGCAAACATACCGATCAGCACCGGCAGAAGCTTGATGCCCGACAGGAGATACACGTTGCCCATGGTATATCGCGGCACACCCATGATCGGATCCATACCGATCTCCGTGATGATGATGCCGAGGACAGCCGATATCAGACCCTTGAGCATATTGTTCGAGGAGACACGGCAGATACAGGACAGACCCAGTGCAATCAGGGCGCAGCGCTCCGCCGCACTGAAATGCTGTGTCGCCATGGACAGTTCCGGCGCCAGCACGATAAGAATCAGAAGGCTGATAAGACCGCCGAGCACGGAGGACACCAGAGCAATGCCCAGCGCCTTCTCAGAAAAGCCTTTGCGCGTCATCGGGAAGCCGTCGAGAACCGTGGCTGCGGCCGACGGAGTCCCCGGAATGCCGAGGAGGATCGCCGAGACTGAGCCGCCGGTCATACCCGCACAATAGATGCCCAGAAGAAGCGAAGTGGAACTGACCGCATCCATGCCGTAGGTCATCGGCAGTACCAACAGGATGCCGGTCATGTACGTCAATCCCGGGATCGCGCCGAACACAAGGCCCACCAGAATGCCGAGAAGCATCATCAGAAAATTGTTGAGTGTCAGGCACATCATCAAGCTTTGAAGGATACTCTCCATGACGCTTCATCCTCCTTAAAACAGAAGGCTCGCCGGCAGACGAATGCCCAGAGCCGTGTGGAATATCAGATAGAGAACCGCTGTGATAAAAAGGCTGAACAGCAGGCTTTTCACCTTGTTGTCGACGGTCCACTGCAGCAAAACAAAAAGGCCGACCGGCGTGGCGATCAGAAAGCCGGTGACCGGCACCAGGGCCAGATAAGCACAAATGGTGAGATACGCCAGCATGGCCTTACCGAAGGGTTCTCTCTTCTTCTCTTCCTTCCCGACGCCGCGTATGAGCAGAATAAGGCTCAGGACTGTCAGGAGGACAAGCATGATTATCGGAAATGTGCGCGGACTGGGCGCCCCGGCGATCGTGGC
>JAQXFO010000024.1 GCA_029005135.1 Lachnospiraceae bacterium
TTAAAGTAAGTGCTGCAGACGAGGCATTCGTTGCCCAGAGAAATGGCATACTCATAGATGAATGCGGCGCGTTCTGTCACGAACTTCTGCAGTTCCCGGTCAATGCGGTACGACTCAACCTCAAGGGCTTCAAAGCAGGGATCATTATGCAGCAGTGTCAGTTTTTCTTTTGTTATGGTATAACCGTCTGCCATATCTTCGTTGTCGCCTTTGATGAGAATGGCCTTCTGGACAAAGGAGTAGGGAATGCGGAAATCGTATTTGGCGGCTCTTTCTTCGTTATAACCGACTTCGTTGACCACGATGTCGATGTTGCTGGCATCAAGAGATGAGAAAATGGAAGACCATTCTGTCTCCGCATATTTCACGTCAACGCCGAGTTTTTCAGCGATAACGGCAGCCACTTCGACATCAAAGCCGACAAGGTCGCCGTTCTCGTCGTGATAGGTGTTGGGGGCGTAGGTGCCTTCCGTGCCGACCCGGATCACACCGCGTTCAAGGATTTCATCATACAGATCCTTTTCAGCTGTTTCTTCAGCCGACGAGACGGCTTCTTCCGACGTTGAGGTTGCTTCGGCGGCCGGGGCGGCTTCTGAAGCAGAAGCCGGTGCGGCTTCCGAGGCCGGTGCACTGCCGCATCCTGTCAGTGACAGGGTTAAGGCGATGACGGCGGTGCCTTGACAGAATACTGCTGCCGGTGTTACGACATAGAATAACGGTTCACAGAAGAGACAGCGGATCCTGCCGTCTGTTATATAAGGAAGGAGAGCGGCATCTATGACCTGGCATTGGAAAACGTTTTTCGGTATTCTGGGCGGATTCTTTCTGCTCTATCTGGCGATTTATTACTGGCCGTCTGTGTCGGCCTTTGTGCCGGTTCTTTTTTCTGCCGCCGCACCGCTGCTGGCGGGCCTGGCACTGGCGTATCTCGTCAATATCCTGATGGCTTTCTATGAGCGGCATTTTTTGGCCGGAGTTCAGGGAAAATGGATGAGAATGACGCGGCGTCCTGTATGTATGCTCGGTGCCATGCTCAGCATTCTGGCCATCATTGTTCTGATATCGGCCCTGGTCGTGCCGCAGCTCACCTCCTGTATCGCCCTGGTTCTGGAGGAACTGCCGGACTCCCTTGACAAGCTGGTGGAGCTTCTGGCGGAGCACGATATTCTCCCGGAAGATATCACCGCGCTTCTGTCGGGCATCAACTGGGAGGAGAGGATAGAACAGATCGCCGGGACCCTGGTCTCGGGCGTCGGCAATATGCTGGGGGCCGTCGCGGCGGCGGTGACCTCGGTGATCTCGGTGGTGACGACGGCGGTGCTGGCTCTCATTTTTTCAATCTATCTGCTGGCCGGGAAAGAACGTCTGGCACGGCAGAGCCGGCATTTTCTTGAACATTATCTGCCCGGCAGGTGGTATTGCCGGCTTATGTCTGTTCTGTCTGTCCTAAATGACTGTTTCCACAAATTCATCGTGGGGCAGTGTATTGAAGCGGTCATTCTGGGCGGACTGTGTGCGTTGGGTATGCTGATCCTCAGACTGCCCTACGCGCCTATGATCGGAGCTCTGATCGGATTTACGGCCCTGATCCCGGTGGTCGGCGCGTTTATCGGCGGTGCGGCCGGTGCCTTTCTGATCCTGATGGTATCACCGGTCAAAGCCCTCATCTTCCTGGTTTTCCTGGTGGTTCTGCAGCAGCTGGAGGGGAATCTCATCTATCCGCGCGTGGTCGGAACCTCCATAGGCCTGCCGGGCATCTGGGTCCTGGCGGTGGTGACGATCGGCGGCGGTGTCTTCGGTATTTTTGGTATTCTTATCGGAATCCCTCTGGCCGCTGCCGTTTACCGTCTGATCGACAGAGATATGCATCGTCCGGCACCTTCGGCCGAGGAGGCACAGGAGTAGGATGTCTGAAAACGCGGCTGTCCTTGAGAGATAAAAAAGGCCGCCTGTCTTTTGCGGGACAGGCGGCCTTTTGGTTTGAAAGCCTATATTATGCTTTTTCCATCAGTTTCTTAACGCCCTGTACGGCGACGATGACGCCGAGGATCAGAAGAAGAACGGCAAAGACGAGTTGAAGTGTATTGCCGAGGCTTAATCCGGTCGCGACAAAGGCTTTGGAGAGCTTGACGATAGTCATGCCCAGGGCGGTGAAGGTTACGGCCATCATAAAGGTCATAGGGATCCAGAGCATGGCGCTTGTCTCTTTGTCTTTTTCAGGAAAACCGCACAGGCTACCAGCGCCAGTACGGACAGCAGCTGGTTGGCGGAACCGAACAGCGGCCAGATTTCGGCATAACCGACTTTCGCCAGCAGGTATGACAGGATCAGTGTCAGAACTGTGGCAAAATATTTGTTGGTGACGATTTTTAACAGCGGATTCATATGGTCGATATCCTGCTGTCACTTTCCGATGCCGGTGATACGGCTGCCTGCCGTCAACTGCTGGCACGCCGTCAGGCTTACGAGGCACTTATGCACGAATTGTTTACTCTGTATCAGTCCGAGACGGTCGTAGCTCCCTGCAGCGGTATCCTTATTGATCCGGTGACGGTGACGACGGGGCTGTCCGATGGGCTAACCGTGGAATTGACATCCGGTCTGACGACGGGGGAACCTATTACTACGCCTGTTACGATACGCCTGACATCTCGGAGACGCCCGATTTCGGCAGCGGCTTCAGACGGCTTCCCTTTGGAAAATAAAGTCGGCACGTTTACGATAGATTTTCCCAGCGAACCCGGTCCCAGCCTGCCGTATCAAAGGCCCGGCGGACGGCCTCGTTCATCAAAGCCAGTTTTCGCCGGATATGCGGAGACTGAAGCAGGATGGCGGCTTCGTCTTCCCGCGTCATGAGGTATTCCATGATGCGGGCGCGGTCCTCCTGGCGGCTGACGCAGGCGTAGCTGTCCACAAAATAGATATCCTCGGGGAGACCGGCGTACAGAATCCAGGGCTGTGACGGATCGGTCCGGGCGGCATCGCCGGTATAGGTGAAGCCCGCCGGGTTTTCGGCATCCCATACGTCCATCGGCAGCGCCATATAGTCCAGGCTGAAAATGTGATTTTCCGTGGCATGCCACATTTCGTGGCAGATGATACTGTCCAGACTGTAGCCGGTCGTCACATCAAGGGCAATAAACTGCCAGTCAAAGCGCTCATAGGTGCAGCCCACCGTGTCGGTGGGGCTTTCGATGGCACTGACGGGGAAGAAGCAGAGGCCGCCGTCGCCGCTGCTGTTACGGAACTGGGACGGGAAGCCGTCGGGATAGAGCGCCAGCGTGCGGTCGAGGGCGGCCAGCATGGCGCTGGTTCCCTGAAGCTCCTCTTCGGGAGTCAGTTTATCTGTCAGTGTGACGGTCATATCGCACTGAGAGGCAGCTTCGGCACACTGAGAGGAGAGCAGGATGCTGATGCCGTAGGTGTCCTCCAGACGATCCGCGTACCGGCGAGCCTCCGCCAGGGAAGCGGGTACCGGGGCGTCGGAAGCCTGATGCCAGTAGGCCTCCGTCAGGGAAGTATCCAGAGTCATGGGGGAGTCGGTTTCCGCCGGCTGAGCTCTGACCGCCATGGCCAGCCCGTTTGGATCCACGGCATAGAGGCGGAAGGCGCCGTCCCGATAGACAGCCCCGAGAAGGCGTGCATCTTCTGGCAGATAACAGGCGGTGTACATGTCCCCGGCGATGCCGGCATCGGCCAGGGAGGCAGCGGAGAGCGTTTCGCCGCATTCATACAGCGTGGAGCCGCCCGCTGCGATGCCCATCAGATAGGGGGAACCGGCGATGGCATACAGGGAGCCGGCTTCGTCCGGGAAAAGACCGGCATCGGCCAGGAGGCAGCGGCTGCCGGCGCTGTAGAGAACATCATAGCCCATGGCCTCATTGTCAAATGACAGAAGGACGGCTGCCTCACTGTCAAAGGTGATCTGATAGAAGTTCCGACTCAGCATGGTGAGGGTATGTGCTGTCATATCATAGACGGCGGTACCGCAGGCGGCGGAATAGGGGGAGAGGTAGAAGGTCATCACCATCACGCCCCGCTCCGCGTCACAGGCCGTCAGTTCCGAGAGGCGAAGATCCAGAGGCAGCGACTCCCGGACCGGGTTTCCGCCATTAACACGCTGACTATAGAGCTGCCGGTCTTCAAGATAGTAATAGACGCTGCCGTCAAAGGAAAAGACGCCGTCCGCATTGACGGCCTCAAAGGTGCCCTCATCCTCCAGGGAGGCATTCAGAAAACGCCAGGTGTTGGTCTCGCGGCAGCACAGGGCCAGCTTGTTGTCGGCCAGGTGCTGGGAATGAAGATTCCAGATGCCCTCCAGCGTGATTTCGCGGACAACCGCATCTTCGGCGATATCTACCAGATACAGGGTTGTTTGATGGCGCTCATAGTCGGCGGCGCTGATGACGGCCCGGGAACCGGACAGGGGCAGCAGCGTATCCAGAGAGGCCGGACTGAGGCAGGTCAGTGCCGTGACAGGATCCCGACCGGTGTCCGGGTCAGCCGGGCCGGGCGGGAGAGTACCGGCTTCGCTTTCGGCGTCAGGGTTCGCCTCCGTGTGAGGCATAAGTATTATTTTAAATGCCAAAATGACCGCGGTGAGGGTAAGAAGGGCCGCGATCGTGACCAGGGCTTTTTTCATGGCAATGTCTTTCTGCAGACTTGCTTTTTTGACGACGGTGCTTTGTCGAGGACTTTTGAAGGAGCCTTTTGACAGTGTGACCCCCGGCTTTTCGTCTGCGGTAGTATTATCGCAAAAAGGCACCGATGACGATAGACACACTTTCGGTCTCTATGTGCTGGTTTTATAGCTGCGCGGCGCACGGGTCGAAAACCGGGCCCGCGCTGCTGCGGTAATTGAAAAAAGTGTCCGAACATGGGATAATAAAACATCAACCTAAGATAAAAGAACGGAAGCCGAAACCCGAAAAGGAGATAACAGACAGCTATGCAAAGAGACAGCCGAGTCATGACGATCGAGTCCCATAAGCGGGAGATCCCCATCGCGGTCGACAGTGTGTTATATGTCATGATGCGGCGCAATATCGCTGAGATCCACATGGCTGACGGCACCGTTTACAATACACGTCTGACGCTTAAGGAACTGGCGAAGGCTCTGGGAGATGGTTTTATCCGTGTTCAGAGGGGCTGCCTCGTCAGTGCGATGGCGGTCCGCCGTGTGACGGATCGTCTTATTCTGTGTAGCGGTGAGACACTGGATTACAGTCTGCGCCGCCGGGCGGATATCGAAAAGGAACTAAAGGAAAAGCAGCGGCAGGCCATCAGGAACATCTGTGATGATGCGGTGCCGAAGTCCTATGAAGCCTACCGGGAGCATTACCGGAGCTTTGAGACACTGCCGATCGCTTTTACCGATATTGAGATCGTGTACGATGATGAGAGGAATGCTGTTGACTGGATATTCCGGTATGCTAACGAGGCGCTGGCGAAACTGGAGGAAGTGCCCCTTGAGATGATCATAGGCCGGAGCTTCGGCAGTTTGTTTCCGAATATGGATGCCAAGTGGCTTACCTATTATGAAAGGGCGGCTGTCTACGGTGAAAGTCTCAAGGTCATCGATTACAGTCCCGAGATTGATAAGTTCCTTGATGTGATGTGCTTTCCGACTTTCAGGGGACATTGCGGCTGCATTCTCTATGATATTAACGAGATGACATTTGACGGTGATATCGGGGCGAAGCAGAAGGCTCTGCTGCTCTGTATCAGCAAAATGCTGGGCAATGCCGGACATTGAGGCGATTCCGGCCGGATTGGGATCATGAAGAGAGGGAAAATGCATGCGGGTTTTTCTGTGTATACTGAATGGTTATCTGCTGGGAAGTCTCAGCCCGGCGGCCTTTTTTTCAAAGCTGAAGGATACTAACCTCAGGGAAAAGGGCACCGGCAATCTGGGGGCCAGCAACACGATGCTGGTCATGGGCAGGACCTACGGCATTCTGGTGGCCCTGTTTGACATCGCCAAGGCCTTTGTGTCGGTCAGGCTCGGCAGCTGGCTGGTGCCGACGCTGGCCTGTGCCGGCATTCTGTCCGGGGCCTTCGCCGTGGTGGGGCATATCTTCCCCTTCTATATGCATTTTCGCGGCGGCAAGGGACTGGCGGCTTTCGGCGGACTGCTGCTGGCGGTGGATCCTTTCCTGTTTTTCATCCTGCTGGCGGCGGCTGTGGGTGTCATGATTGCCGTCAACTATTCGGTGGGAGCCCCCATGACGGCGGCAATCCTCTTTCCGCTGCTGTACCGGCTGAGGCATGACGATCTTTTTTCTGTTATCATCGCCGTGGCAGTATCGCTCCTGCTTATCGGTGTGCATATCAGCAATATCGAACGCGCGGCGCGGGGCGACGAGATGAAGGTCAGGGATTTTCTGATGCGGCATCTGTCTGCGAAGGAAGAGACCGTCTCTGACGACGTGAAATAAGAAGGGCTCAGCATGGAAAGAAAAATACTCTCAAATAAGCTGTTTCTCTATCTGACGGAATTCTTTGCAGGCATGTCCGTCATGGCGGTGGAACTGGGAGCCAGCCGTCTGCTGGCGCCGTATTTCAGTTCCTCCCAGATCGTCTGGACGATTATCATCGGCACCATCATGATCGCGATGGCGCTGGGCAATCTTTACGGCGGCCGCAAGGCGGACCGGGATCCCAATCCCGATAAGCTCTATGCCCGGGTCCTGATCGCCGCCCTGTGGATCGCGGCCATCCCGGTGGTCGGCAAATACATCATCATCCTGATCTCAGGTCTGCTTATTTTCACGATCAACAGCAATTTCCTGGTGGCTGCCGGTTTTGCTTCGTGTATGCTGATTTTTGTGTTCCCGCTGTTTCTTCTGGGCACCGTGACGCCGTCTCTGGCCAAATACGCAATGGACAGCCTGGATGACAGCGGCAGCGTCATCGGACGACTCAACGCATCCAATACCATCGGCAGCATTATCGGTACCTTTGTGCCGACCTTTGTCAGTATTCCGCTGGTGGGAACGGCCATTACCTTTCTGGTCTTTGCCGGCATTCTTTTAGTCCTGTGCCTGATCTATTTTCTCAGCACAGGCGCCGGTCTTCGGAAAATGAAGAAGCTGCCGCTTTCGGTTCTGCTTTTTTTTCTCTGCTGCCTCCTTGGTCATAACAGCAGCTTTGCCTTCTGGATGAATGACCTGCTGTACGAAGGGGAGAGCGTTTATAATTACCTGCAGGTCTATGACGATGATAAGAGTGTGACGCTGTCGACCAATGTGCTGTTCGGGGTTCAGTCGGTCTATCAGAAGGAAAAATCACTGACCGGCATGTATTACGATTACGCCATGGCGGCCCCCTACATGGCCGGGGTTCATGATAAGGAGACCCTGTCGATCCTGATTCTCGGCAACGGATCGGGCACCTACGCTACCCAGTGCGAACGCTATTTTGACAATGTGGCGATCGAGGGCGTGGAGATAGACGAGAAGATCACCGATCTGGCGGTGACCTATTTTGAACTGCCGGAGGATGTGGCGGTGACGGCATATGACGGCCGGGCTTATCTCAATGCGGTCGAGGCTTCCTACGATGTGATTATGGTGGATGCCTATCAGGATATCACGATCCCCTTCCAGATGTCCTCCCTCGAATTCTTTGAGGAGGTCAGGGATCATCTGAAGCCGGATGGTGTGATGGTGGTCAACATGAACATGCGGGGTCGTGAAGAAGGCAATATCAATCAGTATCTGGCCGACACGATCGCCAGGGTATTCCCGTCTGTTTATACGGTGGATGTGACCGGCTCGACAAACCGGGAACTTTTCGCTTCGGCCACAGATCCGCTTGATACCTTTGACACAAACCTGGCTTCGGAGACGGATGAGGCGCTTTCGGCAATGATGACGACGATCCGTGAGGCTCTGACCCCCTATGAGGCGGGGGAGTACCTGATGACGGATGACAAGGCGCCGGTGGAACTTCTCGGCATGCGCATCATCGATGACCTTATCGCGGATGAGGTGGCGTATTACAAGGAAATCTATCAGGAGGAAGGCCTTCGCGGATTGCTGACCAGTCTCAGCTGATAAGAGAAAACCATAATTCGGGCACATTTAGACAAAAAACCTGCCTATCGGCATCATGGCGGTGTCTCATAAAATGAGAGCATCGAAAACAATGACCGACAGGGAGGTTTTATTATGTTAGAAAAGAAATTATTCAAATCCAACAGCAATCGTATGATCGACGGTGTCTGCGGTGGTGTGGCGGAATATCTGGGTGTCGACGCCACTGTGATCCGCGTGATCTGGGCCATCTGCGGCCTGGCCGCCTTTACCGGTGTGATCGCTTATATCGTGGCGGCGGTCCTTATTCCGAGACAGCCGCTGTAAGGGGAGGCCTGACGTGATCGAAACCCGAGAAAAAGTACAGAAAATCTTTCGTGTTTTCCGGATCCTGACGAAGCTCGGCATGATTATGACTTTTGTCTGGGCAGGCATCACCCTGCTGGGCCTGCTTTTCTTTCTCGTCTGGTGTGCCGGCGGCCGTGTCATGGGTCTGAATGGTGAGACGCTGATGACCTTCATGAAGACCGGAGCCGTGAATGAGGTGATCGGCACGCTTCTGGCGGATCTGTTTTGGGCACTGTCGGACGGTTTCCTTCTGACGATGGCCTGCCGTTATTTCGCCCTTGAAGAGGCCGAGGGTACGCCTTTTACCGCCGGCGGCGCCCGAAGACTCAGGAATCTGGGCATATATGCGATCGTCCTGCCGCTGGCCGCCGTTATCATCGGTGCCGTTATCATGGCGATCGCGGCTCCGGGCAAGGATCTGCCCGGTGACGGCAATCTGCCGGGGCTTATCACCGGTATTCTGCTGATCACGGCATCCGTGATCTTCCGCTACGGCGCCGAGCTGGAGGCGAAGACTGCTGCCTGCGCGGCTTCCGTCAGCACAGCGCCGACCGGCGAAGAGCCTGTCAGTGCGGCTCCTGTGAACACAGTGTCAGATAATTCGACAGAATGACATGACCCTCCGGCGTCATCACCGACTCCGGATCAAACTGAACACCGAAGACCGGGAAGGTATTGTGGCGGATGGCCATGATCTCGCCCCGGTCTTTTTCGTCGTCGCTGACAGCGGTGATCGACAGGCAAGAGGGAAGATCTTCGGCGGAAACCGCCAGGGAATGATAGCGGGCACCGATAAAAACCTCCGGCAGACCGTCAAACAGCGGCTCCTCTGCCAGACGGCGGATCTTTCCCGGGCGTCCGTGAAGCAGGCGCTTCGCCTTGACGATCGAGGCGCCGAAGGCCGCGGCGATGATCTCATGGCCGAGGCCGACACCGAGGATCGGTATTCTGCCGGCCAGAGTCTGTACCAGAGACATGAGACCGCCGGCCGCTTCGGGGCGGCCTGATCCCGGTGACAGCACAAGACCGGTCGGATTCAGATCGAGAATGTCCCGGACAGTGAGTTCATCCCTTCGGACAAGACGGATGGCAGGATCGCGCTCTCCGAGCATCTGATAGAGATTCCAGGAAAAGCTGTCGTAATTATCAATCAAAAGAATCATAAATCCTCCTCCTGTGCTATCGTCAGGGCTTTGAGGGCGGCACCGGCCTTGTTGACGCTTTCCTGATATTCTGTCTCGGGATCAGAGCCCAGCACGAGGCCGGCTCCGCTTCGGACAAAGACCTTGCCGTTTTTCTTATAGGCCAGGCGGATGGCGATGCAGGTATCCATGTTGCCGGTGAAATCGATATACCCGATGGCGCCGCCGTAGATCCCCCGTTTGCTGTTTTCCAGCTCGCCGATCAGCTGGCAGGCCCGGATTTTCGGTGCCCCGGAGAGGGTGCCGGCCGGCATGACCGCTTCGATGGCGTCGATGGCGTCGCAGTCCTCGCGGATCTCGCCGCGGACCGTGGAACCGATATGCATGATATGCGAGTAACGTTCGATGGCATGGAGCTTTTCGACCCGTACCGTGCCGAAGCGGCAGATGCGTCCCAGATCGGCCCGTCCCAGATCCACCAGCATGTTGTGTTCTGCCAGCTCCTTTTCATCGGCCAGCAGCTCCGCTTCCAGGGCCCTGTCCTCAGCCTCGGTTTTGCCGCGGGGACGGCTGCCGGCCAGGGGATAGGTGTAGACGACGCCGTTATCCAGCTTGACGAGCGTTTCGGGAGAGGCACCGGCCACCTCCACATCCGTGCCGGAGAAATAGAACATATAAGGCGAGGGATTGATAGTGCGGAGGATACGGTAGGTGTCCAGGAGGCTGCCCTCGAAGGGCGCCTGCAGACGATTGGACAGAACGACCTGGAAAACATCGCCGTCTGCGATGTGCCTCTCCGCCTTTTCGACCATTTCACAGAAACGTTCCCGGCTGAAAAGCGGCTCCACATCACCGGTCAGGCGGCCCGGGGCCTCTGCTTTCTTCGGCCCGTGACGCAGGAGCGTCTTCAGCTGTTTCAGCTCCAGTACCGCCTTGTTGTAGCCGGTCTCCGGGTCCTCCAGAGACATATTGACGATAAGGACGATCTTCTGGCGCAGGTTATCGAAGGCGATGACCTTGTCAAACAGCATCAGATCCACATCCTTGAAGGCCTCGGTGTCCTCCACGTCACATTTGACCGCAGGTTCGCTGTAGGCCAGATAATCATAAGAAAAGTACCCCACCAGGCCGCCGGTAAAGGGAGGCAGATAGTCGAAGCGGGGACTTTTCCGGGAGGCCAGGATCTGCCGGAGATAGGACGAGGGATCGTCGGTATCGAAGGACAGACTGCCGGCCTTCATGCGGCCGTTGATGCAGGTGATCTCCAGCTTCGGATCGAAGCCGAGGAAGGTGTAGCGGCCCCATTTCTCGTCGGCCCGCGCCGATTCCAGCATATAGCAGTGAGTGGATACATTTTTCAGAATGCGGACAGTCTCGATGGGTGTCGTGAAATCGGACAGGATCTCGCAGCTGACGGGTACCACGCTGTACTGCCCCGCAGCGGCTATTTGCCTGACTTCTTCAAGGGTTGGTCTGATCGTCATAGGCCCTCCTGAAAAAAAGAACCCTGACAGAAGAGTCGAAACTGTCAGGGACGGTTCATGTCAATAACACTTTACTGATTTACTTCTTTAAAACGATAGAATCATACCACTGCGGGAGGGTATTGTCAATTTTGTCCCGGGCGTGTAAAGTCAAGATAGGAGGTAACACAATGATAACAAAAACCGTTCAGGGACTGCTGATCCCGTTTTTCGGCACACTTCTCGGCTCAGCCTGCGTCTTTTTTATGAAGGAGACGATGGGCGCTTCTCTCCGCCGGGTACTCACCGGCTTTGCCGCCGGCGTCATGGTGGCGGCATCGATCTGGAGTCTGTTGATACCGGCACTGGAACAGGCGGAGCCCATGGGGGTCTGGTCCTTTGTGCCGGCTGCTGCCGGCTTCTGGCTCGGCATTCTCTTCCTGCTTCTTCTGGATCATGTCATCCCACATCTGCATCAGTTTGCGGACAAGGCCGAGGGCCCCGGCAGCGGTCTGTCGCGATCGATCATGCTGGTGCTGGCCGTGACCCTGCATAATATCCCGGAGGGGATGGCTGTCGGTGTCGTCTACGCCGGCTGTCTGACCGGTAGATCCGGACTGTCGATGGCGGGCGCGCTGGCCCTATCGCTGGGCATCGCGATCCAGAATTTCCCGGAGGGTGCGATCATTTCCATGCCGCTGCGGGCCGAAGGCGAGAACAAGTCCCGGGCTTTTCTTCTGGGGACGCTGTCAGGAGCCGTGGAGCCGCTGGCAGCCCTTGTCACGATCCTTCTGGCGGAGAGCCTGGTCCCGGCGCTGCCGGTCCTTCTGAGCTTCGCAGCCGGCGCCATGCTCTACGTCGTCGTCGAGGAGCTGATCCCGGAAATGTCCACCGGTGAGCATTCCAATCTGGGCACGCTCTTTTTTGCCGTGGGCTTCAGCCTGATGATGATCCTGGATGTGGCACTGGGATAGTATCCGGGGTTGACATAAAGTTAAGAAACGGAGATTTGATAAATGAAAATTAAAATCACATCCGACAGCACCTGCGATCTGTCAAAGGATATCCTTGAAGCCTGGGACATCAGCATCATTCCCCTGTCCGTGACCCTTGGCAGCGATGTGTTCCGCGATGGGGAGGACATGGCCGTCGAGGACATCTACCGGTATGTCGACCGCACCGGCTGTCTGCCGAAAACCAGTGCCGTCAATATTGAAGATTACCGTCAGATATTCCGTTACTGGACGTCTCAGGGCTATGAGGTGGTGCATTTCAACATCAGCGCCGATTTCTCCAGCTCCTATCGCAATGCCTGCCTGGCTGCCGAGGCCGTCGGGTCTGTCCGGGTCGTGGATTCCCGCAATCTGTCGACGGGGCAGGGCCTTGTTGTCCTGCGAGCGGCGGAACTGGCCCGGGAGGGAAGAGCGACGGAAGATATCTGCCGGATCTGCAGCGAGATGACCGGGCGGGTCGAGGCCAGCTTTGTCATCGACAGCCTGGAGTATCTGCAGAAGGGCGGCCGCTGCACCGCTCTGGCGGCCTTCGGGGCAAACCTGCTCAAGCTCAAGCCCTGCATCGAGGTCATCGATGGGAAAATGACACCAACAAAAAAATACCGCGGTACTTTTGAAAAGGTGATTCAGCATTATGTCGAAGACCGGCTGAGCGGCCGTGACGACATCGATAAGACGCGCATTTTCATCACCCATACACGCTGCGATGAGGCGCTGGCTGCGGCTGTGCGCGATACGATCAACCGTGTCTGTCCGGGGTTTGGTGAGATCATCGAGACGACGGCGGGGTCGACGATCACGTCGCACTGCGGGCCGAATACACTGGGGGTGTTGTTTGTGAGGAGGGATAACGGGTGATGCCGTTCGTCGGCTCAGGCGGGGTTTTGGATGCGCATAGGGTATAGAATAGATTAATACGCGGTGATGGACTGCGGTTAACACGTCGCTCTGCTCTTGCTTCGCGTCGGTTTCATTCGCGCAGGCTTACGTCACGATAGTAGCGTTTGTGACGACGCCTGCGCGGAAACTTGCGAAGCAAGGCGGCGCTCCTACCGT
>JAQXFO010000025.1 GCA_029005135.1 Lachnospiraceae bacterium
ACTTTCACCAGCGGCGTGAATGCTGCATCCCAGGAATACAAGCCGGAAGGCACGAAGGATCGCTGCCCCCTGTGCGGCATTGCTCTGAACGAAAAAGGTGTATGCCCGAAGTGTGGGTACAAGAAGCAGTAATTCCTATGTACAAAAGCAGAACGTCCGAAGAGTCCGCAGATTCTTCGGGCGTTCTGCTTGTATTCAACCAGCAGCTTTTTCGCCATACTGTTTTTTGAGCATCGGTGTAAAGGCCCGGCGTTAATCTCATTTTGAATTCATCACTAGTCTTTCCACATCAAAACGCCGCTCATAGAGTGTACAGCCGCCGGCCGGTTCCCCTTTCTTCTGTATCGCCCTTCCGAAATAGCGCAGCACCGGGATGCAAAATTGCCGAAGAACCAGAAAGACACCGGTGCGGCCTCCCTCCTGACGTCCCGCGGCTTATCGGCGGTGGGGCTTTTGTAATACCATCGTGCCTTGAACAGAAATACGCGGCAGGGACATGCGGTTGACGATAGGAGCGCCGCCTGGCTTCGCACCTCTTCCGGGCTTCCTGCTGCCTTGCGTCTCGCCGGCGGAGACTTTTTGAATACCATAGGGCCCTGAACAGAAATACGCGGCAGGGACATGCGGTTGACAATAGGAGCGCCGCCTTGCTTCGCGAGTTTCCGCGCAGGCGTCGTCACAAACGCAACTATCGTGACGTAAGCCTGCGCGAATGAAACCGCTGCGAAGCAAGAGCAGAGCGACGTGTCACCCGCAGTCCATAACCGCGTATCATCTTTCTCTATACACTATGCGTTTCCAAACTCCACCGCCCGAGCCGCGAGCCGGCACGAGCGAAACCGCTGCGAAGCAAGAGCAGAGCGACGTGTCAACCGCAGTCCATGACCGCGTATCATTTGTTTCTATACACTATGCGTTCCCATTCTCCACCGCCTGAGCCCCGTCACGGCACTCCCCGGCCTCCTTCCTGCGCAAATACTCCGCCGCATCATCAAAGGTATCATCCAGATCATCACCGGTATCGACCTTGAGCGGGTTGCGTTTGAAGAAGATATCGTACATGACCGGCACGACAAAGAGGGTCATGAGGGTGGCATAGAGCAGGCCGCCGGAGATAACAATGGCCATGGCACGCCCCATAGCGGAACCCATGCCGCTGCCGAACATCAGCTTGCCCATGGCGAGGATGGTGGTCAGTGTTGTCATCAGGATCGGGCGCATACGCGTCTGACCGGCCGCGACGAGGGCATCATGACGGCTGAGGCCGCCCTGGCGCAGCTGGTTGGTGTAATCGACGAAAACGATACCGTTATTGACAACGGTGCCCACCAGGATCAGGAAGCCCATCAGGGCCAGCATGGACAGCTGTTCACCGGCCGCGATGAGGGCGATCATACCGCCGGTAAAGGCCAGCGGAATCGTGAAGAGTACGATAAAGGGTGACAGAAGGCTCTGGAACTGGGCCACCATCACAAGATAAATAAACAGCAGGGCCAGCAGGATGAGCTTGACCATCTCGGTGACCATATCCGAGACCTGGCTCGTTTCACCGGCGATTTCGATCGTAACACCGTCGGGAGCCTCGTAAGCGTCCAGCTTTTCTCTCAGCTGACGGCTCAACAGCGTGGTGTTGTAACCTTTTTCCGTCTCGGCCGTCACCGTTATATAGGGGACCAGGTTTTCACGATTGATGACGCCGGGGGCGGTGGTTTCTTCCAGATAGGCAAATTCGCTGAGCTTGTGGATCTTACTGTCGGCGTCATTGTCCTCGGCGTCGCCGTCACTGGCGGTACTGCTTGTACTGCCCAAAGCGCTCATACCGCTCATACTTCCCATGCTGCCCATGCCGTTCATACCGCTCATACTGTCAGCGCTGCCGCCGGTCATGTCGGTTTCGGCAAATGTGATATCCAGCAGGTTTTCGCGTGTGACGCGATGTGTGGTGTCGCGGATGATCACGTCCATGTCCCGGCCGTTGACTGTGACGGACGTCGATGTGGCGGAGGTGGTCAGGCGGGAACTGATCTCAGCGTAGATCTGAGCCGTTGTCAGCCCGAAACTCATGGCTTTGTCGCGGTCAATGACGAGGTGAAGGGTGGCATCGGCGTCCTCGGAACCGTCGGAAGCATTGCTGAAGCCGTCAACGGATTCGATCATGGCCATCACATCGGCGGAGGTCTCGGACAGCTCATCGGCATTTTTTCCGTAAATGTTGACGCTCAGGCCTGAGGACATCATTGAGGACATGTCGCTCATCGAAGAGGTCGATACCGTGACGGTACAGTCGGAAATCGCGGCCGTGGCGGCCCCAATCGTCTCAGACAGGCTGCGGACTGTGCCCTTGTAGGTGTCGTCGGGAGCCGCATAGAACAGATAGCTGCCGTAAGTGCCCTGGGCACCGGCCTGACTGGCCACCAGACTGACGGAACTGCCCTGGTCGATGGCACCGACATCGGCGACGCCGTCAACAGACAGAATAGCGTCCATGACCTCATCCGCTTTGGCATAGGAAGCCTCGCGGTCCAGATCTTCATCGGTGGTGACAATAATCTGAATCTCCTCACTGTCCATTTCCGGGAAAAGGATGAGGCCGGTGGAGATCAGGCGCACCACACAGAGAATGAGCAGAGCGGCCGGAATGGCCAGTGATATCAGCTTATGGGACAGACAGAAGCGGAGCGCTTTTTCGTAAAGGGTCTGGACCTTGTCTGTCAGGCTGCCCTGTCTCTGTTTGACATGGCGCATGATCGTGCTGGACGCGGCCGGCACGACGGTCATGGCAACAATAAGGGACGCCATCAGGCAGTAGGAGATGGACAGGGCCAGCGGAATGCACAGCGTTCTGACAGTGCCGGTGGTGAAGACCATCGGCAGGAAGACGCAGACCGTCGTCAAGGTGGAGGCGATCAGCGCGCCGGAGACCTGGCGGGTACCCTGAACAGCCGCACGGGGCGCGGCTATGCCGCGAAGCCGCAGGCGGAAAATGTTCTCTATGACGACGATGGAGTTATCCACCAGCATACCGATGCCCAGCGCGAGGCCGGCCATGGTCATGATGTTGAGGGACAGTCCCGAGAAATACATCAGCACCAGGGCAAAGAAGACCGACAGGGGGATGCTGATGGCCACAATGAGGGTCGGCT
Organism: Lachnospiraceae bacterium; assembly: GCA_029005135.1. Lineage (GTDB taxonomy): Bacteria > Bacillota > Clostridia > Lachnospirales > Lachnospiraceae > Chordicoccus. The sequence continues at coordinate 3,144 of JAQXFO010000025.1, forward strand.
TGACGGTCCTCAGGAAAAGGGCCAGGATGATGACGGCCAGCAGAGCACCGATCAGCATACTGCTCATAATGTCCCGGATGATAATCTCGATGTACTCGCCCTGATCCATCAGAGTGACGACATGCAGTTCCGGATCCTCCGTCTCTTTGGCAGCCAGGGCGGTTTTGACAGCCCGTGAGACATCGTTGGTGCCGGAAGACGAATTTTTGTACAGGCACAGGACGACGCCGTCGGAACCGTTGAGGCGGGCGTAGCTTTCGCCGGCATTGTCGATGACGGTGACATCGGCAACATCGGTCAGACGAACCGGGCCGAGGCCGTCAATATCGCACAGAAGGGCCTCTTCGATCGACGCGGCGTCTTCAAATTCATCGCCGATGCGAAGCAGCCAGGAGTTGTCATTGTCATCATCGATATAGCCCGCCGGCATGCTGAAGTTCTGAGCGTAGATCATCTGGCTCAGGGTATTGACCGACAGGAGGGCATCGGCATTGGCATTGTCGAGAGCCTCGCGGCGGGCATTTTCAAACTGATTCATGGCGTCGGCCAGCTGGGTCTGGGCCTGGGTCAGCTGCATGGCGGCGGTGGAGAAGCCCACAGCGGCATCCAGCTGCCCCTGTGTCAGAGTGGAAAAGGCACCCTGGAGAGTGTCGAGCAGACCCGGGACCTGCGTCATGGTTCCGGAAATCCCGGTGAGAAGCTCTGTGACGGACATAATGATCCCGGAGGCCTGACCGCTCAGACCGTTGGCCTGCTCCAGCGCCTGCTGGATCTGAGGCAGAAGGGCACTCAGCTCCGTAACGGCACTCATCAGCTCCGAGAGGGAATCGGCATCGTCGAGATCACCGGAGACATCGCCGAGGCTCCCGCTGAGTTCCTGCAGCCGGCGGATCAGATCGGCAAGGCTGCCGTCGTTTGTGCTGCCGGCCGCACCGCCGGTTCCGGCGCTCGCTCCGCTGCCGGCCCCGCTGTCCGAACCGGCAGTACTGCCGGCACCGGCATTTTCCAGAGCGGTTTCGGCGGCTCTGACCGCGGCATCGGCGGCGGCTTTTTCAGCTTTGGCGCTCGTCAGGGCAGACTGGGCGTCGAGAAGATCGGCAGCCGCCTGATCGACGGCGTCCCTGAGACTGTCATCGGCACTGTCGCCGGCGGCCTCGAGGGCGGCTGAGGCGTTATCGTAAGCGGTCTGGGCGGCATCGACAGCGGCCTGGGCCTCCTTGACCCTGGTTTCGGCCGCCGTCTGAGCGGATTTGGCATCGGTAAGCGCCTGTTCCAGGGCCTCCCGGTCCGCCGGTGTCTCCGGCACAGAGGGCATGGAGGGCGTTGACGGGTCATTGAGCTGGGCTGACAGTGTGTTCAGATAGGCGATCATCTGATCGACTTCGGACTTCAGGGAAGCGGCGGTCTGGGTCACGGGACCCCGGAGGCTGCCGAAAAGGCCGGAGGCCACCATGCTGCCGAAGGCGCTTTCCTGAGATTCCAGCACGGCCTGCCCGCTGTCTACCTGAGACTGGGCCTCTGTGAGCTGACGATAGGCGTCGTCCAGCTTTTCCGAGGTGACGGCCAGAATGCGGTTATTGAGGGCTTCAATCTTGGCGGCATTCAGATCGACCTGGATCGTTTTATCCACGAGGCCGATATCAGTAATGGAAGCAATGCCTTCGATACGTTCCAGATACGGCTGGAGATCGTCGCGGACATAATCCGACAGCGCATACACATCATCGTCGCCGTGTTCGACAGCCAGATACATCGTGGCGACCATGTCCATACTGATCTCAAGGACAGAGGGATGGCCGCACATGTCGGGCAGAGTCTGGGAAACCTGTTCAAGAGCTGTATTGACGCGGACCATGGTGCTGTCCATATCCGTGCCGTCCTCAAATTCCAGCTGGACAATGCCGTAATTCTCATTGCAGACAGAGTAGACATTTTTCACATGAGAAACCGTGCCGAGAGACTGCTCGAGGGGGATGACGACATCGGCCTCGACCTTTTCGGGAGATGCGCCGGGATAGGTGGTGATCACCATGAGATAGGGCATGTTCATCTCCGGCAGCAGATCCATAGGCATTTTCAGCACGGAAACGGCACCGACAACGAGGATCGCAATGACGGCAACAAGGACGGTAAAGGGCTTCTTGACACTGAACTTGGGCATACTCAACACTTTCTGCAGGCGTGTGCATTTTTCATTATTCTTAAGATTGTACACGCCGAAAAAAGGTGAAACAAGGTGACGAATCTTAAAAAAGCATAAAACAAGGCACGCCCGGCGGAAGGCCTTTATTCATGTAAGAAAAGAAAATGCGGATAGAGGGCGGGGGGAAAAAGTGAATCCTCCGTAGGATTGCCATCATACGGAGGATTGTTATCAGCACATAATTCATTTTTTAAAAACCATGTCCATGTGCCGCCTTATGATCTTTACTGTTCCTATAATCCCCGTGTTTATGACCATGCTTTGCCTCATTTCCAAAATGATTATGTTCATGGTCATGGGTAATCACATGGGTAAGACACAAGATCAGCCACAGCAGTGCAAGCTGCTGCGGCTGATCACTATTTTACGGCCACCACCCCATGGACATGTGGTTAACGGTAGGCGCACCGCCTTGCTTCGCGAGTTTCCGCGCAGGCGCCTCTTCCGGGCCTCCTGCCGTCCCACGGCTCCTCGGCGGTGGGGCTTTTGGAATACCATAGTGCCTTGAACAGAAATACGCGGTATGGACATGCGGCCAACGGCAGGCGCGCTGCCTGTCTTCGCGAGTCCCCGCGCAGGCACTTCTTCCGGGCCTCCTGCCGCCCTACGGCTCCTCGGCGGTGAGGCTTTTGGAATACCATAGTGCCTTGAACAGAAATACGCGGCAGGGTCATGCGGCCAACAGTAGGCGCGCCGCCTTGCTTCGCAAATTTCCGCGCAGGCACTTCTTTCGGGCCTCCTGCCGCCCTACGGCTCCTCGGCGGTGGGGCTTTTGGAATACCATAGTGCCTTGAACAGAAATACGCGGTATGGACATGCGGTTAACGGCAGGAGCGCCGCCTTGCTTCGCAAGTTTCCGCGCAGGCGCCTCTTCCGGGCCTCCTGCCGCCCCACGGCTCCTCGGCGGTGGGGCTTTTGGAATACTATAGTGCCTTGAACAGAAATACGCGGTATGGACATGCGGTTAACGGTAGGAGCGCCGCCTTGCTTCGCAAGTTTCCGCGCAGGCGTCGTCACAAACGCTACTATCGTGACGTAAGCCTGCGCGAATGAAACCGAC
>JAQXFO010000026.1 GCA_029005135.1 Lachnospiraceae bacterium
TTGTCGTTCGGATTCAGGCTGTAAATGATGGTCTTCGGCAGTTCATCCGTGATATTGAGGCCGTTCAGGAAATCGGCCATTTCGGAGGACGGCGCGTAGTTGTTGATGCAGTCATAACCGGTATCCGGGCCCATTTCCTTATAGCGCAGCGTATTGTTGTCGCGCTTGCAGCCGTAGTGGAGCTGCATGACCCAGCCGAGCTTGTGATATTCCTTACCGACAAAGGTCATGAAGGCGGTCTTGAAGATCAGTTCTTCTTCCTTTGTCACCGCTTCGCCGGCCATGCGTCTGGCGAAGATCTTCTCAACGGCAGCCTCGGAGGCCGGTCTGTACATCACGAATTCCAACGCGTGGTCGGAAGCACGGCAGCCATAGCTTCTGAAGAATTCCATGCGGTTTTTCAGGGCTTCCTTCAAATCCGCAAAGGTGCTGATCGTGATGCCGCTGGCCTCTGACAGTGCCGCCAGATAGTCTAAATATTCCGGTTTTTCGATGTTCATAGCCTTATCCGGTCTCCAGGCCGGCAGCACCTGAACGTCAAAGCTGTCATCCTCGGCGATCATTTTATGCCATTCCAGGGAATCGACCGGATCATCGGTGGTGCAGATCAGTGTCACACCGGATTTTTTGATGATATTGCGGACGGACATATCGTCCTCCTGCAGTCTGGCATTGCACAGGTTCCAGACTTCTTCGGCGGTATCACCATTCAGGACACCCTTGTAGCCGAAATAGCGCTGAAGCTCCAGATGGCTCCAGTGATACAGCGGATTGCCGATGGCCTTTTCAAGAGTTTCGGCCCATTTCTGAAACTTTTCACGGTCAGAAGCGCCGCCGGTGATGAAATATTCATCGACGCCGTTGGAACGCATCTGGCGCCACTTGTAATGGTCTCCGCCGAGCCATACCTGTGTGATATTCTCAAATTTGCGGTCTTCGGCGATCTCCTTCGGGTTGATATGGCAGTGATAGTCGAGGATCGGTGTTTCTTCGGCATATTTGTGAAACAGCAGCTGAGCCGTTTCACTTTTCAGCAGGAAATTCTCGTCCATAAAGGCTTTCATGTTACATTCTCCTCCGATCAAAAATCTGTTGTCTCTCTCTTTATCAATTCACCGGGAATGCATATCTTCTTCGGCGGCGTCTGACCGTCCAGTGCCTTAAGAAGGGCATTGACGGCCTCAGTGGTCGTAACACTGACCTTGCTGTCGATCGATGTGATCTCCGGGTTGGTACAAACGGAAAGTATGGTGTTGTCGTAGCCGATGATACTCAGATCTTCCGGCACGGACAGGCCCTTATCCCTGGCAAATTTCAGCGCCATAGCCGCGTAGCGGTCGTGAGTGGCTACAATGGCATCGAAGCGGAGACCGGCATCATAGAGCAGGCTCAGCTTCTCCTTCGCCTTGTCGATGTCGCGGTCCATCAGAATAATATGGTCTTCATTGACTTCCAGTCCGTGCTTGGCAAAAGCGGCGCGGTAGCCGCTCATTTTCTGACGGGCACTGTAGGACAGAGAGCGATGGAGGAAAAGGATCTTTTCCCGGCCGCTGTCCAGCAGCTGTCCGGTGGCATCGTAGACCGCCTGGAAGTCATCACAGTAGGCGCAGTAAATGTTGTTGCCGTCCATGTAGCCGTTGACGATGGCGATCGGGATCGTTTCACTGGCCTCATAGAGATACTGACGGTCTTTTTCGTTAGGCTCGATATACATGGATCCGATCATGATCAGACCGTCGATGCGCTTGGACATCAGAAGCTCCAGCGCCTTCTTCTTGCCGCTGTAGTCGTAGCCGCTGCAATTCAGAATGGCGTCGTAGCCGCTCTTCTTCAGTGTCTCTTCGGCATAATAGATACCGTTGGCCAGGAAGTTGTCGGACGCGTCGGCCACCATGATACCGATGGTTTTCATCGAATCGAGGCCAAGCCCCCGGGCGAAGACATTGGGGGTGTAATTCACCTCATCCATGACAGCCAGGACCTTTTCCTTGGTCTTCTGGCTGACCTTTTCGCTCCCGTTCAGGACTCGCGAAACCGTGGCGATCGAGACCCCGGCCAGCTTCGAAATATCGTAAATATTCATAGGCATTTCCCTTGTAAGAGTGTGGACGGCTCCATGACGCAGGTCATTGTAAGCACTTCCATTTTCAATTATAACAGGCTGTATTTTACCGTCAATATGATTATATGAAATTTTTTTCACCATTATTTCTTTTCCTATTGACTTAAGAAGCAAAAGAGACTACTTTAAATGTAAGCGTTTACAATGTTGCGGCAGGACTCTGTCCGGCGGCGGAAATCCTTCCCCCTCCGGCGATATGCCGACGCAGACAAGGCTTTTGCTGATGAAAGGAAATGACCATGGCGAATTATATCAGGATCCATCCCGATGACACGGTCGCGGTAGCTCTGACACCCCTTTCGGGAGGCCAGACCGTCACGATCGGCGATCTTTCTCTGACACTTCTTGAGGATATTCCGCAGGGCCATAAGTTCGCGCTGCGCGCTATGCCCGAGGGAGCCCCCGTTATCAAGTACGGCTCCGCCATCGGCTATGCCAAAGCCGATATCCCGGCCGGCGGCTGGGTTCATGTCCATAATATCCGGACGGGGCTGGGCGAACTGCTTTCCTATGAATATCATCCGGTGCCCTGCGCTGTCACGCCGACCGAACCGCGCACCTTCAACGGATTCCGCCGCCGTGACGGCCGTGCCGGTGTCCGCAATGAAATCTGGATCATCCCGACCGTCGGCTGCGTCAATGACGTGGTAAAAACCATTGCCGCCCGGGCCCAGTCTCTGAAGAAGGGCAGCATCGACGCTGTCGTCTCCTTCTCCCACCCCTACGGCTGCTCCCAGATGGGCGATGATCAGGAGAACACCCGTCAGATCCTCGCCAATCTGATCCGTCATCCGAATGCCGGCGGTGTTCTGGTGGTGGGCCTCGGCTGTGAAAACAGCAACATCGAGGTTCTGAAGCCGTATCTGGGTGATTTTGATGAAAAGCGCATCCGCTTCCTGGTGGCACAGGAGTCCGAAGATGAGGTGGCCGACGCCCTGAAGATCCTTGAGGAACTGACAGATTACGTCTCGACCTTCACCCGCGAGCCGATCGACTGCAGCGAGCTGGTCATCGGCATGAAATGCGGCGGCTCCGACGGTCTGTCCGGCATCACCGCCAACCCGACTGTCGGCGTTTTCTCCGATATGCTGGCCTCAAAAGGCGGCACCACGATCCTGACCGAGGTACCGGAAATGTTCGGCGCCGAAACACTGCTGATGAACCGGTGCGAAACCCGCGCGCTTTTCGACCAGACCGTGGCCCTGATCAACGATTTCAAGAATTATTTCAAGAGCCACAACCAGATCATTTACGACAACCCGTCGCCGGGCAACAAGAACGGCGGCATTTCCACACTGGAAGACAAGTCCATGGGCTGCACACAGAAGTCCGGCAGTTCGCCTGTCAAGGGTGTCCTGGCCTACGGCGAAACGGTGAAAAACAAGGGGCTTAACCTGCTGAGCGCTCCGGGCAATGACCTCGTCGCCTCGACGGCTCTGGCCGCCGCCGGCGCCCAGATTGTCCTCTTCACCACCGGCCGCGGCACGCCTTTTGCCTCCCCGGTGCCGACAGTCAAGGTCGCCACGAATACGGCGCTCTATAACCGCAAGAAAAACTGGATCGACTTCAACTGCGGTGTTCTGGTGGAAGGCACCGACATGGAAACGCTGAGCCGCGATTTCTTCGACTATGTCATCGAGGTCGCCTCAGGCCGTCAGACAAAATCCGAAGAAGCCGGTTTCCACGATCTGGCCATTTTCAAACAGGGTGTGACGTTGTAACGGCAGCGACTCCCCGGCATAACAGGTTTTCCCAAGTCCCAACACGGTGCATCACCGATTCATTTTCGAAAGAGAGGGTTTCAAGATGAAACAGTTATGTTACAAGACACTGGAAGAGATGAACTATGACGGTTTTCTTCTGAAAGACGCGCCGGAACGCGTGCTGCAGTTCGGCGAAGGCAATTTCCTGCGTGCTTTCGTGGATTGTTTTATCGATATGATGAACGAAAAGGCCGGCTTCAACGCCAAGGTCGTTCTCTGCCAGCCGATCGCCCCGGGTCTGGCCGATATGATCAATGAGCAGGAAGGTCTCTATACCCTGTTCCTTCGCGGCTTCCAGGACGGTCAGAAGGTCAATAAAAAGCGCGTGATCTCCGCTGTGAGCCGCTGCCTGAATCCTTACAAAGATTATGATGAGGTTCTGGCCTGCGCCAAGAATCCGGACCTGCGCTTCATCGCCTGCAACACCACCGAAGCCGGTATCGTCTACGATCCGTCCTGTCAGTTCGGTGATGTTCCCGCCGCCTCCTATCCGGGCAAGCTGACCCAGTTCATGTATGAGCGGTTCAAGGCCTTCGGCACCGAAAAAGGCAAGGGCTTTGTCATCCTTTCCTGCGAGCTGATCGACAACAACGGCAAAGAACTGGAGCGCTGTGTTCTGGAATATGCCCGCCAGTGGGCGCTGGGTGATGCTTTCATCAACTGGATTAAAGAAGAAAACATCTTCTGCTCCACGCTGGTCGACCGCATCGTCACCGGTTACCCCCGCGCCGAGGCCGAGGCCATCTGCGAAGAGCTGGGCTACAAGGACAACCTGCTGGATACCGGTGAAATCTTCGGCTTCTGGGTCATCGAAGGTCCGGAAAGTCTGAAGGCCGAGCTGCCTTTTGACAAGGCCGGTCTGCCGGTTCTTATCACCGACAACCACAAACCCTACAAGCAGAGAAAAGTCCGCATCCTGAACGGTGCCCACACCTCCTTCATCATGGGGGCCTATCTGGCCGGCCAGGACATCGTCCGCAACTGTATGGAAGATGATGTCATCCAGCCCTTCATGAACAAGACTATCTACGACGAGATCAACCCGACCCTGACACTGACGAAGGAAGAACTGGAAGAGTTCGCCTTCTCGGTAACGGAACGTTTCAAGAATCCGTTCATCGATCACCAGCTGCTCTCCATCGCTCTGAATTCCACCTCCAAGTGGAAAGCCCGCGTGATGCCTTCCCTGAAGGCCTATGTCGAAAAGACCGGCACACTGCCGAAATGCATCACCGCTTCCTTTGCCTTTTATGCTGCTTTCTACCACGCCGGCAAGACCATGGAAGACGGTGCCCTGATCGGCAGGCGGGGCGAGGATACCTACGCCATCAAGGACGATGCCGCTGTCCTCGACTTCTTCCTGGCTCACAAGGATGATGACGCCGCGGCGCTGGCCAAAGCCGTCGCCTCCAACACGGCCTTCTGGGGCGAAGATCTGACACAGATCCCGGGCTTCGAAAGCGCGGTGGCCGGCTATCTGAAGGACATTGAGACAAAGGGTGCCTATGCCGTCATGAAAGAATGCCTGGCATAAAAACCGTCAAATCCACGATGGACAGGCCGGCAGCGCCCGCTGTAAAATAAAAGCCTGCCCGCAGAAACCATTTTCAAGCATGAATAAAGGAGAATACAACATGGAAAACATGGATAAGATCATGGAACAGATCCACAGCTACGGCATTGTCCCGGTCGTCGTTCTCAACGATGCCAAGGACGCCGTTCCGCTGGCCAAAGCCCTCTGCGAAGGCGGCCTGCCCTGCGCCGAAGTGACCTTCCGTACCGATGCTGCCGAGGAATCCATCCGGCAGATGACAGCGGCTTATCCGGATATGTTCGTCGGTGCCGGCACCGTCCTGACCATTGAGCAGGTCGACCGCGCCGTGGCCGCCGGCGCCAAGTTTATCGTCGCCCCGGGCTTCGATCCGGAGATCGTCGATTACTGCCTTGAGAAAGACATCCCGGTCTTCCCGGGCACCATCACCCCGTCCGAGGTAGCTCAGGCTGTCAAACGCGGTCTGAAGGTCCTGAAATTCTTCCCGGCCGAACAGTTCGGCGGTATCGCCACCATTAAGGCCCTCTGCGCGCCTTACACCACCGTCAAGTTCATGCCGACAGGCGGCATCAACGCCAAAAACATCACCTCTTACCTGGAAAGTGACAAGATCCTGGCCTGCGGCGGCAGCTGGATGGTCAAGGGCGATCTGGTCAAGGCCGGTGAGTTCGACAAGATCACCGAGCTGGTCAAGGAAGCCGTCGCCGTCGTCAAGTCCGTCCGCGGCTGATGAAAACGGCTGAGGCCGGCATCTGACAGCAATAAAAAAAGACAGTGTCGAAGGCAAAAGGCTTTTGACACTGTCTTTTTGCTGTCTGCCGCGGGATTTTGCTTTCCCGGCAGCCGTCTTTCAGCAGCGGATCGATCCCGGAACATCGCCCGGGCGGCCGGCGGAACGGAGTCGGCGAATCAGCGCCGCCACGGCTGTATTCATAAGAACGACCACTGCCAGCAAAAGGAGAAAGAAGACAACCAGATAGCCCGGGTTGCCCAGCAAGGCCTCCGCCAGGGCCAGCGGATTGCCCGGTTCCGATCCGTTTAGGAACATAAAGTTCGTCCCGAAGACCTTGTTGAAAAGGAAGACCCCGGCCACCACCACGGCATCCACCGGCAGCGTCCGGACAAAGGCCTTCAGATCCGGCTCAAAGCCGTCATAGATCAGCATCAGCGGATACAGCATCAGAAGGATGTGGACCGTGAAGCTGTGGAGATGCATAAAAGCCGTCACCGGCAGTTCTGTCCAGGTCGGAAACAGCAGGGCGCACAGGGCGCCGGGCAGCGACAGGGTATAGAGCAGCTCCCGGATACGTCGGTTGGGCCGGATGACATCCGCGGCGATGAGGAAAATATTGATGCTGCAAAGGTGGAGCGGCAGATAATCCAGCCGGAAATGCCCCCACGCCCCGGTTACGATATATTTTCCCAGCTCATCCAGCACCGTCAGAACGGCAACGATCACCATGGCTTGCCGTCTCCTGGCGGCATCCCATTTTCGAAAAGCCAATCCCATAAGGACAAAGATCAGAACCGCGGCGGCCAGCCAGAGAAGATGACAGGCCCCGAAGCGGGGAAAACCGCGGCCTGGTTCTATACTGTAAGTCGTCTCGCCAAAATAGGGCATTATCCTCTCGATGGCGTCTTTCACAGTGTTCTCTCCATCTCGTGCCAGGCTTCGCCGCCCCAGCTCGAGGCCGACATGCCCAGATCACAGAATCCCATATGTTCATACATCGGCACCTTCTGATCGAGGCAGGTGAGGACCAGCTTGCTGCCGCCGCGCGCCTTCTCGGCTGCCGCGTAGGCTTCCATCAGTGCCCGGGCCAGCCCCTGCCCGCGGTAAGCCGGCAGAACCGCCAGTCCCAGAAGGAACACCCGGCTGCCCTTCGGATCATGAAGGGAGGCATCCAGGAAAAAATCATCGCGGAATACGGCTTCATCCGTTCCCAGCCCGTTGAGAATACCGGCCATGGTTCCTGTCTTACGATCGATCGCCACCAGGAAAAAGTCCGGCGCCGCCTCGGCGCGTGCTTTCATTTTGTCCGGCTTGCAGGCTTCATGCGGCGGGAAACAGGCAGCCTCCACACCGGCGGCTGTCTGCCACTCGGCAGCCGGATCAATCGGACGAATCTCAAATCTGTCTGTCAACATGACACAAACCTCCTTTTTCTGAAGACATACTGTCTTTGATTGAATACCAAAAGAGCCATTCTGTCAACCATCCGTTTCCGAACCGGCGGTCCCGCGTCTGCCGCAGGATATTTGACAGAGGCCGCCGCGCTCACTACAATACAAAGTAACGCCGGCGACGCTGCCGGCCGCGAAAAGGAGTTGATATTTATGGAAAATAAAAACAGCTGGAACCTGATGAAATCAAAGGAAATCGATGCCGCCTTCGCTTTTGCCGAGGATTATAAGGATTTCCTCAGCAAGGCCAAAACCGAGCGCGAATGCGTCGATTATGTCGTCAATCTGATTGAAAAGGAAGGCTTTCGCGAGCTCAGCACCGCGATCGCGGAGGGCACGCCGCTGAAGGCCGGCGATAAGGTCTACGCCGTCCAGATGAATAAGGCGGTCGTCATGTTCACCATCGGCCGTCAGAAACTGAGTGAGGGTCTCAATATCCTGGGGGCCCACATCGATTCCCCGCGTCTTGACGTCAAGCAGAACCCTCTCTATGAAGACGGCGGCTTTGCTTATCTGGACACCCATTACTACGGCGGTGTCAAAAAATATCAGTGGGTCACCATGCCCCTGGCTATTCACGGCGTCGTCGTGAAAAAGGACGGCACCACCATCGAACTGAATATCGGCGAAGATCCCGATGATCCGGTCTTCTTCGTTTCCGACCTGCTGATCCACCTGGCTCAGGAGCAGATGGAAAAGAAAGCGGCCAACGTCATCGAAGGCGAGGCTCTGGATATCATCATCGGCAGCAAGCCGCTGACTCTGAAAAAGAAGGATAAGGATAAAGAGAAGAATAAAGAGGAAGACGGCGCTGCCAGAGAAGCCGTCAAGGCCGGCGTCCTTGCGATCCTGAAGGAGACCTACGGCTTTGAGGAGGAGGATTTCCTCTCCGCCGAGCTGGAGATCGTCCCGGCCGGACCGGCCCGGGATGCCGGCTTTGACCGCAGCATGATCCTGGGCTACGGCCATGACGACCGTGTCTGCGCCTATCCGTCCCTGCGTGCCATGCTGAACGTCCGGGAACCGGAGCGCACCGCCTGCTGTATTCTGGTCGATAAGGAAGAGATCGGCTCTGTCGGCGCCACCGGCATGCGTTCGCATTTCTTTGACAATGCCCTGGCGGAGGTCATGGCCCTCACCGGCGAAGACAGCGCCCGCCTGGTTCGCCGTGCCCTGACGAACTCCTTCATGCTGTCCTCCGACGTCAGCTCGGCCTATGACCCGACCTACGCGGCCAGCTTCGACAAGAAAAATGTCGCCGTGCTGGGCGGCGGCATGGTGTTCAACAAGTTCACCGGTTCCCGCGGCAAATCCGGCTCCAACGACGCCAATGCCGAATATCTGGCTGCTCTGCGCCGTGTCCTCGATGACAACAAGGTCAACTTCCAGACAGCCGAACTCGGCCGCGTCGATCTGGGCGGCGGCGGTACTATCGCTTATATTCTGGCCCTGTACGGCATGAATGTCATCGACAGCGGCATCGCCGTTCTCAATATGCACGCGCCCTGGGAAGCCATCAGCAAAGCCGACCTTTACGAAACCCTGCGCGGCTACGAAGCCTTCCTCAAGGACATGGCCTGATGGTCTGGCTCGGCAGTCATCTCTCCTTTTCCGGCGGTTATGAAAGCATGGGGCAGACCGCCCTTCGGATGGGAGAAGACACCTTCGCTTTCTTCACGCGCAACCCCCGGGGCGGCAAGGCCAAGGCTCCCGACGGCGAAGACGCCGCGGCACTGGAAACCCTGATGGCGGAGGCGCATTTCGGCCCCCTCGTGGCCCACGCCCCCTATACCATGAATCTCTGCTCGGACAAGCCCTCCGTCAGGACCTTTGCCGAGGATATGATGGCCGATGATCTCAGACGTATGGCCATGCTGCCGGGGCATTTTTATAATTTCCATCCCGGCTCCCATGTGGGCCAGGGCCTCGAAAACGGCATCACCATGATCACCGAAGCCCTGAACCGTGTCATTTCCCCCACGATGACCACCACGGTTCTTCTCGAAACGATGGCCGGCAAGGGCAGTGAGGTCGGAGGCTCCTTCGAGGAGCTCCGCGAGATCCTCGACCGCCTCGATCACCCGGAAAAAGTCGGTATCTGCTTTGACACCTGTCATGTCTGGGACGGCGGCTATGATATTGTCGGCGATCCGGACGGTGTTCTGACAGCCTTTGACGCCATCATCGGCCTCGATAAGCTGAAGGCCGTGCATTTCAATGACAGCAAGAATCCCTGCGGCTCCCGTAAGGACCGCCATGAAAAGCTGGGGCAGGGCTGTATCGGCGAAGAAGCCTTGAAGCGCCTGCTGCGCCACCCGGCCCTGGACGGCCGGCCCTTCATCCTGGAGACGCCGAACGATGAGGCCGGCTACTGCGAGGAGATCGCGGTGATGCGGCAGTGGCTGGCGGAATGAGCGGTTTATTATTCCACTGAAAACAAGGCCTTCCCTATGATCGCATGGGGAAGGCCTTGTTCATGACTGTCACGTTTATCATGCGTCGATGTTTCTCACGACGCCGGCGAAGAGGACTGACCCGTCAAGGCCCGTGACCACAAAGAGGAACGGCCGATCCAACACAAGATCGATCACCTCATCCGGCTCCGCGGCCCCTTCTGCCAGAGCCAGTTCGGTGTAGGCGGCCCCCGTCACGCCGTACTCATCGATCTCGATCATGGCGGCATGCTCGGCCTTGCTCAGATAGAGATTCTCCCGGTCCGCTGTCAGCGGTGTGAAATCGGACAGAGACGGATCCAGCGCATCCGTGACGCCGAGGGCCCGGACCGCTTCCAGAAGATCCGTTTTGCCGGAAACCTTAAACTTCGGCACCGTCAGATTGACTTCGGGAAATGACCATCGGCTGTCCGCACTGTCATACCGAAGGGCGCTCATGACGGCGGGGTCTGAGACGAGCTCATTCACATCGACACCTTCGTTCGGCAGGAAAAAATGCATGGCGCCGCTGTCACTGAGCCCCAGGCTCGTCGACAGGAATTTATCGGAGCGATAGACACTCATCATATCCGTTTTATGCATCATGGCTGCCGTGGTATCGCCGGCTGTCCCGTGGAAGACCTCCTGAGTCGTGTTTTCCTCCCGAAAATCCTCCCTCCACATGGCTTTGTAATAGATCGTGGACAGGATCTCCAGAACCGTATCGGGATCCAGTGCCATCGTTTTCGTATAATCACTCAGAAGCCCGCCGGTGTTGTCATCGGTCCATTTCCGCAGGGCCTCATTCATAGCCTCCGATCCCGGTGTCCCGCTGAAGGCTGAGGCATAATAGTGATCGGCGAGATTTTTCAGTGTGTCTTCATGATAGGTCACATCGCTGCTGAGCCAGACGGAATTGGCCAGCAGGCTTTTCAGAACCGGGGTGTCCGCATAGTTGCTCTCCCAGAGGGCGGTCACCTGAGAGCGGAGTGTCCCGATATCGTCCGCGCCGAGCATAGCGAGGACCTGCTGACGCGTACGGCCGCCGGAGACCTCCGCCAGCATGGCAAAGGCGATGTAGGTATTCAGCGGCGAGCACACGGTGTTCTCCCGATCGGAGACCAGAAGCTGCGCCATCAAAGACAGGTTGTACGCCGTCATACCGGACTGAAGGCCTTCTGTCCCGGAGGCCTGATCATGATAGGCCTGCCACCATTGCCAGTGCTCATCACTTTCCATAAAGGCCTGAGCACTCAGCGTCTGAGCCACCGGTTCCGGGTAAGCCGCCCTGACGGTCGTGATGCCGGACATCGTTTTCACCGATGAGCCGGCTGCCTTTTGCCGCATGGTCATGACGCCCCCTATCGTTCCAATGATGAGAGCCGCACAGGCGGCGACAGCCGCTGCGGCAGCCCATAAGGGTCTACGGCGTTTTCTGAAAAGACGTGCCTTATTGACACTGCCGGGATCAATATCTTCTATCGCTTCAAACAGCTCTTCCTTTCTCATATATCAAACCCCCTTTCGATAAGATCGTCTTTCAGACGGTGCCGAAGGCGGCTGAGTATGACCGACACCTGATTCACGCTCATATTCATGCGCCCGGCGATCTGACTGATACTGTCTGCATACCAGTAACGCCGTATAAACAGGTACCGCCGGTCTTCGGGAAGGCGGAAAAGAAAACGGTTGATCTCCTCGATCAGGGCCTTTGCCTCCCATTGCCGTTCGGTATCGTCCGCCCCGGACACACATTCCGCCAGCTCATCCAGCACGGCATCGAGCTGATGCCCTCCCCGTTTTTCCCGGTGGAGTTTTTTGTATCGGTCAAAGGAAAGATGTCTTGTGATTTTTCCGAGAAATGCGGCCAGAAGAGAGGGTCTGTGGGGCGGCATCGCGTTCCAGGCCCGCAGCCAGGTATCGTTGACACACTCTTCGGCATCCAGCCGATCGGACAGAATATTGCGGGCGATCGCCAGGCAATACGCGCCGTATTTCTGTGACGATGCCGTTATGGCTGCCTCATTTCTATCCCAATATAACTGAACAATCCTGTCATCATCCATGGGAAATGCCTCCTTTCACCCCTATACACGCCGTTGAGGTGAAAATCTTACAGAGACAGCGGAAAAAAGGGCCGTCTTCTGCCAGAGGCCCGAAAATATCTGCGCTCTTCTGTTTACAGGAAAACGGGCGGCGTGGTGATCTCAAGGCTGTCCTCCGCCGGCCGTGTCGTCAGGTGAAGAACGCGGAGGCCTTTTGCCTCAGCCTCCTCACAGGCATCGGCAAAGGCCGGATGTCTCTCCCGGTACGGCTCCACGCGGTCTACACCTGCCATCTGGATCACAAAAGCCAGGCAGGCTTCATACCCCTCGTCCAGCGCCGCCGTCAGCTCCCGCAGGTGCCGGACACCCCGCTCCGTCGGCGCATCGGGAAAATACCCCACCCCACCGATATCCAGGGTACAGCCCTTGACCTCCATCAGATACCGGCGGCCGCCCTTTTCCATATAAAAATCGACGCGGGACTGACCATAGGTGTATTCCGGTCTGATGACATCAAACCCCTGACCGACGAGCCACTCGCCGACGACCTTGTTGGGGGCCTGGCTGTCGATATTAAACAGCCGGCCGCCGCGATAGACGCCTATGAGATCATAGGCAGTCTTCCGGCCGGGCGCAGCGGCTTCGGCCAGAACGACCGCGGCCTCCGGTACCAGAAGTTCACCAAGACGGCCCGTATTCTTCACATGGACCGTCTCCTCACCGCCCTCCAGGCGGACGATCGCCGTAAAACGATTCAGGCGGCGCACAAAACGAGCCCGCCTCACCGCATCGTATCTCACCGTTTGATCTCCTTCGCGTCAGCACGGTTCTCTTCAAAAACCGGCCCCGCTTTCTTCCGTTACCGTGCAGGCGGCGAGCAGCTGATATATCTTATCCCCGTCCGCCAGATCCTCCGAGAAGGCACTGGCCGTGCCGGCTGCCGCGGCCAGGCGGAACGCCTCCGCCTGCGAAAGGCCTTTTTCAAGACCGGCCAGAAAACCGGCCACCATCGCATCACCGGCCCCGACGGCATTGACGACCTTGCCCTGCGGTACCGATGCGCTGAAAACGCGGCCCTCTTCCGTCACCATAACAGCACCGTCGCCGCCCAGGGAAACGATCACGACGCGGGCGCCCATCGCCTGCAGGCGGCGGGCACCGACGGCCGCCGACGCCCGATCGGGCACAGGCATACCGAGAAGACCGCTCAGTTCATCCCGGTTCGGCTTGATGAGAAAGGGGTGCAGCGGCAGCACCGCCGTCAGAAGATCCCCGGAGGCATCCACTGCCGTGCGGATGTCCCGGTCCGAAAGCCGCTCAAGGATCCGTCTGTAGATATCCGACGGCAGAGACGTGGGCACACTTCCCGCCAGCACCAGGCCGTCTCCGGCCTTCAGCGTCTCCAGAGAAGCCATAAGCGCCTCCGCCGCAGGCGGATCAACCGCCGGACCGCTGCCGTTGATCTCGGTGCTTTCGTAGTTTTTCAATTTCACATTGATGCGGGAGCAGCCATTTTCAAGGAAAATAAAATCCGTGCGGATGTCACAGGCCTCCAGATGGCGGCGGATCTCCTCGCCCACAAAACCTGCCAGAAAGCCCAGAGACGTCGAAGGACAGCCCAGGCTGCCCAGGACCCGCGACACATTGATGCCTTTACCGCCGGGCAGGAGCCGTTCCTCCCGGGTGCGATTCGTCCGCCCCAGGGTAAAATTCTCGACCGTCACATAATAATCCAGCGACGGATTCAAGGTCACCGTATAGATCATGATGCCATGGCCTCAAGGACAACGGCGGCCGAATCCGTGATCTCGCAGTGACCGCTGAGGTCCTGATAGATCCTCACCAGAGCCAGGTGCGTGTAAGGCTCCGCCGTCAGGGTCGTCACGCGGCACAGCAGACTGTAATTGAGGCCGCTGACCACCTGCGTGGCCAGACAGGCCACCGGTTCATACTCGACACGGGACACACCGGCAGAAGCGGCACTGAGAACGCGACGGTAATCAAGACCGGTGTAGACGGTCCCGCCGATATAGGCGGCATTGCCGCTGGCGTCACCCGCATAGGCCGCATTGCCGCTGGCGTCGCCCGCATAGGCCGCGTTGCCGCTGGCGTCACCCGCATAGGCCGCGTTGCCGCTGGCGTCGCCCGCATAGGCCGCGTTGCCGCTGGCGTCACCCGCATAGGCCGCATTGCCGCTGGCGTCACCCGCATAGGCCGCGTTGCCGCTGGCATCGCCGCCGGTACCGACCGAAAGATCCGTATCCAGCTGCCAGCTGCCTGCTGCGGCGCCGGTATCGATACCGTAGGTGCCCTCTTCCGCCGCCGGATCCAGATACACGAGGCTGTCCAGCGTCACGGAACCGCCGTCATTCTGGGTCAGGAACATCACGCCGTAGCGGGACTCCGTCTCGATGCTGTCAGGCGTGACCTTGACAAGAACGGCATTTTTCTCACCGGCATTGCCGCTAAAGCCCAGATGAGCCATCGGCGTCACACTCTCCGGCATACCGGAAGCGGCCTCAACGGTCATCTCGATGATCCCGTCCGACATGGTCCGGGGCTCCGTATCGTAGAAGGTCCAGCCGCCGGAAAGGCTTTCGAATCCGCTGCTCTCCTCCGACTCCTGCACGCTTTCCTCCGCGGAAGAGACCGGGTTTTCCGCAGCGCTGCTGCCGGTACCGGCGCCGCAGCCGCTTATCATAAGACTGACAGCCGTCATCACGGCCGCTGCCATGGTTGTTCTTTTTTTCATCATAATTCTCCTTTGCCTTTTGACAGTCCGGTGCGTGGACAGCTGCCCCGCGCCGTCGTATCATAGTGTTGATCCCCTGCATTATCTCTTATACTACCGTTTTTTCCCGTCTACCGCAATTTGGCAGACCGGCGTTATTATGAAATTATTGTGAAGAACGGTGCCGCCGCGAAAAATGAAAGAAGGACCTGCTATGTACGAATACGAAATCAAGCTTCCCATCACCGCACCGGAAGACCTGGCCGCCCGTCTCGCCGCCCTCGGCTTCGAAAAAACCGGCACGATCCGCGAAGAGGACAGCTACTATAATCATCCGGAACGGGATCTGAAGCAGGCGGGCCTGGCTCTCCGCCTTCGCAAAAGCACCGATCTTGCCGACAGCCGCCTGACGGCGACACTCAATTTCAAGGGACAGCGCATGGACTCGCGCACCATGTCCCGGCCGGAGTATGAGACCGTTGTCGCCGATCCCGCCGCGGCGGCCGGCATCCTCACGGGTCTCGGTTATGTCCTCGCCGCCCCCGTCATCAAGGAGCGGCAGTATTTCCGAAAGGCCGCTGTCACTGCCTGCATCGATACCGTCGAGGGGCTGGGCACCTATCTGGAGCTTGAAATCCTCTCGGAAACGGCGCAGGCACACGACGCCTGCCTGGCCAGGCTGGATGACCTCCTCAGGGAACTCCGTCTCTCACCGGAGGACACCGTCACCCTATCCTACCTCGATCTTCTCGGATACTGATTTTCCCGGATAGCGACGTCAAAAAGGGAAGCTCCGCCTGAACGGAACTCCCCTTTTATGAGGATATTGTTATGAATAGCGTTTTTCGACTGAAAAATGGAAAGCTCAGGTGTCAGATAATAACCAGATGAATATCGGGGCTGATTCTTGTCATAAGGGCTGCCTCGCTTTCGCTGTACGAATGGGTTTTCCTTGTTTCTGATGAAATCATACCGCCGCCGCTGATCTATGTGAAATACCTATTATATTTCCATTATCATATTTTATTTATATCATTCCCTTGGTGGACCAGACCTCACCGTTCAGGCGCGGTTCATACCCCGACGCCTGATCCAGCGCCTTGGCAAAGGCCTTAAAGCAGGCCTCAGCCACATGATGGTCGTTGATCCCGTCCAGCTCCTTCAGATGCAGGTTCATCATCGCGCCGTAGGATACGGCATAGAAGAATTCCCGTACCATTTCCGTCGCCATATCGCCCATGGCCGGTGTCCGGAAGCTGACGTCAAAATTCAGATAGGGACGTCCCGACAGATCCACCGCGCAGAGCACCAGCGCCTCATCCATCGGCAGCAGGAAAGAACCGTAACGGCGGATCGCTTTTTTATCGCCGAGGGCCTGCCGGATGGCTTCCCCCAGCACGATACCGCAGTCCTCAATCGTGTGGTGAGAATCCACCTCCACATCGCCGCGGCAGACCAGTTCCAGATCGAACATGCCGTGACGGGCAAAGCCGTGGAGCATGTGATCAAAAAACGGGATCCCCGTATCCAGATCGGCCTTGCCGGTACCGTCCAGATTCAATTTCAAAGTGATGTCGGTCTCACTGGTCCGACGGCGGATCTCAGCTGTTCTCTCTTCCATAGGGTATCCCCTCCTTAATCGTTGTTTTAACAGTGTTATCCTGGCAGCCCTGACGGGCTCGCCTTTTCCTCATCTCTCAATCCCGGAAGCCCTGCCATACCGGCCTTCCCGTGTAAGTGCGGGCCCTGATCTCGCCGCGCAGCACCGCCAGGGCTCCGCCGGCCATCGCCTCAAATTCCAGTTCATTCGGATAGACGCAGATCGGCGCAATCCAGCCGCAATAACGGCGAAGGTCCTCCTCCACGTCCGCAAAACGCATCAGGCCGCCGGTCAGGATGATCGCATCCACCCGGCCCTCCAGCACACAGCTCATGGCACCGATCTCCTTGCCGACGCGGTAAATCATCGCTTTCCACACCCGGGTGGCTTCCGGGTCGCCCTTATCCACCATAGCATGGATTGTATCCGCATTGGAGGTGCCGAAATGGCTGCTCAGGCCGCCGTCCTCGGTGCACATCATCACCAGTTCTTCGGGTGTCTTGTCCGGAAAATGCTCCGCCACATCCGTCACGGCCATGCCCCCGATACGGGTGGGCGTAAAGGGGCCTTCGCCCCCGGCAGCGTTGTTGCCGTCGATCATGCGGCCCAGACAATGGGCATCCACCGAGATGCCGCCGTCGATATGGGCCACGATATAGCGGCTCTCCTCGTAGACCTGACCGTGAGTCATGGCGTGATAGCGCGCCGTCGCCTTCTGATTGAGAGCATGGGAAATGGCCCTTCTGTAGACACCCTTGCAGCCGGTGATCCTGGCCAGATCCTGATATTCGTCCACCACGGTCGGATCCACCATGAACAGGCGGCCTCCATAAATCGCCTGCATCTTCTTCGCCAGCTGAACCCCCAGGTTGGAGACGTGGTTAAGACCGCCCTTGGAGGCTCGGGTATCCGCCACCAGCAGATCGTTCACCTCGTAGACACCGGAAGCCACGCTGAAAGAGCTTCCTCCGCGGCCGACGATGGCATCGATGCCGGTCAGGTCCAGGTGATTGTCACGGATAAAATCCAGGATCACATCCATACGGTAATCCAGTTGATCGTTGATGTGCGGAAACGTCTTCAGGATCGAGGAATCATGGAACACATTCTCCGAGACCAGGCAGGTCTCATCTTCGAAAAGAGCCAGCTTCGTTGACGTCGATCCCGGATTGATCACAAATATTTTAAACGACATAATTATCTCCTGTTAATGCCGCTGCGGCGAAATCATCCGGATGCTTTCGTCACAGCACGTAATTGTCAAGCACCTCCGCCACGGCGCTGTTATTGTTGTCCGACGCCGTGATGACATCCGCCTCCGCCTTCACATCCGCCAGACCGTTGGCCACGCAGACGCCCAGGCCGGCGGCCCGCAGCATCGGCAGATCGTTGTAATTATCGCCGATCGCCAGGGTCTCCTCCATGGGAATACCCAGATGGGAGGCCAGAAAACGCAGCCCGCTGCCCTTATCAACGCCGCGGGGATTGAACTCCAGATACCGGCCGGAGGAATACGTCACCGTGAGATCCTCCGTCAGGTCGGCCACCGCGTCCCTCACCTTGAAGAGATACGCATAATCCGACCGGTCATAGAGACATTTGATAACCTCCCTGCCCTTAAGAAACGCTCCGGTGGTATCCGTCACCGTGATGTTGTTCTGATTGCCCAGGAGAGTATCCTTTTCCACATGATACCGCGTGTAGTGCAGAAAACAGGCCTCCGTCGTATAGACTCGAAGCCCCACATCATAAGCCAGCCCCCTCTCATAGAGAGCCCTGGCCTTCTCATAGGTCAGACCGTTCCGGTAAAGCGGCCGGTTTCCTTTATTCTCGCAGATCATACCGCCGTTGTAGGCAATCATGTATTCGCCGCTTTGATTCCGTATGCCGAGGTCATCCTGCAGATAGCTGACGGACTGCGGCCCGCGGCCCGAGGCCAGAACAAAATGAACACCGGCACGGCGGGCCTTCTCGATGGCCAGCCGGTTTCTCTCCGTCAGCTGATGGCGGTCATCCATCAGCGTCTCATCAATGTCACAGACTATAAGCCGATACAAGTGACACCGCCTTATTCCGCGGCCAGTTCGGCGATGAAGAGTTCGTAATAATCATCTTCATAGCTCAGGGCCGGCGAATTCTCGCCTCCGCCATTGGTGCTTCGGCGCATAGCGGCGTAGTTATCCTCTCCCCAGGCAATGATATCCATCTCGTAAAGAGGATAGCCCATATCCCGGACAAGACGGCAGAAGGCCTCGATCGGATGAGCGGCCTCCCTGGTCGCCAGAACAGCCCGGCGGATCGCGGGATCACGGCCGCAGACCGCCTTAACAGCTTCAAGAATATCGTAAATTTCCATAGATAGCGCCTCTTGCGGTTCCCGGGAACCGCTGCTTCAGAAAAGCCTTTTCCCGTCAAGCACCGCCTCAATCAGACGATCGTCCGCATCATAGACCAGTTTCAGCAGGAAAAAGTCCTCGCGTTTAAGAAGAAGATCGAGAAAGATCCGATCACCCTCCCAGAGATTCAGTGACGGCACCTCCGCCTTCGGCACCCAGGCCAGCTCACCCTCGTCACACTCGCTCAGTGTCCCTTCGAAGGCCTCGGCCGTAAAGAGATGCATATACTCAAACTCTCCCCGGCCCGAGACAAAAGTCACGATACCGCGGCAGCGCCAGGACGTCAGCGTCAGGCCCGTCTCCTCCTTCACCTCCCGGAGAAGGCATTCATCGGGGCTTTCCCGTGATTCAAAATGTCCGCCGACGCCAATCCATTTTCCCTTGTTGATGTCCCGGTCTTTAGCGATGCGATGCAGCATCAGGTAGCTGTCATCTTTTTCAATATAACACAGAGTCGTTAATTCCGTCATATCATCTTCTCCCTGAAAAGCGGCTCTCAGCCCGCTGACGCTATTGTAACATATCCAAACAGCCTCGGCAGAGTCTGATACGTATCTTTCGGTCTTAAGAAGCGTGACCCGTCAGAAATCCGATAAAAAAAGCGGCGCCCCACGGGCAGCCGCCGATTTTTCTCATAATTTCGATTGTCAGGAAGTTTTCTTATCGCTGTGGCAGACCGAACTCATCGCACAGCTGCTGCAGCCGCAGCCGCAGGAGGATCCGCCCGTCTTCCGGCGGCGGATCAGGGATCTGAGCACCAGCCCAACGACGACCAGGAGCACCAGCACAACCAAAATCGTACCGCTGTTTTCCATCAGCCAACTCAACATGGTGATATCTCCTTTCGTAATCGCACCGGTTCAAAACACCGGCACGAGGAACCGACATACTGTTTCTTCTTGGGTTAGTTAACACTAACCATCATCATAATAAAACACACCCCGGCGTCTGTCAAGCCGTCTTTCTTTATCGCGTAAGCTTTTTTATCCAGCTGCCGTAATTGGCCATAATAAAAACGGGAACGCATTTGAAGATCTGATCCGAATTCAGGCAGAACACAACTATCTCCGGGCTGGCTTTGAAAACGAAGGCCGCCAGCAGAGACAGCGGCATCACGATAAGCCAGATACTGACCAGGTCCACAATGACACCGAAGCGAACCGTGCCGCCGCCGCGGATAATGCCGTTATTTGTCGGCAGCATATAGGCCATAAAGACATTCAGCACACACAGAATGAGGATAAAATGATCTGCCAGCACCAGCGTCTCAGGCTCAAGGTCATAGAGACTCAGCACCGGCCGGCGCAGGAAGAAGAGGACCACACTCATCACCAGCCCGGTCAGCACAAACAGCCGCTGCATTTCCCGGGACTGACGGCGAACGCGGGCGACATCCCCTTCACCGACAGCCTGCCCCGTCATGACCGACGCCGCCGACATGGAACCGACCGCCGTGGATTTGACCAGAAGATACAGGTTGGAGGCCGCACTGTTGGCAGCGATCGCCGCCGAACTCATATGGCCCAGGATCGCCGTCTGGAAGGCCGTATTCAGGCCCCAGAGGCCCTGTACCACCAGCATCGGCCTGACAACGCGCAGATAGTCACCGAGCAGCGCCCGATCGAAGGTGAGAAAATCGCGGGCACGGATCTGAAGTTCCTCCCGGCGGGCATAGATATAGCCGAAAAGGGTCAGCACCTCCAGAACGCGGGAGATCAGCGTCGCAACGGCTGCCCCGCGGCTGCCCAATTCCGGCACGCCGCCGCGGCCGAAAATCAGAAAATAATTGAGTACGACATTGATCCCCAGTGTCTGCAGCGACAGAATGAAGGCGATCCGCACATGGCCGACACAGCGCAGTCGGGAAAGCAGCACCTGCGTCACCGCAAAGAAAGGATAGGACCAGCGTATAATAGCCAGATACGCCGTCCCCTCCCGAGCGATCGCGCCGTCGTCGGTGAAAAAACGCAGCACTCCCGCCGGAAATAACGATACCGCGAAAAAAAACAGAAACGACAGAAGAAGGGCCGCACGCATCGCATGCGCCGTGATGGCGGCCATCGGTTCCCGGCGCTTTTCGCCCCAGTACTGCGTCAGAAAGAGAACCATCGCCTCCGTAAAGGCCACGATCAGCATCTGAAACAGGTACTGGAGCTGATTGACCGCAGCAACCCCCGCCAGCGCGCTCTCACGATAGGCGCCCAGCATGATATTATCCGCCAGGTTAACACTGATCGTGATCACATTCTGACACACCAAAGGAATGGCCAGCACCGCAAAGGTCCTGTAAAAGACTTTTCTTTCAAAAGTTTTTTCTGTCATGGCGCTGTCTTTCTTAATCTTCATCTTTAATTCATGATATTTATTTCATATAATAAAGGCGTCATATTAAGTTTTTCATGCCGGGGAGGGCACTATGGATTTCCGTTCTCTGACCTATTTCGTCACCGTGGCGCGCGAGCTGAATTTCACCCGCGCTTCCGAAAAGCTCAACATGAGTCAGCCTCCGCTCAGCAATCAGATCCGTCTCCTGGAGGAGGAACTCGGCGTCCGCCTGTTTATCCGCGGCAAACGCCATCTGACGCTGACCGAAGAAGGCAAGCTCTTCTTCCATCGCGCCGTCCAGATCCTGGAAATGGCCGATAAAACAAAACGCGACATTGCCTATATGAAGGAAGGCCTGTCCGGCAAGCTGACCCTGGGCCTGGTCGAAGGCCGTCCGCCCTTTATGATTGCCCGTTGGATCGCCGGATTTCATGAGGAATTCCCGCTTGTCCGTTTCGAAATGTGGAACGGTTCCACCGATGATGTTCTCGACCGTCTGAATCGGGGTCTGGTAGATCTGGCCCTTATCGCCACACCTTATGACGAAGAGCATCTGGAAGGCATCATGATCGAAAAATCCCCCTGGGTCGCCATCATGTCCCGGGAGCATCCTCTCGCGCAAACCCCCGGCAACACCCTGTCGCTGTCAGAGCTCGGTGATGTTCCTCTGATCATTCCCCGCCGCGATTCCCGCATCATCGAGATGCGCCAGTGGTTCCGCGAAGCCGGCATTGAGCCCCATATTCTCTGCGAACTGTCAAGCTATGTCGATGCCGTTGCCCTGGCCGAGCAGAATGCCGGCGTGGCTATCTTCGCCCAAGGCACTTACACACCGAACAACCTTATCGAGATCCGCATGCTGACCGATCCGGTCCGTATCGTTGAAAATGTCCTCGTCTGGCCCAAGGATCGCCCCTTGAATTCCCTGTCCCGGGAATTCCTGAATTACGTCAATGACTTCCTGGAAGAAGACCAGATGCACTCCGAGCGCTTCCAGGTCAGGGAAGATGTCTTCGAGCTGCCGCCGGATCAGGAGGACGGCAGCGAAGAGAGCTGATCTCTCAGACATTCCCGGTAAAGCCGGCCGACGGGCAGACCGACCACGTTGTTGTAATCCCCGCGGATACCTGCCACATAGCGGGCAAACCAGCCCTGTATTCCATAGGCGCCAGCCTTGTCATAGGGCTCGCCGGTTTCCAGATAGGCCGCGATATCCTCTTCCGTCAGAGGTACCACGGTCACATCCGTAGACTCGGCAAAGGACGTCCGCGTCCCTTCCGGAAGACGAATCACACAGACACCCGTGCTGACCTGATGGGTCCGGCCGGATAAAAGACGCAGCATCGCCGCTGCGTCTTCTTTATGGCGGGGCTTGCCGAGAAGGCGGCCCTCACAGGCCACCACCGTATCAGCACCGATAATCAGACAAGGTGCCGATGTGTCCCGCCCCGACGCCTCCTTCTCAACCGCCTCTCTTGTCAGAGCTGCGGCGACAGCTTCGGCCTTCTGTTCTGCCAGCGACCGGCAGGCCTCCTCCGGCACTGTCGTGGTCAGCACCTCTTCGCAATCCGATACCAGGATATCAAATGACAGACCGATCTGCTTCAGCAGATCCCGCCGCCGCGGCGAAGCCGAAGCCAGAATGATCCGGCAAGACTGATGATTCTTATCCATAACAAACCTCCGTGCAAGGTAAGTCTATCACGGGACTCCCTAAAACGCCAGCCAGGCCGGGATCATCACGATCGCAAAGATGATCATCAGCATCAGCATCATCGGAAGCAGAAGCCGGGACGAGGCCTTTTCCCCCTTCAGTCTGGCAGCTTTCTTCCTCTCTTCGAAAGCCGTTTCGGCTTCCCGCCGGAATACCGCCAGCATCTCGGTGCTGCCGCGGCGCAGGTTCTGGACCAGCAGAACCGAAAAAGTCCGGTACAGACCCAGACCGCTGCTCTCACCGAGCCGCCGGTAGGCTTCTGCCTCGGACAGCCCCTTATCCATATCGTCACAGGCCTGCACCACCAGTTCGAATCCTGGTCTGACGCGGCCGGACCGCTGCCTTTCCTCCTGATAATCCGTCGCCATGCGCCGGCAGGTCATGCTCAGGGACAGCCCGGCTCCCAAAAGCAGGACCAGCTTACTGATAAGGGGCGGATAATCCTTCAGAAGAGCTTCTCGATACGCCTCTTCCGCCTGCCGTTCCTTTTCCCGCAGGGCATACCGCACCAGAATCCCGACCAGAACTCCCAGGAAAAGAGCTCCCAGGTACTTCCCGGCACGCGGCGTATGCCAGGCCACCGCCCGGCCGTCGATCTCCGCCGGCAGAAGAACCCGATCCTCTGTTGTCCCGCTGCGTATTGCCGCGTCGAGAGCCTCCCGGAAAGCCTCCTCCTCCGTCTTGCGGCCGGGATAGACGCGAAAGGTCAGCGTCACCTGCCGGACTGCCTCCTGACAGGTGATCACCGCCGCCATAACCGCCTCGGCACCCTCTTCCGGTATCGCACTGCCCAGTCTTCCGTCATCCCCCACCAGTTCCGGCGTATAAGAATACCAGGTGATCGCCACCGGCAGATCTCCCGCCGCCGCAGCCAGATCGAGATCGCGGTCCGCATGCGACGGACTCATCCCGTCAAAGACAGCTTCGCCAAGACGAGCCTCCGCCTTATCAAGAAAAGCCTCTTCCTCCGCAGGGGTGTAGGTTTTCGCCGGCACGGTCACCGTCACCTGCCGGCTGATACCGTCTCCCGTCACCCGGAGTTCCGTCTCAAGATCAGCCGTCCCATAGTCGCCCCGCATCAGATAACCGTCGCCGACGGTATCGGGCAGGCCGCTCCCTGCCCCCGTCAGAACCGCTGCCGTTATCAGCACAGCCGCTGCCGCAGGCAGCAGCTTTTTCCGGCCTGGAAAGGGCCGGCACGGTTTGTTGTCCTGTCGCCGGGCTTTTTCATCCCTTCGGCATGTTGTTTTGTCCTGCAGCCCCTTCTTCACCTGGTCCTCCCAACCTCTCGGACATCTGTCATCCGTTGTTTGCTGTTCAGTCCGTTCCTGATCTAAATCGCGATGGCCATGATCCGGCGGCACCAGAACACCGCGGCGGCATACAGCAGAAGGCAGACCGTCATCACCGCCATACCGAAAGCCGATCCGTAAAGCACATCGAGAAACCCCGGTGACGACAGCTTCAGATAAGCGATAAAGGCCAGCGGCATGACGGTCACGAGCTGCCGTTCATAATCCTTCTCCGCCACCGCCAGCGCGATCTCCCGCTCCGTCTCGATCCTGGCCGTGATCATGGACGCCGTCTCGGCCATGATCGCCGACAGCGGGCCCCCGGAACGGCGTACCGCCCCGAAGACATCCGCAAAATTCAGCATAGCCTCGGAGCCGGCTGTCAGCGCCGCTTCCCGGAACAGCACCTCGACCGGACGATTGAGCCTGAGTCCCTCCGTCACGGCCTCGGCCGCCCGGGTCATCAGACAGTCACCGCGGCTCTCCCTGAGGGCATTTCCGGCCTCCGCAAAAGCCCGCTCGGCTGACAGCCCTGCCCGGACAGCACTGCTCATCGTATCCAGCATAAGACGAAAATCGGCATCGATCTGCCGCCGGCAGGCCTCCCTTCTTGCGTTAAGGCGCGCGGCCGCCAGGCACAGCCCCAGCGGCAGTGTTGCCAGCATCCCTGCCGGCCTGTCGTAAAAAAGCCAGGCCGTGACCGCCGCAGCCGCCACTCCCTCCGCCGCCGACAACAGGATGTCTCTGCGCCGCAGTCCCGAAAATATCGGTTTCTGATCTCCCGCGGTTCCTGCCATCATCGACACGTCTTTCTTCATCACCGCTTTCTTCATCACCGCTTTTTTCATCGCCTCTGCTGTCTCCTCCTCTGTTTTCAGCGCCGCTGTCTTCGTCTCTGAGTCACAGACACCGGATAAGCCTGTCTTCGTCATCAAGACGATAAAGCGGCCTCAGAGCAATCTCATCCCCGTCCATACCGTCGATCTCCGCGATCGCAGAGACAAGGCGGCGGCCCGACGGACGCCGCGTCAGATGAACGATCAGTTCGATACCGGAGGCAATCTGCCGGCGAATAGCCGGCAGAGGAATGGCCATGCCCGTCATCACCAGCGTCTCCAGGCGGATCAGCGTATCCCCGGCTGAGTTGGCGTGGATCGTCGACATGGATCCGCGATGCCCGGTATTGACCGCCTGCAGAAGATCACAGACCTCCTCGCCGCGGACCTCTCCGACGATGATACGGTCCGGACGCATGCGCAGGGCTGTCCGTATCAGATCCCGCAGGGTCACGGACCGGCCGCCTTCGATGGCGGCATCTCTGGCCTCCAGGCGAACCAGATTCGCGGAGGCCAGACAGAGCTCCGCGTTGTCTTCGATGCTGACCACCCGTTCATTCGGCGGTATGGCGGCCGACATAGCATTGAGGAAGGTGGTCTTGCCGGCGCCGGTTCCCCCACTGACAAGAATGGAACGGCCGCGCCGGACACTGTCTTCAAGGCAGGCGGCCGCCTCCGCCGTCAGGCTTCCGGCCCCGATCAGAGCAGCCATCGTCATCGGCGTATCCGGAAAGCGCCGTATCGTCAGAACGGGGCCGTCCGGGGCAGCCGGACTGATAACGGCGTTGACACGGCTCCCGTCGGGCAGCCGGGCATCGGCGATGGGCTGGCGCTCGTTCACCACCCGATTGCAGGCGCCGACGATGCGCCGCACCACATCCTCCAGCTTTTCCCGGGAGGCAAACGTCTTCGGCCAGCGCTCAAGGCAGCCGTTTTTCTCTATAAAGACCGCATCGGGCCCGTTGACCATGATCTCGGTGACCGCCGCATCCTCCAGAAGTTCCTGCAGGATATCCAGCCCCCGTACGCTGTCAAAAAGCTCCCGGGCCGTCTCCCGGCGTTCGCTGAGTGAAAAATAAGACGTTTCCCTCTCCCGCTCGATGATCACCCCGATCATCCGGCGGATATCCTCATCCGTCGGACTGACACACCGGCGCAGATCCTCTGTCAGCTGCCGCTTCATCGCCGCGATCCGTGTCCGCGTTACGCCGGACACGGGCGTTCCTCCTTCCCGGACAGAGACAGCTGCTGTCTGACCAGCTGCCCCAGAGGATCGGTATCCATCAGAGCCGGAGGTGTCTTATCAAGGCCGCAGGGCGGCAGGGCGGCGATCGGCAGACGGAGACACCTCTCCGCCAGTTCCCGGCTCCAGAGCCGAACCGTCCTCAGGAATTCCTCCGTCTTGGCCTGAGCTGTCCGCCCGCTGCCCACGGGCATCCAGATATGATCGCACAACATCAGAAGCGGCATGAGCCCCGGTACGCCGTGGCCGAAATCGATCACCAGCGCCTCCCAGGCCGTCTGCTCTCCGATCAGCGTCACCACGGACTCCAGAAGAGACGGCGGCGCCTCCAGAATATCCTGAACCGCCGATGCGGGCGGCAGATAATCAAGTCCTGCCTCCTCCGGTCCCAGATGGCGAATCAGCAGCTGCAGCTTCTCAGCCTGGTGTCCCGCCCCGTCAGCGATCTCTCCCATCAGATCCGTCACATCCTTCTGACCGCGGCAGTCAAAGAGGCTGCTAAAACCGGAGGTTCCTTCCAAATTAAGAAGAAGGGTGCGGCAGCGCTCCCCCAGCACAAGACCGAGAGTCACCGCCAGCGAGGTCTGCAGACAGCCTCCGGCCGGTGCATAGACGCCGTAGACCGTCATCGCCGCCCGGGAGGCCGCAGGGATGTCCGGTGCCCCGGAGGCGGCGTATTTCTTCATGACACGCCTCAGAAGATCCGGCAGGCTCTGATAGCGGCTCACGGAGAACCAGCCCTCCCGAAAACCGCGGCGGCTCCCCTCCGTCAGAACGATCCGGCAGTCAGCTCGTGCCTCAACGGTTTCCAGCGGTACCGGCAGCAGTGTCTCAGCCACGATGAGCACCGCAGCCCGGTGGGTCTCAAGAAAACGGACCAGCTCCGCCCATTCCGTAAAGACCCGGACAGCAAAGCCCCAGTTCCCGGCCGTTTCACAGGCCTCCGTCAGAAAAGCGCCGGCATAATCTCTGTCGCCGTCCGCCAGGATGATCTCTCTACGTGTCACGGGCACCTCCTGCTGAATCGTCAAAGGGGTTTCTCAAGGTGCCCTTCAGTATACTCACTAATCCACAGCCCCGCAACGAAGCAACCTGACCGAAGTCATCACCGGATTTTTCTGGCATACTGCCGAAAAGGACAAAAAAAAGAACGATACCGTTAACAGTACCGTTCCTGTTTACCCTTATGTCTCATTTATGCGGTCTGATTGGACTGGCTGTCGGAATACCCGCCTTCTGCCGCCATCACTTTTTCGAGATAATCCCGCAGCTTCTCGAAGCTTTCGTCGCTCATATCATGTTCCATCTTGCAGGCATCTCTGTCGGCAATATGTTCGCTGACGCCGAGCATCACCAGAAAATCACGGAGCGTACGATGACGGAAGTAGATTCTCTCGGCAATCCGGCTCCCCTTGTCCGTCAGACTGATCAGGTTGTCCTTATCCATGACGATATAGCCGTCTTCTCTGAGATGCTTCATGGCAATACTGATGCTGGGCTTGGAATAGCCCATCAGCGTAGCGATATCAATGGATCGCACAGTGCCGTTTTGCTGCTTCAGCATCAGAATTTTTTCAAGGTAGTCTTCAGCAGACTCATGAATTTCCATTGAAGAGCCTCCTCCTTTTGTGATGACAGCAAAATTATTTTGAATTGCACAAATACTATATCATTTTTGAGTGTCATCGACAATGCTGCAAAGCCATGACGTTTAGTCATTTTTCATGACTCATTCTCAGCTGATACACATCTTCCCGACGGGCCGAAAGAAGAGGCAGCTCACCGCGGATCCTGTCGGTCTCCGACAGATCGATATCGATAACGGCGGCAGCTTCGGACGCATCCATTTCACTGAGAATCGTTCCCCAGGGCGACACCGTCAGAGAGTGGCCCCAGGCGTGATAGGACGCTGTCTCGTCACGGGCCACCGACGTGCCCACCATAAAACACTGATTGTCAACGGCCCGGGAGCGGAACATAACCTCCCAGTGAGCCGGCCCCGTCGTCGTATTGAAGGCCGCCGGCACCAGTATCAGGCGGGCGCCCTCCAGGACCATCAGGCGTATCAGTTCCGGAAAACGGCAGTCGAAGCAGATACAGAGTCCCACCCTGCCGAAATCCGTGTCAAAGACCGTCACCTCCCGGCCGGCGGTGAGGGTATCCGATTCACGAAAATGCTGCCCGCCCTTCACATCGATGTCAAAAAGATGCATTTTTCGGTGACGGGCGAGCTGCCGGCCGTCCCTGTCAAAGACATAGGCCGTGTTGTAAATATGCCCCTCGGCGATCTCAGGCACGCTGCCGGCCGACAGGCAGACCTCGCACTCCGCCGCCAGTTCGCTGAGGAAGCGCCAGGCAGGTCCTCCTTCCTCTTCCGCGTACGCCGGGAAACAGGCGGTCTCATAGGGGCAGGCGAACATCTCGCCGACCGTGATGAGATCCGGTCTTATGCCGTCGGAAGAGACGGCCTTTGTTATTGCCGCCTTCATCTGAGTCCTCAGAGAATACAGATTTTCCCATTTATCCCGGCTGACCTTTGTCTGCAGCTGAATGATGCGCATAGATTCCCTCCGCTTTCGCCTGGTCTTTTTTGCATCATAACAGAAAAAGCCGCCGGAAAACAGTCCGCAGACCGTTTTCCGACGGCAGGATCGTTGTGATTCGCTCAGCCGGCTTTAAGAAGCCGACCGTCATCTCAGCCTGTATCAGCCGACAATCAGGAAGAACTTGACCAGGAAGATGAGAGAGACCAGATAGGTCAGCCAGTGAACTTCCTTAGCCTTGCCCGAGAAGACCTTGATGACCGTGAAGGAGATCATGGCGATACCGATGGCATTGCCGATGGAGCTGGAGATCGGGATCGTGATCAGCATCAGGGCTGCCGGGACGAGCTGTGTCATATCTGTCAGGTCAAGGTTGCGCAGAGCACTGACCATGAGGATACCGACATAGACTAGGGCCGCGGAGGTAACCGCCGCCGGGATCAGAGCCGCTACCGGAGCGATGAACATGCAGGCCAGGAACAGGATGCCGCAGACAAGGGCTGTCAGACCTGTACGGCCGCCGGCCTGAACACCGGCAGAGGATTCGACGAACGTGGTGATCGTGCAGTTGCCTGTCAGGGCGCCGGCGATCGTGGCAATAGCGTCGGAGGTCAGCGTTTCTTTCATGCCCGGCATATTGCCGTCTTTGTCAAGCATGCCGCCCAGAGAGGCTGCGCCGATGACGGTGCCGATGGTATCGAACATGTCGATGATACCGAAGGACAGAATCAGCGTCAGGGCCGTGATGATGCCCATGTCAAGGAAGTTGGCGAAGTTCAGTTTGAACAGCGTTGTGGATGCCCAGTCACCGAAGGCCGGTACCCAGGAAACACCGTTCAGAACCGCGAACGGGTTCTGGCCGAGGATCGCGAAATCGCAGATCCAGTACAGGATGCAGCCGGCCAGCATGCCCAGAAGCATAGCGCCCTTGATGCCCTTGATCGACAGAACGACGATGATGAAGAGGCAGATGAAGGCGATGCTGACATTGAGGACCATGTTCGGATAAGCGCTTCCCATGCTGTCTCTGGCAAAATTCGGTGTCAGAGAACCAAAGAAGTCTCTCATCATGTAGAACGGGCCGCCGTTTTCGGAATACAGACCGGCGTTGGAGCCGAAGCCGATATTCATAAGCAGAAGGCCGACACCCGGAGAGATACCGAGACGGATGCCCAGCGGGATCGCATCGATGATCTTGTCACGGATATTGAAGATGGACAGGATCAGGAAGACAACACCTTCGATGAAGATGATGCAGAGGCAGGCCTGATAGGACTCCAGATAGGTAAGTCCCGTGATGGCCATAACAGACGTTGCCACAGAAGCAAAGAAAGCATTCAGACCCATGCCGGGGCCAAGGGCAAACGGCTTGTTGGCATAGAAAGCCATGAACAGCATACCGATTGCCGGTGCGATACATGTTGACAGGAAAATACCGTTCCACAGCGGTGAGCCGGTATCAAAGCCGGTCAGCATGTTCGGGTTCAGAGCGATGATGTAAGCCATCGTCATGAAGGTAGTAAGGCCCGCGACGATCTCGGTCCTTACGGTGGAGCCTTTTTCTTTAATCTTGAATACGCGTTCTAACATAAACCCCTCCCATAAAATTAGAGAACTGCTGTATCTCTATGCATCGCTGTCGCGCCGGCGATGTCATATTCAAAATTATATATAGCAATAAAGCTTATAGACCAGCACACCGAGGAAAATACCCAGCACCGTGCCGACACCGCCGTTGTTCAGGACAAACAGGCCGAAGAAAAAGCCGATGAAGGCACAGACCAGCAGAATAAGAAGAAACGCTTGGCTGCTGTAGGCCGTCCTGCGCGGACCCGTCATCCAGTCCCTCAGGGCCCGGAGCTCGTCATCGCTCTTCAGGCCGTGGCCGGCATCGATCCGCGTCACGTGGCTGGTGCTGTTTTTCTCAAAATGGCGTATTGCCCCGGCACTCACCACATCATCCTGTCTGCCGTAGAGGATCTCCGTCTGAACCTTCCAGGTTTTGCGCTTTTTCTTTCCCGGCACATCGAAAACCGGCGACACCAGATAGGCCCGTGTCAGAGGCTGTCCCTCCAGCGCCTCCAGGCTGAGCTCCGCGGCGGCATCATAAGCCAGCAGATAAATATTGGCAATGCCGTCGGCTCTGACCTTGTCATAGACGGCGCGGATCAGCGCCCGGTCAGACTCGGCCGTCTCTGCCGTCATGGCCTCCGCCGGCGTCAGGTCAATCTCCATGACCCGGTAGCCGTAAGGCACGGCACAGTAGGCCGCCATTTCAAAAATTCTTGTATGTTCGTAGCTTTTTCCCGGAAATACCGCCAGCATCACGCGGCTGCCCGCTTCACCGAGACAGCGGATCTCCGCCCCGGCGATCACTTCACCGTGCGTATCCTGTGCCGGCGCTTCCTCTGCCGGTTTGACTGCCTTTTCATCGCCCATGGCTGTTTCTCCGTCCAAAAACCCCCTCTTTATCAGGCGCTTATTGGAATATCTTACAAAAAATCGTACTCTGTTATTACAAGATATAGTAAATACGAACATAAGTCAAGGAAATCCACCATCTTTCATTCTCAAATTTTAAGAGAGGCGTCACTTGTTATGCTTCTGTCAGTTTTTTTCCTGATTTTTGAAATTAATTCAAATAAGGCGCAAAAAGAGGCGGTGCATTCGGAAGTTTTCCCAAATGCACCGCCTCTTGAAGGCAAAAAAATTTTTTTGGTCGGCGTCTACAGACAGCAGAACATCGGATAGCCGCAGCCGCCGAAACACGCATTGATAAGACACAGCGACAGGCAGAAGGTGCTCCCCGGAGCGCCGCCGCTGTAGGCCGCTCCCCGCTGCTGATAGGCCTGACGGCCGTTCTGCAGCTGAGCCAGCAGCTGCCGGTATTCCTGAGAATTCGGCTCCATGTCGACAGCCCGCTTGGCCGCCTCCAGCGCCGCTACATTGTTGCCCTGGCAGGAATTGGCGATGGCAAAATAATAATACCAGCGGGCATTGCGTGACGCTTCCGTCACGCCGCCAAGGGCTGTCAGCGCCTCCTGATAATGTCCGGCCTGAATATAATTTCTGGCAGCCTGAAGCACCGTGGACGACTCCTCCGGCCGGGAGGTGCGCTGCTGTTCCGAATAGCGCTGCCATTGATTGAAGAAATCATAGAAGCCGTCCTGACCGCCCGCTTCCCGGTAATCATAATAGGAACCGCCGCGGCTGTCCCCGCTGCGGCCATAGGCGCTCTGACCGTAAGAACTCTGACCGTAGGGGCTGCCGTTATTGCCGTAGGCAGATGTCCCGCGGGCCCTGGCATCCACGATCTGGCGGTAGGCCTCCTGAACTTCCTTGAATTTTTCTTCAGCTGCCTGCGGGTTATCGGGATTGGCATCCGGGTGATACTTCTTGCTCAGATCCCGGTAAGCCTTTCTCAGATCCGCGTCCGCAACATTTTCCGAGACTCCCAGAACCCGATAAGGATCTGCAATCATGCCTTTTTCTCTCCTTTATCCTTCTCCTTTGCCCGCATAGCGTTGTACGACATCCAGACACCGGAATAGAGTATGTTCCGCAGGATATCAATATCCTGCACGATCGGCAGAACCTCAAAGGACTGCGCGCAGTCGCCCATCATCAGGCTCAGTGTATTTTCCACCAGGGCATCAAAATCCCGGCGGGTCCGCCGGCTCTCCCAGATATTGAAGCGCCGGCGCTTTCTGTCTTTTTCCAGATCCTCATAGGCGTCCATCAGGTAGATGAATTTCCCCAGATAAAAGCCCATGTGTCTCAGCTCGTCCGCCCACACATCATCCTCCCGCAGGACGAAGATCTCTCCCAGAAGACGCCCGAAGCAGCCCGCGACCGTATCCAGATCCTGCTCTCCGGCCTTTTCCAGTGCCGTCAGTATCTCAAGATTATCCCGTACGGCACAACTCTGGCGCGGCCAGCGTTTTTCGATGGCCTTCACATCCCGGAGGAGGGTCAGGCTGAAGGCACGGCTCTTGACATCCTTATCATCATGCCAGTTGTCCAGGGCCTTGTAATACGCCGTCAGCACCTCCATATCGGCGGCATAAGCCGTGATGTCGTTGAACAGCATGTCCCGGCTCTGCATGCCGTGCACGAGGCAGCGATGCTTTTCGTGCTTCAGCGGCTCCTCATAGAGTGCCGTCAGAAGCACCGCCAGAAAGGTCATCTCATAGGATAAGGTGATCTGACCCTTGGGGCCGTGCTTTTTGCTGAGCATATGGCAAAGACCGCAGTAATAACTGCGGTACTTTTTATAATCCTTGATCTTCAGTTCATCCTGATTAGCGATAATATAACCGTACATAATCTGTGATGACTCCAAGGGATCTATGTTGTTTTTTCAAAAGAAACGCGGCATTTCGGACAGGTGATCATGATGCGGCCCCGTCCCTTCGGCACGCGTACCTGCTGGCCGCAGCCGGGGCATTTGAAAAAGCGATAGGTATTTCTCTGCTGAAATCTGAGCTTATTGACACGGAGAAGACGCCGGATGCGCTCCGTCACATGGAGATAACGGTCGTTTTCAGCGGCTCTGGCTGCCACATTGCGCGACAGGGCCCGGTAATACGTGTAAAACAATAAGAACAGCGTCAGAAAGGAGAAAACGCCTCTGACAACAAACCATGACAGGATCAGGCAGACAAAAGCGGCTCCCAGAAGAAAGCGGTTCAGACTGTCATTACCATAGCGCCCGGCCATAAACCGATTCAATTTATCACGCATAGCTTAACCTCCGCGTCCCGAAAAAAGTATCTACCGGTTATGATACTATTCCGTTTTTTGTTCGGCAAGACGGGACGCCGGGGGTTAATGAAAGTTTAAGAAAAGTGCCGAAAGGCCGCTGTCAGAACGTTCTCACAGCCGTCTTCAGGGCGATGACCATCATGTCATTGAAGCCCTCGCGGATCTCTTCCGGCGTCAGCATCTCGCCGGTAAAGATATGATCGGAGATCGACAGCACGGACAGGGCTCGTTTGCCGCAGTTCATGGCCTCCAGATACAGACCGGCTGTCTCCATCTCCACGCAGAGATGGCCCGTGGCTTTGATCTTCGGATTGATATTGCCCGACGGATGATAGAAGAAATCCGAGGTATAGACATTGCCGGTACGCGTCCGGATACCCAGCTCTTCGGCCGCTGCCTCCGCCGTCTTCAGCATCGCATAATCGGCATGCGGCGTCAGATTGCCGGGCAGGTCATAGGCTGACGGTGCGGCGGAATTGGTCGAAGCCGACATGGCAAGGACCACATCCCGAACACGGACATCATCCGCCACCGCTCCGGCCGAGCCGACGCGGATGATGGCATCGACGCCGAAGAAGCTGAAAAGCTCGTGGGCATAAAGGCACATGGACGGGACACCCATTCCGGAGCCCATGACCGAGACCTCGCGGCCTTCATAGAGGCCGGTGTAGCCGAACATGCTGCGGACATCGTTAAACAGAACGGGTTTTTCCAGATACGTCTCGGCAATATACTTTGCCCGGAGCGGGTCACCCGGCATCAGAACAACTCTGGCGGCATGGGTGCCTTCTTTTAATTTGATGCAGGCTGACGGGGATGTTCTCATCGGTTCCGACATAGTTAACCTCCTTAGGCAAACAACTTCTTCAGATTCACATCAAAAGGCGGATACACGATGCCGCGGTCCGTCACAATCGCTGTGACCAGCTCGTGGTCCGTCACATCAAAGGCCGGGTTGTAGCATTTTGTCTCCGGCAGTGCCATCGCCTCCCGGTACCACAGGGAGCGGATCTCCTCCGGATCGCGCAGCTCGATGCGGATATCGTCACCGGTCGCGCAGGACATATCAATGGTCGACGTCGGGCCAAGCGTATAGAACGGGATCCCGTAATAGCGGGCCAGGACCGCGACCCCGGAGGTGCCGATCTTGTTGGCAAAATCCCCGTTGGCCGCCACACGGTCACAGCCCACAAAGCAGGCCTGAACCCAGCCGTTTTTCATCACCAGACTGGCCATATTGTCGCAGATCAGCGTCACATCGACGCCGGCCTTCGTCAGCTCATAGGCCGTCAGGCGGGCCCCCTGCAGAAGCGGGCGGGTCTCATCCGCAAAAACATGGAAGCTCATCCCCTGCTCGCTCCCCAGAAGGATCGGTCCCAGAGCGGTGCCGTACTCCGAGGTGGCCAGCGGGCCGGCATTGCAGTGCGTCAGAATGCCGTCGCCGTCGTTGATAAGACTCAGACCGTATTCGGCGATCCGACGGCACATGGCCCTGTCCTCCTCATGGATCGCCAGGCTTTCCCGGGCCATGCAGTCAAGAATCGTCGGGACACCGTCATTAAAATGATCAGCGATCACGGCCTCCATGCGCCCGAGAGCCCAGCTCAGATTGACGGCTGTAGGGCGCGAGCTGTTGAGGTAAGCGGCGATCTCACGCATTTTTACACGAAAATCAACCGCGTTCATATCAATATAGGGCTGTGCCAGGACCACCATGGCGTAACCGGCAAAAATGCCGATGCAGGGCGCCCCCCGGACCTCCAGCTTCCGGATGGCGTCAAAGCACGCTTCCGGTGTGCTGACATCCTTATATACCTCCCGGCCCGGCAGCTGCGTCTGGTCGAGAATACGAACCGACCGGCGATCCTCCGCCAGCGTCACGTGCTCGATTCCCCGCACATAGGGATTTTCTGAAATATCCGACATACGGCACGGCCTCCTTCCCGCACAGAGATACTTTTATAATACCCGTTTCGGCAAAAAAAATAAAGGGCGCCCCTTTTTCGGCAATTTCGGCATAATCACAGGTTATAATCGTGATATAATCAAATGTCTGCAGGGCAATGACACACCGCTGCCTTATTCCCTGCCGATACTATTTTTCAGGAGTCACTCTATGAATTCAGAAACCCAAAAGAAGGTGTCTCTCCTGACGCTGTTCCTGACCTTTGCCAAAGTAGGCGTCATGACCTTCGGCGGCGGCTATGCCATGCTGCCGATCCTTCAGAGAGAGATCGTCGAAAACCATCACTGGGCCAGCGACGAAGACCTGGCCAACTATTTTGCCATCGGGCAGTGTACCCCCGGCGTCATCGCCGTCAACACCGCCACCTTTATCGGACACAAGACCCGCGGCATCGCCGGCGGCATCGTCGCCACCCTGGGCGTCGTCTTCCCGTCCCTGGTCATCATCAGCTGTCTGGCCGGAATCATCGCCCGCTTCTCGGACAACCTGTACGTGCAGAAGGCCTTCACCGGCATCCGCATCTGCGTCTGCGCGCTGATCCTCAAAGCCATCCTCAAGCTGCTCAAAAGTGCCGTCAAGGATAAGCTGACGCTGGCCGTCTTCCTCATCGCGGCGGCCCTGGCCATCCTTCTGGATCTGTCGCCGGTGATCCTTATCGTGACAACCATCGTCTTTGCCGCTGCGCTGGAGTTTTCAGCCTCCCGCCGCAGCCGCGGAAAGGAGGGGCGTGCATGATCACCCTCCTTCGTCTGTTCTGGGAATTCTTCAAGACCGGTCTCTTTGCCGTCGGCGGGGGACTGGCCACCCTGCCCTTCCTGTCGGATATCGCCGACAAGACAGGCTGGTTCACCCACGCCCAGCTGGCCGATATGGTAGCCGTCGCGGAATCGACCCCCGGCCCCATCGGCGTCAACACCGCCACCTACGTTGGCTTTACGACAGCCGGGTGCCCCGGAGCCCTGATCGCTACCCTCGGCCTGGTGACGCCGTCGATCATTATCATCCTGATCATCGCCTCGCTGCTGAAGGCCTTCAGCGACAACCGCTATGTCCAGACGATCTTCCGCCTGCTCCGGCCGGTCTCCGTCGGCCTGATCACTGCCGCCGGCCTCTCCGTTGCCCGGACTTCCCTCGTCAACGCCGGCCACACCGGCCTGATCGATTTCCTCGATGTCAAAGCCGTGCTTCTCTTCGTGCTCCTCTGGATCTTTATGCAGTATGTTCCGAAGACAAAAGCCTGGCATCCGATCATTTTCATCGGCATCTCCGCCGTCCTCGGCATTATGTTCTTCTGATAATGTCTTCGCCCGATCGTGAGGTAACGCCCTTGTCCGTCAAAACCCGTCTGTGCGTCCTTGCCGCTGCCATAACAGCCGCTGCCGCCATCCTGTTCCCGATATCCGTCCTGACCGCCCTTCCCGTGGAGGGAGCCTCCCTGCCCCGGGCCTACTCTGTCAGCCAGACCTGCCTGGGCGAAGCCGAAAACCCGGCCCTGGATCCGGGGTCGGCCTATGTGCTCTACAGCGCTCATGCTTTCACCGGCGATGACGGCCAGCCCCAATACCGGGTCCTCGATGTCACCGGCGGCAGCCTGGCCATCCGGACCTACATTCAGCTCCACAAGGCCAACGGCACCGCCGCCCAGGTCTGGTACTTTTATGACGATCAATCCGGCAGCATGAGCATCCGCAGCTATAAGAGCGGCGCCGTTCTTGATGCTCAAAACGGCGGAACGGAGCCCGGCACCCGCATCTGGCAGTACCGCTATAACAACACACCGGCCCAGCAGTGGACTTGTGAAGCCGATGAGAGCGGACTCATCCGCCTTCGCCACAGCGGCTCCGGCCTGTATCTGACTGCTGATGAGGCGGATGCGATATGTCTCGGGGAAAGGAATCCTGACGATGACCGCCAGCTGTTCCGCGCCGTGAAGGTCACGATCCCGCCCATCATCGAAGGCGTCTACACCATTTCAAGCGCCGCCGACACATCCCTTGTCTTTGATATCGCCGGCGCCTCCACGGTAAACCGTGCCAATCTCAGGCTCTGGCGCGGCAACGGCACCGCCGCCCAGCTCTTCCGTCTGGAAT
This sequence comes from Lachnospiraceae bacterium, assembly GCA_029005135.1. Taxonomy (GTDB): domain Bacteria; phylum Bacillota; class Clostridia; order Lachnospirales; family Lachnospiraceae; genus Chordicoccus. Next base: position 37,599 of record JAQXFO010000026.1, read on the forward strand.
ACACCGGCTTTGACTGCTACCGCATCGTCAACGTCTGTTCCGGCAAGGTCCTCGACTGCGCCGGAGGTGCCAAAACGGCCGGTACCAACGTTCAGCAGTACAAAAACAACGACACCGCCGCCCAGCGCTGGATGCCCGTAGCCAACAAGGACGGCACCTATACCCTTTACAGCGCCGGTGCTAATATCGTTCTGGAAAATGCCGGCGCCGAGGCAGAAAAAGGCACCAATCTTCAGCTCGGCCGTTTCAAAGACTTTGAGACCCAGAAATACATCCTGACGCTGAAGGCCGTCACAGAATAAGCCTATCCGGCATTTTGACGAATCCCCCGCGAATAAATTGTTTCAAATTGTTGTCTCTTCCTAAATGACCAAAAATTTTTGTCATATTAGTTAGACTTTAAGTCCCAATATCCTTGCATTTTGCTGCATTTGTCTTTATATTTCTATGAAGAATAGCCAAATGCAGCTTTTTCTTTGGCCATAATTGTCTGACTATTTCAAAAGGAGAGACAGCTTCCATGTCACACTTTACGCGAAAGCTCATCCTTGAGGACGGCAGCGTATACCCCGGCTTCGCCTTCGGCAGTCCGGCCGACCGGGTCTGTGAGGTCGTCTTCAACACTTCCATGACGGGTTACCAGGAGATCATCTCCGACCCCTCCTATACCGATCAGATGATCGTCATGACCTATCCGATGATCGGCAATTACGGCATTACCGATGAGGATTTCGAGAGCGGCGCCATTCACGCCGGCGGTCTCATCGTCCGCGACTACAACAACTCCCCGTCGAATTTCCGTTATACACAGACGCTGTCGGAGCTTCTGACAGAACATGACGTTCCCGGCATCTGCGGGATCGACACCCGGGCCCTTACCCGCCGCATCCGCGACAAGGGCGCCTGCCGGGCTCTTCTGACTTCCTATGATACCTCCGTCGAAGACGGCCTCGCCGCCATCGCCGCCGCCCCCATTCCCCGCGACGCGGTCTCCCGCGTGACCTCCCGCAAGATTCGCTATTCCCGTACCGCCAACCCCCGCTTTAATGTCGTCGCCGTCGACTGCGGCATCAAGACCAATATCATCCGCTGCCTCAATGCCGTCGGCTGCAACGTGACCGTGGTGCCCTATGACATCACCGCCGAACAGGTACTGGCTTTGAATCCCGATGGCGTCTTCCTGTCCAACGGACCGGGGAATCCGGAGGATGCCGGGCCTGTCATCGAGCTGGTTCGCCGCATTCGCGGCCGCCTGCCCCTCTTCGGCATCTGCCTCGGACATCAGATCATCGCCCTGGCACTGGGCGGCCGGACCTACAAGCTCAAATTCGGCCATCACGGCGGCAATCATCCCGTCAAAAACCGGCTGACAGGCCGTATCGAGATGACCTCCCAGAACCATAACTACGCCGTCGACGAAGCCAGCCTGGCGCAGACACCGCTCAAAGTGACACATCTCAATCTCCTTGACAATACCGTGGAGGGTGCCGCCTGCCCGGAGGAACACATTTTCAGCGTGCAGTACCATCCCGAAAGTGCACCGGGTCCTCAGGACAGCCGTTATCTCTTCGATCAGTTCACCGCCATGATGCAGGAGGTTAAAGATCATGCCTAAACGCACCGACATCAAAAAAGTCATGGTCATCGGCTCCGGCCCCATCGTCATCGGACAGGCCGCCGAGTTCGACTATGCCGGCACCCAGGCCTGTCTGGCCCTGCGGGAAGAGGGCTACGAGGTCATCCTGGCCAATTCCAACCCGGCGACCATCATGACCGACGCCACCGTCGCCGACAAGGTTTACATGGAACCGCTGACGCTGGAATATGTGGCCCGTATCTGCCGCCATGAGCGCCCCGACGCCATCGTCCCCGGCATCGGCGGCCAGACCGGTCTCAATCTGGCTATGAAGCTGGCCAGAAAGGGCGTCCTCGACGAATGCGGCATCGAACTTCTGGGCACGAATGCCGACAGCATCGAACGCGCTGAGGACCGGGAGCTTTTCAAGGAACTCTGCCTTCAGATCGGTGAACCCGTCGTGCCCTCGCAGATCACTTATTCTGTCGAAGAAGCCCTGGCGGCGGCCGACAGCATCGGGTATCCGGTCATCGCCCGCCCCGCCTTCACCCTCGGCGGCACCGGCGGCGGCTTTGCCGACAACGCCGACGAGCTGACGGCACTGATGAAAAATGCCCTCGTGCTCTCCCCGGTCCATCAGGTTCTTATCGAGAAGAGCATCAAGGGCTTCAAAGAAATCGAATACGAAGTTATCCGGGACGCCAACGATACCGCCATCACCGTCTGCAACATGGAAAATCTCGACCCCGTCGGCATTCATACCGGAGACTCCATCGTCGTGGCCCCGAGCCAGACGCTGACCAACCGCGAATACCATATGCTCCGGGACAGCGCGCTGAAGATCATCCGCGCCCTGGATATCCGCGGCGGCTGCAATGTTCAGTTTGCCCTGGATCCCCTGTCCTTCCGCTATTATGTCATCGAAGTGAACCCGCGGGTCTCCCGCTCCTCGGCGCTGGCCTCCAAAGCCAGCGGCTACCCCATCGCCCGCGTATCCGCCAAGATCGCCGTCGGCCTCAACCTCGACGAGATCATGCTGGCCAACACCCCGGCCTGCTTCGAACCGTCGCTGGATTACGTCGTCACGAAAATGCCGCGTTTCCCCTTCGATAAGTTCACCCAGGCCTCCAACACCCTGTCGACCCAGATGAAGGCCACCGGGGAAGTCATGAGCGTCGGCAGAACCTTTGAGGAGAGTCTCCTCAAGGCCATCCGTTCTCTGGAAGACGGCAAAAATCATATCCACCTGGAAAAATTTGACTCCGTCAATATGACAGCCGAAGAGCTTCTGGCCTACATCGCCGAAGGAACCGATGACCGCATCTACGCCATCGCCCAGCTGATCTGGCTCGGCATCCCGCCGCTCAAGATCCACCGCATCACCGGCATCGATATGTTTTTCCTTGACGCCATCGCCCACATCGTCAGCCTGGAAAAAGCACTTCAGGACGCTCCGGGCAATATCGATCTGATGGCCGACGCCAAAAAGGCCGGCTTCTCCGACGTGTATCTGGCCGAGCTGTGGCATACCACCGAGGACGCGATCTACCATCGCCGCCTGGAGAGCGGCCTGCTGCCGGTCTACAAGATGATCGACACCTGCGCCAGCGAATTTGACAGCTATGTGCCGTATTTCTACTCGACCTATGAGGACGAGAACGAATCCCTCGTATCCGGCAGGCCGAAGATCATCGTCCTCGGCTCCGGCCCGATCCGCATCGGCCAGGGCGTCGAATTCGACTACTCCACCGTCCATGCCATCCACGCCATCCGCGAAGCCGGCTATGAGGCCATCGTCATCAACAACAACCCGGAGACCGTCTCCACCGACTATACAACCGCCGATAAGCTGTATTTTGAGCCGCTGACCGTCGAAGACGTGATGAATATCATCCTTCTGGAAAAGCCCGTCGGCGTCATTGCCACCCTGGGCGGCCAGACGGCTGTCAACCTGGCCGAGCCGCTGACCAAACGCGGCGTGACCATCATCGGTACCGACAGCGCTGCCATCGAAAAGGCCGAAAACCGTGATGCGTTTGACGAAGTCATCAAATCCCTCGGCAGTCCCAACCCCACCGGCCGGGCCGTCACCGACATCGAGAGCGGTGTCGAAGCCGCTGCCGACATCGGCTATCCGGTGCTGGTGCGTCCCAGCTTCGTCCTGGGCGGCCGCGCCATGGAGATCGTCGCCAACGAAAACATGCTCCGCCATTATCTGAAAAACGCCGTCGACGTCGATATCGACAAGCCTGTCCTCGTCGATAAATATCTGGTGGGCAAGGAGGTGGAAATCGACGCTGTCTGCGACGGCACGGAGGTCTTCATCCCCGGCATCATGGAGCTTGTCGAAAGAACCGGTGTCCATTCCGGTGACAGCATCAGTGTCTATCCGCCCTTCACCCTGTCGGAAAAGGTGCGCCGGATCATCATCGATTACACCACCCGCCTCGGTCTGGGCATCGGCATCCGCGGACTTTTCAACATCCAGTTCATTGTTGACAGCCACGATGATGTCTACGTGATTGAAGTCAATCCGCGGGCTTCCCGAAGCGTCCCCTTCCTGTCGAAATCCACCGGTTTCCCGCTGGTGGCCATCGCCACCCGTGTCATGCTGGGGCAGACTCTGAGGGCCCAGGGCATCACCGCCATGGTACCGGCCGACAAGCCGCGCTGGTACGTCAAGGCGCCGGCCTTCTCCTTCAGCAAACTGGACGGCATGGATTCCTATCTCTCGCCGGAGATGAAATCCACCGGCGAAGCCATCGGCTATGACAAAAACCTCAACAGAGCCCTCTACAAGGCCCTGCAGGCTGCCGGCATCCGCATGAAGCAGTACGGCACCGTCATTGTCACACTGGCCGACGAAGACAAGGAAGAGGCCCTTCCGCTGGTGCGCCGCTTCTATCAGCTGGGATTCAATATCGAAGCCACGATCGGCACCGCCGAATTCCTCAAAACCCACGGTATCCGCACCCGGGTCCGCGGCAAGCTGAGCGAAGGCAGCCATGAGATCCTCGACGCCATCCGCGCCGGCTATGTCAGCTACATCATCAACACCCGGGCGGTCCTCTCCGGCGTCCACTACGAAGACGGCGTCGCCATCCGCCAGTGCGCCGTCCGGAACGGCATCACCATGTTCACCTCGCTGGACACCGTCCGCATCGTCCTCAACGTTCTGGAAGACATCGTACCCGAGATCTCAACGATCGACGCCTGAGCCCCTATCTGTGGTATGATAACGGCAGCCGCCGTTGTCCGCCGGAGCCATACTGCCCGGCGGCAGCGACCGCTGCCGCTTTTTGCCTTTCCGAAAGACCACAGGAGATCCTCCCATGACAACGATTCTGTTAACGGCGCTCAACGCCAAATACATCCATACCAATCCGGCCGTCCACGCCCTGGCCCGCTGTGCCGGGGGCGACGCTGCCGGTGTCCGCGTCCTCGAGATGACCATCAACAATCGCTACGAAGACATTATTGCCGCCATTTACCGCGAAAATGCCGCCATGATCGGCTTCTCCGTCTATATCTGGAATGCCGCTCTCATGCAGGACGTCATCCGGGATATCCGGTGCCTGAAACCTGACGCCGTTCTTTTTGCCGGCGGTCCCGAGGCCGCCAATGACCCGGAAACCTATCTGACATGGTGCGATTTTGTCATGCTCGGCGAAGGCGAGACCAACTTCCGCCGCCTGGCCGGGGACTTTATCGCCGGAAGACCTCTCCCGCTTGAAACGCTCTCCGGCATTGCGCTTCCCGGCAGGCTGATGCCCCCGGATGCCCGCTCCGCCGCCGACATGGATACCCTGCCCTTCCTCTATGAAGACCCGGCGCTCTTCGGCAGCCGGATCCTCTATTACGAATCCAGCCGCGGCTGCCCCTTCCGCTGCAGCTACTGCCTGTCCTCGCTGGACAAGACCATGCGTTATAAAGCTTTGCCGTCAGTCCTCCGGGAGCTGGACATTTTCCTTGAAAAAAAGGTCCCCCAGGTCAAATTCGTCGACCGTACCTTCAACGCCGATCCCCGCCGCAGCCTGGCTATCTGGCAGTATCTGGCCGAACACGACAACGGCGTCACGAATTTTCATTTCGAGATCGGCGCCGACCGGCTTACCGAGGCGGAGCTCAGTCTTCTGACCCGCTGCCGGCCGGGACTTATCCAGCTCGAAATCGGCATCCAGAGCACGCATCCGCAAACCCTTGAAGCTATCCGCAGAGCCTGCGACAATAACCGCCTCTTTACCAATGTCGCCAGGCTGCGAAAGGCCGGCAACATCAACCTGCACACCGACCTGATCGCCGGCCTCCCCTATGAGGACGCCGCCGCTTTCCGAAAATCCTTCAACGAGGTATATCCCCTGAAGGCCCACCAGCTTCAGCTGGGCTTTCTCAAGGTACTCAAAGGTACGGAAATGCACAAAAAGGCCGCCGAGTACGGTCTTGTGTACTCAAAGCGGCCTCCCTATGAGGTCTACTCGACGGCCTGGCTGTCCTATGACGAGATGATCCGCCTGCATCACATCAGCGATGCCGTGGAGGTCTTCGGCAATACACAGCTGTACCGTCACACCCTCGACTATCTCGAGGAGTTCTTCGTAAGCCCCTATGATCTTTTTGATACGCTGGCCTGCCTGCTTGAGGAGGCCGGGCTGATCGGCGCCGGCGTCTCGCCCCGCCGCAGCGCCGCCCTTCTTGCCTCCCTTGCGGAGTTCACCGGCACAAAAGGCATGACGGCGCGGCCGGATCCGCATTATCTTCAGGAATATATCCGCCTCGATCTGCGTCTCCATACACACCAGAGCCGGAAAATGTCCGCCGTCGACAGCTTCGATCTGCCTCAGGGACAGCTCAGGCTGACCTTTGACTACCATCGGATCGATCCCGTCACCGGCGAAGCTGCCGTCCACAATGACAGCAAAAAGCAAGGCTCATAACCTCACGGTTATGAGCCTTGCTTTCTACGCAGAAGGAGGGATTTGAACCCTCGCGCCGGTTTCCCGACCTACACCCTTAGCAGGGGCGCCTCTTCGGCCTCTTGAGTACTTCTGCAAGCCCGAATCCATATCGGTATGAAATTCGCGTTCGGAATTCATGAACGCTTAAACATTATACTAAACCCCCTGATAAATGTCAATCTGAAGAATCGGGGAAAAATAGCTTTCTCTATGCCGGTATTCGTGTTATAATAGCTGTGTTCCGCAGGATTAGTACATCGGTAATATGCGACCTTCCCAAGGTTGAGAGGCGGGTTCGACTCCCGTATCCTGCTGAAGACCCCGAAAGTTCAGGCTTCCGGGGTCTTTTTTCATCATCTGCTGCCATTCCGGAGACTGCCATGCCGCCCATGATGTTCCGCAGCCGTCAGTTCCTGACGGAAGAAGAAAAGAAAAACGCTCCGAAAATATCCGCTGCCCTTCTTCGGCGCATCGGCTCTTATCTCATACCCTACTGGCGCCAGTTTCTCCTGTGCCTCCTGACGGTAATTCTCTCGTCGGTTCTGGCCCTTCTGCCCTCGATCCTGACGGGCCGCATCATTGATGATGGCCTGATCGGCCGCAACCTGGGGAGCCTGATCACCCTGACACTCCTTTCCCTGGGCGTGATGCTGGCCGCCAACCTGATCGCCATTCTGGAGGACTATCTCAACACCTGGATCGCGCAGCACATCACCTATGATATGCGCCGCACCATGTACGCCCATCTCCAGAAGATGCCCCACAGCTTTTTTACGACGCACAACCAGGGTGATATCATTTCCCGCATGACCGGCGACATCGACGGCGTGCAGGCCGTCTTCACCAACACTCTGGCCTCGATCCTCACCAACATCATCACGCTGATCGCCGCCGTCGTCCTTATGCTGCGCCAGAGTGTACCGATGGCCCTCATCGGCATCCTGATCATCCCGCTCTTCATCCTGCCGACCCGCAGCGCCGGAAAAGCCCGGTGGACCCTCACCCGGCAGTCCCGGGAGCTCAGCGATGAGATGAACGGTATCCTGAATGAAACCATGTCCGTCAGCGGCCAGCTTCTGGTGAAACTCTTCGGCCGCGAGGCCTATGAATACGACCGCTTCGACGCCGTGAACCGCCGCATGATCCGCGTCAACCTCCGCGAGCGCCTGGCAGGCCGCTGGTTCCGTATGGCCCTCCACACCTTCTCCAATATCGGGCCGATGCTCATCTATCTGGCCGGCGGCATCCTTCTGATCCGGTATGACGCCTCCCTCACCGTCGGCGATATCACCGTTTTAGTGGCTCTTCTTTCAAAAATGTACACACCCGTCAATCAGCTCCTGAATATCCAGGTCGACGTTGTCCGGTCGATGGCCCTCTTCACACGCCTTTTCAGCTATTTCGATATGATCCCCGCCATCGACGATCCGCCCTGCCCCGTCATTCCCGCCGAACCGGCCTCCGGGGCTGTCACCTTCGATCATGTGAGCTTCAGCTATAACGGTACCCAGCCGGTCCTTTCAGATATCTCCTTTTCACTGGAGCCCGGCCGCAGTGTGGCCGTCGTCGGCCCCTCCGGCGCCGGAAAAAGCACCCTGGTCAATCTGATTCCGCGGCTCTATGACGTAACCGAAGGCGCTGTCCTCTTCGACGGTCATGACGTCCGCTCACTGAGCCTTGAGTACCTGCGGAGCCGGATCGGCATTGTCAGTCAGGATACCTACCTCTTCAACGGCACGATCCGGGACAATCTCCTCTACGCCCGCCCCGACGCCTCGGAGGATGACCTCATCGAAGCCTGCCGCCGGGCCAATATCTATGATTTTATCCTTTCCCGGGAAGAGGGCTTTGACACCGTGGTAGGCAACCGGGGTCTCAAGCTTTCGGGAGGCGAGAAGCAGCGTCTCTCCATCGCCCGCGTCCTTTTGAAGGATCCGGCGCTGATGATCTTCGATGAAGCCACCTCCTCGCTGGATTCCATCTCAGAACAAAAGATCCAGGAGGCCATCGAACCTCTGATCGCATCGCGAAGTGCCATCCTGATCGCCCACCGTCTTTCAACGATTCTGGCCGCAGATGAGATTCTGGTAATCAGCGGCGGGCACATTGTCGAAAGGGGAACCCACGACAGCCTCGTCGGCGCCGGCGGTGTCTACACGACCCTCTATGAAACCCAGTTCAAAAAGGCCATGGAAAAGGCCGCCGATTTGACAAAGCACACCGAATAAGCCGATAATAAAAGGGACCCCCGAAAGGTCCCTTTTTTCATCATTGTGTTTGATTCATCCTGTTTGAGGAGGAAACGGATATGAAGCTCATCATCGGCGCCCTGCTGCCCGCCATTATTCTGATGGGATACATTTACAAGAAGGATACCCTGGAAAAAGAATCTCCCGGCATCCTGCTGAAATGCCTTCTCGGCGGCTGTCTGGCTGCCCTGGCCGCCATCATCCTGGAAGCCATCCTGGAGGGCGTCTTCAGCCTGACTTTCAGCGGACTTCTCTACACGCTGGCCAGCAATTTTGTCGGTGTCGCCCTCGTGGAGGAAGCCGCCAAGCTGTTCTTCTGCTGGCTCTTTGTCTGGAAAAGCCGTGAATTTAACTACCGCTTCGACGGCGTTGTCTACATGGCCTTTACCTCCCTGGGCTTTGCGGCCTTTGAAAATGTCCTCTATGCCATCTCCTACGGCACCGGCGTCCTGTTCTCCCGGGCCATCTTCGCGATCCCGGCCCATCTGTCCTTCGCGATCTTCCTCGGCTCCTACTTCGGTACCGCCAAAATGTACGCCGTCCGCGGTCACAAGGGAAAAGCGCAGAACCTTGTCATGTACGGCCTTCTCCAGTCCGTCCTGCTCCACGGCTTCTATGACTTCTGTCTCACCGTCGGCAGTCTCTGGCTGACACTGGCCTTCTATGTCTTTGTGATCCTGATGGATATTCTGACGATCCGCCGTATTCGCCGGGATTCCGAGGCAGATTCTCCCATCTACGGTTAACAGGCAGGCCATCCCGTCCGCATTCATGGACCGCATACCTGATTTCGCATCCCGCCCGACTGTCATGCCCCGACACGGTACAGCATATAGGTCCTGCCCTCCGCCAGCGGCTGACAGCCGGCTTCGATCAGACTGTCCATGACAGGCCAGTCTTTTCTGGCTACTAAGTATTCGGCCTCCTTATCGGCGAGGGCCTCCCTGAGTGCTGACGGATCCTCAATCCGTCCGTACTCCGCGGCCTCTATCATCACGCGGACGGCCTCTTCGATCTCCCCGCCTCCGGTGACCTCCTCTTCCTCCGCCGTTTCCTGACTGCTGCTGAAATGCGTCAGATAAGCCGTCCGGGAAACCACCGTCACGGCATTGGCATCGTAAAGGCGGAACTGCACATCCAGATCGGAAGACAGGACGATCCTGTATTTGCCGGAAGCACCGTCGGCTCGGATGGCCTCCGTCAGAGCCAGCACATCGTCATCAAGCTGGTAGGCATTGTCCGGCAGAGCCGTCTTGCCGTCCGAGACATAGCCGCCTCCGGAAACAAGAAGACAGCCCGTCAGAATACCGAAAAAGAGTATCTTTTTCCACAGGGAAGCACCCTTCTTCATCAGATCAGCCCCGGCACAGGCGATGAGAGTTGCTGCCGGTACGATCCATAAAAAACGATAATAGACATTGTTGTTGATGAAAATACCGGTGATACGGTACATCAGATCATTAAAACCGAAGATCACATAAGCCGCCGCGGCCGCTATAAGGCAGGGGCGGTATTTTTTATCGGCCCGGAAAAAGAGGTACAGGCAGGAGACCAGTACCAGAACTGCCCACAGCGGATGGACAAAATAGCGGGCCGCTATCTGAAGACAACCGGAAAACTGATGCATGAACACAACTCCTTAGGCAAAATACCTCAGCCGACAACCGGAATAATGAAGAGCCCCTTCACATACAGAAGGTAAAGCAGAGCATAGAGACCGTTGGGCACCATACAGACAATGCCCCGGACACAGGTTTTCAGCCGATGCTCCCGGCGCACCATCAGGGCAATCGTTCCCGTCAGAATCATAACAGGCAGTATCACCAGCGAAGACATGGATACGGGCACCGCCGCCAGGCAGACAAGAAACAGCTGCCGCCAGAGGGCATTTTCCGCTGCTTCATGACCGGTTTGACGAAGCATTGACGCAAAAAGATAAAACACAAAGGGCAGCAGCACATTGGCGCAATAGCCCTTGGCTTCATACAAACGATAGACAAAAAACTGCGAGGTCGTGTATTCAGACATCCAGAGAAGATTGACGGCGGCGGCAATCAGGACCGCCAGAAGAGCCGGCCTTCGCTGCGACAGAAGGCAGCGGGCGATCAGATAGACGATGCCAAGGCTCATCAGGATCCCCAGCGCCCGGATGCCGTAATCGGCCATGATGATCGCCGGTATGCCGAAGAGACGGCAGATGACGGCATAGGCCATATAAAAGGAGGACAGCGCATATCTCAGATTAATGCTCGAGACAGGATTGCCCGTATTGCCGTTGTAGAGATACATCGTATCCGTCGTCAGGGCCTCATTCATCGTACCGATATAATAAGCGCAGTCCCAGTAATGATAAGTACGGAACACGAGAGCCCCCACAAGAAGAACCACGGCGGCGATCACGGCAATCACCGCCGGTATGTCCTCGCGGCATGACCGAAACCACGGCTTTGTCATCCCCTTTGGCGACTTAAGAAGTATAAAAAGCGCTATAAGAGTCACCGAAGACACCGTCACCGCCCACAAGAGCACCAGATAGCGGAAGGGCTGCTTCAAAAGGATCAGCGGCAGGGCCTCCGCCTGAAACACTATCATATAGAGAAAAAAACCGCTGACCGCCGCTTCGACGGGCTGGCTCTGCCGGCCC